>NZ_CP012945.1:2164862-2483543 GCF_001402915.1 Devosia sp. A16
CTCCGGCAGCGCCGTGCCCCGGGGCAAGTAGTTCACGATCGGCGCATCGAGGTCGATCGTGCCGGCCAGCACCTCCTGGGCGAGCAGCACATTGGTGAACAGTTTGGTCACCGAGCCGATCTCGAACACGGTGTGTTCGTCGATCCCGCCAGTGGCGCCCAGTTGCGGCTGGCCATGGAAGACAAAGCGCGGCGCGCCGTTCTCGATCACCGCGACGGCAATGCCGACATTCTGTTCGGCGGCATCGATCCGCTCGACCAGGATCTCAGCGATCGCCGCGTTGCTCGGGCTTTGCGCCAGCGCAGCGCTGGTCGGGAGCAAGGTGGCGGCGAGTGCGGTCAGTACGGCTTTCATCCGGTCCTCCAAGGTGAGCCCCCGATATGGGACTCACAATTGGAGCGACAAGCATTGCGCCAGGATGACCTGGGCAAGTTGCCGGCGCGGCTACTTCGCGGCCTTGGCCCGCTCGATCGATTCGAGGATCACCTGGCGGGCATCGTCGACGCCGCCGAGCTTTTCGATCTTGGCCCATTTGCCCGGCTCGAGATCCTTGTAGTGGGTGAAGAAGTGCTTCACCCGCTCGAGCTGGATCGGCTGCATGTCGGTGATGTCGTTGATCCCGTCATACATCTTGGTGAGCTTCGACACCGGCACCGCGAGGATCTTCTCGTCCTTGCCGCCGTCGTCTTCCATGAACAGCACGCCGAACGGCCGGCAGCGCACCACCGCGCCCGGCACCAGCGGTCGCGAGTTCATCACGATCACGTCGAGCGGATCGCCGTCGCCGCACAGGGTATGCGGCACGAAGCCGTAATTGCCCGGATAGCGCATCGGCGTATAGAGGAAGCGGTCGACGAACAGCGCCCCCGAGGCCTTGTCGATCTCGTATTTGATCGGCTCGCCGCCCAGTGGCACCTCGATGATCACGTTGAGGTCGTCGGGGGGATTCTTCCCGATCGGGATCGCGTCGATATTCATTGGGTCTGCCTTAGCGTGTAACTGGGCGGGTTGTGGCCCATCCGAGGCCATGATTGCAAGGCATACGAATGCGCGGGGGGCATGCAGCCTTAAGGAGGATTTGCCGTGATCGACCGGGTTTTCGCCAGTGCGCTTTATGTCGCCGTCGGGCTTTGGCTCGCCGCACCGGCCATGGCCCAGCAGATCGAATCGAGCGAGACCGGGCTCGATCTCAACCTCGACTGCACGGTGATGCAGTCGGACGATTTCGGCTCCACCTGGGCCTGTCCCGGCCTCAAGGGCATGCCGGTGATGGTGTCCGAGAGCGACCTCAGGATGGCCGTCTCCTATGGCCTCGACTCGACCGCGGAGAAGGCCGCCAAGCAGCGGCTGCCGCCGCCCAACCGGCTGGGCGACAAGATCGAATGGCGCGTCTCCAATGCCGACGGCTACTGGAAGCCCTTCGCCTCGATCCTGCGTTTCTTCACCAAGGGCGAGGACGGCAAGCCCGAGGGCGAGGTGCTGGTGGTGACCCGGATCAGCCCCGGCGCCACCTGCCACATCGCCTATGTCGATGCGCTCGCCAACTCGGATGCCGAGGCTCTGGCGCGAAAAGCTGCCGATGACAAAGCCAAGGATTTCGACTGCGAGACGGGTGAGCCGGAATTTGTGGGGAAGTTCGAGGCGTGGAAGCGTTAGCGCTACCTTGATTTTCGACCATCCGGGCTTTCCCCTCATCCGGCGCTACGCGCCACCTTCTCCCCGTCGGGGAGAGGGTGGATCGGCCGCAAGGCCGAGACGGGTGAGGGGGTTGGCGGCCGCCGAGCTATCCGCCCTACAGCCGCACCGCAGTACCCGACACCGAGACCATCAGCATCGAGCCGGCCTGGCCGACCACTTCGTAGTCGATGTCGACCGCCACCACCGCATCGGCGCCCAGCCGCTTTGCCTCGGCGCGCAGCTCGTCGAATGCCGCATTGCGCGCGTCCCGGAGCGCGCCTTCATAGGCGCCGGCCCGGCCGCCGACGATGTCGCGGATGCCGGCGAACAGGTCCTTGAAGATATTGGCGCCGACGATCACTTCGCCGGTGACGATCCCCAGGTAATCGCGAATCGGCCGCCCCTCGAGCGTCGGCGTGGTCGAGATGATCATCGGTCAGGCCCGCGCCATCTGGTTGCGCAGCACGGTGCGGTCGCGCGACGACACGCCGATCAGCTCGGCAATGCGCCACACCATGTTGTCCTCGAGCTCGTGGTTGCGCTTGTCGGCGAACACCACCTGCCACATCATCCGGATGATCTCGAGCTTTTCGCCGTCGTCGAGCGAGCTGAGCGCCGAGGTGAAGCGATAGAAATCCACCGATTCCTGGTCGCGCTTGGTCGCTTCGAGGATGAGCTTTTTGACCTCGTCCTCGCCAAGCTCGTAGTAATCCATCAGCGTGCCCTCGACCGCCTGCCGTTCGGCCTCACTGATCTGCCCGTCGATCGCCGCCAGATGCACCAGCAATGCCGCTACCGCCAGTTTCGGCTCCATGGAGAGCACGGTGGCATCGGGTCTCTGGAAGATGGAGCGCAGCGCTTCGAACATGGCAGGAATCCTTGGGAGCACGGAACAAAACATAAGCAGTCCTGACCCATCGCGAAAGGGCCGCCATGCCGCAGCGCGAGGATGTGAGCAGAGCGTGTCCGATTCATCCGGCTTGACTCTCCCTCGGACTCTGGTGTTCCCTATTTGTTCTTATTACTGACAACAGGGAGGCTCAGATGCCGGGCCTCGCACGCCACGATCTCGATGCCCTACGACTGAAAATCGCCGCTCTGGAAAAGCGTCCGCTGCTGGCCGAAGGCGCGGCGATGCTGGCCGAGCGGCTTGGAAAGGCTGCCAATGATCGCGGCAGCCTTGTCGATCCGCTCGAGCTGCTGGTTGCTCCCCCTGGACTGCTGCACGAGGTGTTTGCCGACGAGCAGCGCCAGAGCGGCGCGGCGCTCGGCTTCACCTTCGGGCTGGCCCGGCAATTGCTGACCGCCGAGCGACAGGCCGTGCTCTACCTGCAGCTCGCGGGTGAGGGCCAGGAGCTCGGACTGCCCTATGGCGCCGGACTCCAGCAGTTCGGCATCGATCCGGCCAACTTGGTGATCGGCCGGGTCGAAACGGTGACCGAACTGCTCTGGGCGATGGAGGAAGCCATTGCCTGCCGGGCGGTGGCCGGAGTGATCGCCGATCTCGCCAGCCACCCCAAGGCGCTCGATTTCACAGTGTCGCGCCGGCTGAGCCTTCGCGCCGCGGCGGCCGGAACGTCGGCGTTCCTCCTCCGCTATGGCCGGGGCCGCGAGGCGAGTGCGGCCAAGCTCCGCTGGCGCATCTCGCCGGCCCTGAGCGGTGAGCTGCCGTTCGACCCGCGTGCCCCCGGCCCCCCACGCTTTCAGATCGAGATCGAGAAAGGCCGCCTCGGCGACAAGACGCAGCGCGCCGAAGGCAAGACCATGCTTGTGGACTGGACAGAAAATGGTTTCGTTTCAGTCGAACCCAGACACCGCCCCGCAGCTGCTGTTCACCGAACGGCGCCGCCATCTCGCCCTGTCGCTGCCCCGCTGGGCCACCGACTGTCTCAAACGGGCTGATCCGGCGCTGGCTGCGTCATCCCGCCCGCTGGCTTTGTGGGAAAAGCAGAAGGGCGCCATGCGGCTCGCCGCGGTGGATGCCGCAGCGGCCGCCGCCAACCTGATTTCCGGCCAGAACCTCACCGACGCACGGGCCCTGGTGCCGGAACTCGAGGTGCGCGAGATCGACCGGGCCTATCTCGAACAGGTCTTTGCCGATTTTGCCGACTGGCATTCCAATGCCAGCCCGATCGTCGCGGTCCATGCCGCCACCGCACCCTATGGCGATCTGATCCTCGATATCACCGGTGTGGCCCACCTGTTCGGCGGCGAAGCAAAGATGCTCGAGCTGCTGGTCGACCGGTTGCGCCGCCTGGGCTTCACCGTCTCCGGCGCCATCGCCGATACGATCGGGGCGGCCTGGGCGCTGGCGCATTTTGCGCCCGGCGGCATCGTTCCCAAAGGCGAGACGGAAGCGGCGCTCGCCAATCTGCCGATCGTCGGCCTGCGGCTCGAGGAGACGCAGGTGGCAGGCCTCAACCAGATGGGGTTGAAGACCATCGGCCAGCTCTATGGCCGGGATCGGCGGGCGCTGCAGGCCCGTTTCGGCGCTTCGCTGATCGAGCGGCTCGACCAGGCCCTGGGCCGCATCGAAGAGCGGCTCACCCCGCGCCTGCCGGTGGCCGAATACTATGCCGAGCGCCGTTTCGCCGAGCCCATCGGCTATATGGACGACGTGCTGATGACCGCCCGCGATCTCGCCATCCAGCTCGGCCTCAGGCTCGAAGCCGAAGGTATCGGGGCCCAGACCTTTCATCTGCTGCTCTACCGGGTCGACCACAAGGTGATGAACCTCACCATCAATGCCGGCCGCGCCACCCGCGACCCCAACCATATCGCCCAGCTGTTCGTGCACCGCTCGGAGCGGCTCGAGGGCGAATACGACGCCGGCTTCGGCATCGACATGATCCGGCTCGCCGCCAGCTCGCTGTCCGAGGTGCAAAGCACGCAGCTCGGCGCCTTCGAGGTGCGCGACGGCGCAGCAGATCTCGACCGGCTCTATGATCGGATGACCAGCCGGCTCGGGCCGCTGGCGCTCACCCGCTCGAAATTCGTCAACACCCATATCCCCGAACGGGCCGCCAAACTCGAGCCGGTGATCGCGGCAACCCCTGATGATCCGGAGGCGCTGCCCGATCCGGAACTGCGACGGCCGTTGCGGCTCCTGCCGCATCCGGAGCCGATCAACGTGATGGCGGAGGTGCCGCATGGCCCGCCGATGCGGATCATCTGGCGGCGCATCGCCTACCGCATCCTGAGGGCCTCGGGGCCGGAGCGGATCGAAGCCGAATGGTGGCGCTCGGGCAAAAACCTCGAAGTGCTGGAGCCGCCCGAACGCGGCAACAAGCATCGCGATCCGCGCGACGACCCCAAAACCACCGACAAGCCCAAGCCCCAAGAGCCCGAGCATGTCTCCGCCCTCGCAGCCTTCGACCCGCTGACCACGGTGCGCGATTATTACGTCATCGAGGACGATGGCGGCCGGCGGTTCTGGATCTTCCGCATCGGGCTCTATGGCGCCGCCGAGGCGCCGCGCTGGTTCCTGCACGGGTTCTTCGCATGAGCCGCCCCGCCTATGCCGAACTGCTGGTGACCTCCAACTTCTCGTTTTTGCGGAGCGGCTCGCACCCCGAGGAGCTGGTCTCGGCGGCGATCGCCCTGGGGCTGAGCGGCGTCGGCATCTGCGACCGCAACAGCTTTGCCGGCGTGGTGCGCGGCTACGTCGCGCATCGCGACCTCAAGGATACGGCGCCGGACTTCCGCTATGTCGTCGGGGTGCGGCTCTGCTTTGCCGACGGCACCCCCGACATCGTCGCCTATCCCTCCGACCGCGAGTCCTATGGCCGGCTCTGCCGCATGCTGAGCCGCGGCAACCTGCGCGAGGAAAGCGAGAAGGGCAAATGCGTGCTCCATTTCGCCGACCTCGAGGAGTTCATCGCCGGCCAGCTGCTGATCCTCCATGCCGACGAAACCCGCTGGGAACACTCGGCTGCGACGCTCGAACGGCTGAGTAAGCTAAGCCCCGGCAATGTCTGGCTCGCTGCCGCCGTGACCTTCAAGGGCACCGACCGGGCGCGGCTCAACCGGCTGGCCGACATGGCCGCCGGGGCCGGCGTGCCGCTGCTGGCGGTCAACGACGTGCTCTACCACGAGCCCAACCGCAAGATCGTCCAGGACGTGGTGACCTGCATCCACGAGCACCTGACGCTCGAAACCGCCGGCCGCCGGCTGCAGCAGAACGCCGAGCGGCACCTGAAGCCGGCGAGCGAGATGGCCCGGCTGTTTGCCGAACATCCCGATGCGATCGCTGAGACGCTGGTGCTGCTGGGTCGCATAGGCTTCAGCCTCGACCAGCTGAAATACAACTATCCGACCGAAACCATCGGCAATGGCGAGACGGCGCAGGAAACGCTGGAGCGGCTGACCTGGGAAGGCGCGCACGGACGCTATCCCGACGGCATCCCCGACAGCATCAAGCAGAGCCTGTGGAGCGAGCTCTGCCTTATCGCCTACAAGGGTTATGCCTCCTACTTCCTCACCGTCGAGGACGTGGTGCGCCATGCCCGGCATACGCTCAAGATCCTCTGCCAGGGGCGCGGCTCGGCCGCCAATTCGGCGGTCTGCTATTGCCTCGGCATTACCGAGGTCGACCCCACCAAGGTCACCCTGGTGTTCGGCCGGTTCCTCTCGACCGAACGCGACGAGCCGCCCGATATCGACGTCGATTTCGAGCACGAGCGGCGCGAAGAGGTGATGCAGTATGTCTACAATAAGTACGGTGGCGAGCGGACCGGCCTCACCGCCACCGTCATCTCCTATCGCTCCAAGAGCGCCATTCGCGAAACCGCCAAGGTATTCGGCATTTCCGACGACATCATCGGCGCGCTCAACCAGCTGCACTGGGGCTGGGGCAATGCCGCCGATCTGAAGGGCATCAGAATGCTGGGGCTCGATCCCGACGATCCGACCCTGACGCAGATGTTCAATGTGGTGCCGGTGCTGAAATCCTTCCCGCGCCACCTCAGCCAGCATGTCGGCGGCTTCGTCATCACCCGCGATTCGCTCGAAAGCCTGGTGCCGATCTCGAAAACCGCGATGGAAAGCCGCACCATCGTCGAGTGGGACAAGGACGATATCGATGCGCTGGGCATCCTCAAGGTCGATATCCTGGCGCTCGGCATGCTCACCTGCCTCCGCCGTTCGTTCGAGCTGCTGCGCCAGCATTACGATCGCGAGGTCACGCTGCCGCAGCTGATGGCCGAAGAGGCGGAGCCTGAGGTGAAGGCGCCGGTGTACCGGATGACGCATCGCGCCGACACTATCGGGGTGTTCCAGATCGAAAGCCGGGCGCAGATGTCGATGTTGCCACGGCTCAAGCCCAAAGAATTCTACGACCTCGTCATCGAAGTCGCGATCGTCCGCCCTGGCCCGATCCAGGGCGGCATGGTGCATCCCTACCTGAAGCGCCGGCAGGGGCTCGAGCCGGTGGAGGAGATGCCCTCGGCCCTCTACGAGGTGATGGCACGTACCCATGGCGTGCCGCTGTTCCAGGAACAGGCGATGCAGATCGCCATCGTCGCTGCGGGCTTCACCCCGGGCGAGGCCGACAAGCTGCGCCGCGCCATGGCGACCTTCCGGCGCAACGGCACCATCCATACGCTGAAGGACCGGTTCCTCACTGGCATGAAGGCCAATGGCTACGCCGAGGATTTCGCCAGGCGCTGCTTTGCCCAGATCGAGGGCTTTGGCGATTACGGATTTCCCGAAAGCCATGCCGCCTCGTTCGCCCTGCTCGTCTATGCCTCGTGCTGGATGAAGTGCCACTACCCCGACGTGTTCGCCTGCGCCCTGCTCAACAGCCAGCCGATGGGGTTTTACGCTCCGGCGCAGATCGTCCGCGATGCCGTCGAGCACGGGGTCGAGCTGCGGGTGGCCGACGTCAACCGCTCCGACTGGCTGCACGTACTGGAAGACGGCACCCCGGCGCGCCAGCGGATCATGAAGCAGCATGCCGAAATGCGCGACGATATCCTGTCGACCAAGGCAATCCGCCTCGGCCTCAGGCAGGTGATCGGCCTCAAGCAGGACCATGCCAACCTGATCGTCGCCCGCCGCGGCGACGGCTATGCCTCGATCCGCGATCTCTGGGTGCGCACCGGCATTCCAGTGGCGACGCTGGAAAAGCTGGCCGAGGCCGATGCCTTCGGCTCGATGGGGCTAAGCCGGCGCGAGGCGTTGTGGGTGGTGCGCGGCCTCAACGGCGTGGCGGGCGCCGAACAGTTGCCGCTGTTCTCGATCTCGAAGCGAATCTCGAAACCCGATGATGCCAACACTGACCTCCCGGTCATGGCTCCCGGAGAGTCGGTGGTGCACGACTACCGCACGCTGTCGCTGTCGCTGAAAGGGCACCCGGTGGGGTTCCTGCGGCCCGAACTCGACCGGCGCGGCACGCTTCGCTGCGCCGACCTGATCGACAGGCCCAACGGCGCCATCGTGGAGACCGCCGGCCTGGTGCTGGTGCGCCAGCAGCCGGGCACCGCGAGCGGCGTGATCTTCATGACGCTGGAGGACGAGACGGGGATCGCCAACATCATCGTGTGGAACAAGACCTTCGACGCCAACCGCCGCGTCGTCCTGAGCTCGCGCCTCCTCGCGGTGCGCGGGCAGTTGCAGCGCGAGGGGCTGGTGACCCACCTCGTCTCCCGCAGCTTCACCGATTTCACCCCCAACCTGCTCGAGCTGGCGCAGGGGCTCGATATCGGCAATGCCGTTCTGGCGCATGGCGATGAAGGCCGGACGGGACCGCAGCCCGGTCGCGACGAAGGCGAACGCCGCCGCCGCGAACAACTCGACCGCGAGGCCTATGCCGCCCTGCCGTCGGGGCGGAATTTTCACTAGCGACCGAGAAAATGCTCAAGCGCTGGTGCGGGCTGACCCCCACCCCTGCCCCCTCCCCCTCAAACAGGGGGAGGGAGACGATAGCCTCGATTTCAGTGTGAGGGTCTCCCTCCCCATTCTTAGGGGGAGGGGACAGGGGTGGGGGTCAGCCCGCGCCAGACCAGATGACTCAAAAAAGAAAAGGGCCGCCCGCGCGGGCGGCCCTGCAGCTCGGCGATGGCTCCGCCTCAGCTGTCCATCTTGGCGCCGGAGACCACCGCATGCAGGTCGATCAGTCCGACCATGCGGTTCTCGTGCGTCACGATGCCGTTCAGCAGCTCCGTGTCGATCGAGTTGCCCTCGGGCACATTGTGGATGTCGGTCTTGGCCACGGTCAGGATGTCGGACACCGCGTCGACCAGGATGCCCACCCACTTCTCGCCGACGCTCATCACCACCACCACGTGGTTCTTGGTGGGCGAGGTCTGGCCTTCGCCGAAGCGGGCGCGCAGGTCGAAGATCGGCACGATCGTGCCGCGCAGGTTGATCACCCCGCGCACGAATTCCCGGGTGTTGGGGAGCGGCGTTGCGCCGTTCCACGCGCGGATCTCGCGCACCGTGGTGATCTCCACCCCATAGGTCTGTTCGCCGATCGAGAAGGCGATCAGCTGCATCGAGTTGGCGCCGGCGACGCTGGCGCCCGAGGCCATGTCGTCCTTGAATGCGAGAGCTTCCATCTGGTCTTCTGCCTTTCCTGCCGGCCTCCTGGCCTGGCATCAATTTCGTCCGATCAGGCCGCGCTCTTATGCGCCGCCGTCGGTGATTTCAAACCCTGCACGTCGACGATCAGCGCCACGTTGCCGTCGCCGAGGATGGTGCCGCCGGCGATGCCTTCGATCGACTGGAAGTTCTCCTCCAGCGATTTGATCACCACCTGCTGCTGGCCGATGATGTCGTCGACGATCACCGCGACTTTCACCCCGCCCTCGGCTTCGCACAGCACCACGAAGCGGTTGTCGCGCGCCACCTCGGTGGTCATGGCGAAGCGGGAGGCGAGGTCGACCACCTGCACGTATTCGCCGCGCACCTGCAGTACCTGGCCGCCGGTGGGCATGCGCGAGAAATTGGCCCGCGCGCACTGGATGGTCTCGACGATCGAGGAGAGCGGAATGACGTAGGGCGAACCGGCGACCTTCACCAGCATCACGTCGAGTACCGCGAGCGTCAGCGGCAGGCGCAGCGTCATCCGCGTGCCCTTGCCGGTCCAGCTCTTCACGTGCACCGAGCCGCCGATCTTCTTGATGTTGCTGAGCACCACGTCCATGCCGACGCCACGGCCGGAAATGTCGGAGACTTCCGAAGCGGTCGAAAAGCCCGGCGCAAAGATCAGCTGGTCGATCTGCTCGTCGCTCAGCGTCTGCTCCGGTCCCACCACGCCGCGGTCGCGCGCCACCTGCAGCACGCGCTCGCGGTTGATGCCGCCGCCATCGTCTTCCACCGCGATGAGAATATTGCCGCCCGCCTGTTCGGCCGAGAGCCGGATCACCCCGCCTTCGGCTTTGCCCGCCGCCAGCCGCCTTTCCGGGCTCTCGATGCCGTGGTCGGCCGAGTTTCGGATCATGTGGGTCAGCGGGTCGCTCAGCTGCTCGATGATCGTCTTGTCGATCTCGGTATTCTCGCCGATGGTCTCGAGCCGGATCTTCTTGCCGGTCTTGCCGGCCAGTTCTCGCACCAGCCGCGGCATGCGCGAGAATACCGTCTTCACCGGCTGCGCCCGGATCGACATCACCGAGTCCTGCAGCCCGCGCGTCGTCTGCGCCAGCACCTCGAGGCCGCGCACCAGTTCCTGGTAGCGGGCGCGCAGCGTCTCATCCATCTGCTGGGTGAGCATCGACTGGGTGATCACCAGCTCGCCCACCATGTTGACCACGCGGTCGATCTTGTCGAGATCGACGCGGATCGACTGCACCCCGTTGCGCCGGTCCTCGACGCCGGAGCGGCGATCGTTCTCGCCTTCGAACTCTTCGGCCGGGGCCGCTTGCCTGAGCGGTGGCGGCATCAACGGCGGCGCCGCCTTCAGCGCCGGCTTCATGCTCTCGGCCAGCGCCTCGAAGCTGAGCAGCTGCCCGACGGGCGCCTCTACCGCCTCCACCGCCCCAACATCGGCCATCAGCTCGGCAAACGACGGCATGGCCTCGATTTCGGCATCGAGCGCCGCCTCGGCCGACGGCGCCTCGCCGCGAACGATCTCGAGGTCGCAATTGCCTTCGACGAATTCGAACACCTCGGCGATCGACGCCTCGGTCGCGGTCTCGGAAGTGAGCGTGATCTCCCAGCTGCAATAGACCCCGAACGGCTCGAAGTCGGCGAGCGCCGGAATCTCGTCGAGCACCGCCCGCACCTCGATGGCGCCGAGCGTCCCCAGTTCGCGCAGCAGCAGCAGCGGATCGTTGGCGCGCGCATAGAGCTCGGAATGCGGCGTGAAACGGATGATCCAGTGCCGCGCTTCCGGCGCCAGCGGCGGCGCCTCGAATGCATCGTCGAGCACAGCCAGGCCCAGCGGCTCTTCGAGCACCGGGTCGTCCTCGGCGCCGGCGATGCTCACCATGACGGGCACGAAGTCGATGTCGAACTCTTCCATCGGTTCGCCCAGCATGTCCGGGTCGCCCGACGTGAGGGTGTCGAACTGCAGCTTCTCCTCGGCCCCGTAGCCGCTTTCGAGTTCGGAGCCGTCCCTCGCCGCGGCGACAAAGTCGGCGACGATATCGTTGGCCCGGATGCACAGCGCCACCACCGGCTCGCTGAGTTCCACGCGCCCGTCGCGCACATGATCGAGCAGCGTCTCGTAGGCGTGCGCGAACCCCACCAGCCCCTGGAACCCGAACGCCCCGCCGCCACCCTTGATCGAGTGGATGGCGCGGAACACCGCATTCAGCCGGTTGCTCGAATGATCGCCCTCCTCGATCGCCGCGAACTGCTCTTCCAGTTCGAGCAGCAGCTCCGAGCACTCGTCGAAATAGGTGGCCTTGAAGTCGTCGAGGTCGCTCATGGACTAGTCACGAACCCTTCTGGGTTGCCGAAGAGGCGGGGCAGGCGCAGGTGCTCAGCGGCGGCTCAGTGCACCACGCGGTGGATCACCGAGATCAGTTTCTCCGGATCGAACGGCTTGACGATCCACCCGGTGCCGCCGGCGGCGCGCCCCTGGTCGCGCTTGTCCTGGCTGGTTTCGGTAGTGAGGATGAGGATCGGCAGGGAATTGTGCATGCCCGAGGCGCGGACGTTCCGGATGAATTCGATCCCGTCCATGACCGGCATGTTGATGTCGGTGATCACCACGTCGACGCTCTCGTTCTTGAGCACGTCAAGGCCCTTCTGGCCGTCCTCTGCCTGCAGCACCTCGAAGCCAGCATTGCTGAGCGTATGGTGCAGCATGGCGAGAATGGTGCGGGAATCGTCGACCGTCAGTACACGCATGAATTACCCTTCCATGATCGCGGCGAACGGAGCCCCAAGCCCCAGCCGCGAAACCGCCAGCTGAAACGCCTCGGAGGGCGCGCTGACCGCAAATGCGAAATTGTTGCGACGGGCGGTCTCGGCGGCGCTGAGCAGCATGAACAGCGCATTGGTCGCCACCCGTTCGATCGCCGCCCCCGAGACCGTAACCGGTCCGGATTCGATGGCGTCCACCAGTTCGTCGCGAATAGGATCGAGCGCGTCGAGATCGACGATCGCCGGCAAGGCGATGGTTCTGCTGCGTGCCTGAGCCATAACTTGGCTGCCCCCGTGGACTTCTGCCCGGCGCCAGCATCCGATGGAACGGTTTAGGAAGTGCTAAGTTCGGCGGCCTCAGGCGAGGCCGAGCACCGCCCGGATGGCGGCGCGATCGACCCCCTCCAGTGCCTTGGGTCGCCACTGCGGCTTGTGGTCCTTGTCGACCAGCACGGCCCGCACCCCTTCGGCGAAATCCGGCAGTCGCGACATTAGCCGCGCCAGTCGCAGGTCAGCGGCCAGCACCTCGGCGATCTCGACCATGCGGCGGGCGGCGTGGTGGCTTTCGGCAATGGCGACGAGGCTGGTCGGCGAACGCAGGGCCAGCTGCGCCAGTTGCGGCTCGCGGCCGGCCGTGCCGACGATTGCCGCCGTGTCGGTCCAGTCGAGCGACTGATGCCGGTCCGCCGCCGCGCACAGCACCGCCTCACCGACCGGCGCCATCTCGGCCTGCATCAGCGCCCCGAGCGCCGCCTCAATCCGCGTCGCGCCGGCCGCCGCTACGATCCCTCTCCGCACCGCCTCGATCCGTGCCGGATCGATCGCGCAGTCGGTCAGCCCCAGGGCCAGCGCATCGGCGGCGCCGACCGGCACCCCCGCCATGGCGAAGGCCAGCGCCCGATGCACCGGCGCCTTGCCGAGGATGAAGTTCACCCCGACGTCGCAGGTGAAGCCGATCGCCGCTTCCGGCATGGCGAAGCGCGCCTCGCTGGTGGTGAAACGGAAGGCGCAGTGGCCGGCGATGCCGATGCCACCGCCCATCACGATGCCATGCGTCAACGCCACCAGCGGCTTGCCATAGCGTGCGATGATGCCGTTCATCCGGTACTCGGCGGCAAAGAACGCGTCCCCGGCTTCCGCTCGTCCATCGAGCACCGCCTGGCGCACCGCCCTGACGTCACCGCCCGAGCAGAAGCCGCGCGGACCACGCCCCTCGAACAGCACCAGCCGGATCTCGTCGTCATCGGCCCACTGCTCGAGCGCCCGGGTGATGCCGTCGATCATCTCGAGGCTCAGCGCGTTGATCGCCTCGGGCCGATTGAGGGCGATGATCCCCAGGTTCCCCTCGCGAATCACATCGAGCTGGCCGGTCATCTCTCAGGTTCCCATGTTGCCGCCCCGGTGGTAGAGCACCCCGCATGAAGCCCATCAACCCCCCGACCCCGCTCACCAATGTGCATCTGACCGGCATCGCCCGCGACCTCAAGGCGCGGGCCGAGTCGGGCAAGCCGATCCGCATCGGCGTCATCGGTTCGGGCGAAATGGGCACCGACCTCGTGACCCAGGGCGGGCTGATGCGCGGCATCGAGGTGGCGGCCATCGCCACCCGCCGGCCCCACACGGCGCGCGCCGCCATGGCCATCGCCTATGGCGACGATGCGCATGCCGTCGAAGCCGACACCGAAAGCAAGGTGACCGCCGCCATCGAGGCCGGCAAGATGGCCGTCACCTCGGCCGAAACGCTGGTCAAGAATCCGCTGATCGACGTGGTCATCGATGCCACCGGCAAGCCTGGCGTCGCGGCGGACTATTGTCTGACCGCGATGGAGCACGGCAAGCACCTCGTGATGATGAATGTCGAGGCCGACGTCACCATCGGCCCCTACCTGAAGCGCGAGGCCGACCGCCTCGGTGTCGTCTATTCGGTCGGCGCCGGCGACGAGCCTTCGAGCTGCATGGAGCTGATCGAATTCGCCTCGGCCCTGGGCTACCGGATCGTCTCGGCCGGCAAGGGCAAGAACAACCCGCTCAATCACGACGCGGTTCCCGATGACTATCGCGAGGAAGCGATCCGCCGGAACATGAACCCGCGCATGCTGGTGGAGTTCGTCGATGGCAGCAAGACCATGGTGGAGATGGCCTGCATCGCCAACGCCACCGGTCTGGTGCCCGACGTGCCGGGTATGCACGGGCCGAAGGCCGACCGCGACGACATGGTCAAGGTGCTGATCCCGAAGGCGGATGGCGGCATTCTCGACAAGAAGGGCGTCGTCGATTTCACCATCGGCAAGGGCGTGGCACCCGGCGTCTTCGTCATCGTCGAGGCCGAGCATCCGCGCATCATCGAGCGCATGGACGATCTGCATGTCGGCAAGGGGCCGTACTACGCCTTCTTCCGCCCCTACCACCTGACCTCGCTGGAAGTGCCGCTGACCGCGGCGCGCATCATGCTCTACGGCAGGCCTGACATGGTGCCGATGCCCACGCCCGTCGCCGAGGTCTGCGCCGTCGCCAAGCGCGACCTGGCGGTAGGCGAGTCCTTCGATGCCATCGGCGAAACCTGCTACCGCAGCTTCATCCTCACTGTCGAAGATGCCCGCCGCCAGCACGCCGTGCCGGTCGGCCTGCTCGAAGGCGGCAAGGTCACCGCTCCGGTGAAAAAAGGCGAGTTGCTCACCACCGCCAACGCCCGGCCCGACCAGAGCACGAGGCTCTACGCCCTGCGCCAGCGCCAAGACCAGATGTTCGGGCTGGTGGCTTAGCGCGGCATCGCCGGTGCGAAACTGCCGCCTCTGGGCGTCAGCTCCCCCTGAGCGCGATCTTGCCTTGGCGGCCTTTCTCGTTGCTGGCTTCGGCCGCTTCGGCCGCCTGATCGAGCGGAAACACCTCGGCAATCGGCAGCTTCAGCTCGCCGCGCGCTGCCTTGCCGACAAACTCGACGATCGCCCCCTTGATCTGCTCGGGCGTGTGGAAGCTCGACGGCTTGGCGGCCCAGAAGCCCTTCACCACCGCCCGCTTGAACAACAGGTTATCGGCGCTGATCTGCATCGGCCGGCCGCTCAAGGCGCCAAACGAGATCAGCCACCCTTCTTCGGCGACAAGGTCCAACAGCTCGTCCGAGGCGCGACCGGCCACTGAATCCAGCGCCCGCCGGATCGGCGCACCGCCGGTGATGGCACGCGCTCGCTCCTGCCAGTCCTCGTGTTCGCTGGAGACGGCATCGCCGATGCCTTCCGCCGCGAGCTCGGCCACCGCCGCCTCGCGCCGCACGATGTTCAGCACCCTCACCCCGCGCTCCGCCGCCAGCTTGGCGATGATCTTGCCCACCGCTCCGTTCGCCGCGTTCTGCACGATCCAGTCGCCGGCCTCGACCTGCAGCTCGCCGATCAGTCGCCAGGCGCTCAGCGGCATCGACACCAGCTGGCACGCCGTCGCATCGTCGATCCCCTCCGGCAGCGGCACCAGCGATTGCGCATTGGCGAGGTAGTATTCCGCCCAGGCAGCACTGGCCCCGCCGGTCACCCGCTGACCGAGCTTGAGGTTGGTCACCCCTTCGCCCAGCTTGTCGACAATGCCCAGCGCCTCGGTGCCCGGCACATGCGGCAGGCTCGGCTTGTAGCCGTAATGGCCGGTGACGATCATCAGGTCGTGGTTGTGGATCGGCGACAGCACCAGCTTCACCCGCACCTGCCCGGGTCCGGGCTCCGGCAGCGGTCGTTCCTCGAGTTTCAGAACCTTGCGGGGGCTGCCGAATTCCTCGAACACCACGGCTTTCATCTCATCACTCCGTTTGTCTGCCCGTCAGATAGGCGACAGCAGACGATGCGGCTAGTCCAGCGTCTGTCGATACCTGAGCATGGCAATCGCTGAGATCACCAGCAGAATCGCCAGCAGCGCCCAGAGTTCGCCGGTCACGTCCGCCACCGCGCCGCCCTTCAGCATCACCTTGCGCACCACCCGCAGGAAGTGCGTCGCCGGCACCGCCTGGCCGATGAACTGCGCCCAGCCGGGCATGCCGGCGAAGGGAAACATGAAGCCGGAGAGCAGGATCGAGGGCAGGATGGTGAAAAAGCTGAGCTGCATCGCCTGCATCTGGCTTTTGGCCGCCGTGGAGATCAGGAATCCCAGCGCCAGGTTCACCACGATGAACAGGTTGAACCCGAGGAAGAACGCCCAGACGCTGCCCTCGAACGGCACGCCGAAGACAAGGCTCGCCGCCGCGAGGAACACTGCCGTCTGTACATAACCGACGAACACATAGGGCAGGATCTTGCCCAACATCACCTCGAGCGGCTTCACCGGTGTGGCGATCAGCATCTCCATGGTGCCGCGCTCGGTCTCCTTGACGATCGCTACCGCGGTGATCATCACCATCGTCATCGACAGGATGATCGCCAGCAGCCCCGGCACGATATTGGTCGAGGTTCTGCCCTCCGGGTTGTACTCCCGGTGCACCACCATCGCGAACGGCGCCGACCCCGCCTGTTGCGCCAGCGGCCCGGTCAGGGTCTCCGCGATCGCCACGCTGACGATCCCCGAGAGCGCCGCCACGGCGCCGCCGGTCGCCGACGGATCGGAGGCGTCGGCCGCTACCAGGATCTCCGGCTTGTCGCCGCGCACCACGTCGCGCTCGAAATCCTCGGGGATCACCACCACGAAATTGGCCGTGCCGCGCCGCAGCGCCTCTTCGCCTTCGCCCACCCCCATCACCGTGCCCTTGAAAGCGAAGTAGGACGAATTCTGCATCCCCGATATCACCGCCCGGCTGAGCGGTCCGTTATCGCCCAGCTCCACCAGCGTCGGCAGGTTGCGCGGGTCGGCATTGATGGCAAAGCCGAACAGGAACAACTGGATGATCGGCAGGCCGATCATCATGCCGAAGGTGATGCGGTCGCGCCGCATCTGGATGAACTCCTTGTAGAGCACGGCGCCGAAGCGCTTGAGCGAGAACCCCAGCGTCATGCCGCGGCCTTTCCGCCGTCACCGGCGAAATTGTCGCGTGCCCCACTCATCAGGTAGATGAAGGCTTCTTCGAGCCCGGCCACCTCGAGGCTCCAGCGATGCGTGCCCTCGGCCCTGAGCCGCTCGACCGTAGCTTCCAGCGTCGCCTTGTCGGTACCCGAGACGTGCAGCACGGTGCCGAAGCGCGCCACCTGCACCACGCCGGGCTCCTTCAGCAACCGGTCCTCCAGCTTCGCCAGGTCAGGCCCTTCGACGCGCCAGGTCTCGAGCCCCACCATTTCGGGGATCCTGGCGGACGGGCCGTCGATCAGCTTCTTGCCGTAGGCGATGTAGGTGATGAAATCGCACTGCACCGCCTCATCCATGTAGTGAGTGGAGACCAGGACGGTGACGCCCATCGCCGAGAGCCGCCGGATCTCGTCCCAGAAATCGCGCCGCGCCTTGGGGTCTACGCCGGCCGTGGGCTCATCGAGCAGCAGCAGTCTCGGCTCATGCAGCAGGCATGCCGCCAGCGCCAGCCGCTGCTTCCACCCACCCGACAGCGAGCCTGCCAGCTGCTTCTGCCGGTTGGCGAGGCCCAGATCGGCCAGCGCCTGGTCGACCCGCTGTTTGCGCCGGTCGAGCCGGTACATCCGCGCCACGAAATCGAGGTTCTCGCGGATCGAGAGGTCCTCGTAATACGAGAACTTCTGCGTCATGTAGCCGACCTGTTCCTTGATCCGCTCAGCCTCCTTCCGCACATCGAAACCGAGGCAGGTGCCTTCGCCCTCGTCCGGCGTCAGCAGCCCGCACAGCATCCGGATGGTGGTGGTCTTGCCCGAGCCGTTGGGGCCGAGAAAGCCGTAAATCGCCCCCTTCGGCACCTGGATATCGAAGTGATCGACCACGCGCTTGGGTCCGAAATTCTTGGTGAGGCCATGCACGTCGATGACCAGCGGCTCGCCCATCTACCTGCGCTCCACCGTCACCGGCTGTCCCGGATGGAGGCTTGCGGCATCGAGCGTCGCTTCCACCAGGTAGCTCAGCCGCTGCCGCTCATCGCGCGAGTAGATCACCGGCGGAGTGAACTGCGGGTCCGACGCAAAGAAGCTGACCCTGGCGGTGAGGCCATCCGGACAGCCGTCGCAGCTCACCGCCACCTGGTCCCCCAGCGCGAAGCCGGTCCGCGCCGCCTCCGGCACATAGAACTTCACCTTGAGCGCCCCCGCCGGCAGGATCGAGACGACCGGCGTTCCCGCCGCGACGATCTCGCCGGGATCGAAGAACACCCGCTCGATCCGCCCTGCCGCCGGCGCGGTGATGGTGCGGTCGCCCAGATCGGCATTGGCTTTTTCGGCATCGGCATGCGCGGCCGCAAGATTGGCCTCCGCCTGCAGCTGTTGTTCGCTGCGGGCGGGCAGTTCGGCCACCTTGAGCTGCGCCTCGAGCTGGCGCACCGCCGCTTCGGCGCTGGCCAGCGTCGCCCGGTCCTGGTCGAGCTTGGATTGCGGCACCAGTCCCTGGGCGAATAGCTTCTCGCTGCGCGTGGCGCTGTCGCGGGCGAGGCCCATGTCCGCCTCGGCCTTTTCGAGGCTCGCCCGAATCACCTCGAGTTCGTCGGCCCGGCTGCCGGTGGTGAGGTTCTTCAGTCCGGCTTCCGCCGCCGCGACCCGCGCCTCGGCGCCCGAGAGCAGCGCCAGCTGCTGCTCCGAGCGCAGCCGGAACAGCAGATCGCCGGCCTGCACGGCATCGCCCTCGCGCACCGAGACTGTTTCGATCGGCCCGGCGGTGGTCGAGGATGCGTAGACATACCGTGCTTCGACATAGCCGTTGTAGCGTGGCGCCTCGCTGGCGCCGAAGCCCGGGATCACCAATGCCACGAGGCCGACCAGCCAGGCGAGAAGACCGTCCATCATCGCCTCCTCAGCTGCTCGACCACTGCTTGGCGCTCGGCGGGGCACTCAGCCCGTCGAACAGGATGCTCAGGTGGTTCTCCACCAGCTTGTCCATCTGCAGCCCGCCCTCCGGAGCGATGCCGAAGATCTCCGCCATCGCCACATGCAGCATAAGCGGCCCGATGATCGAACGGATGGTGAGGCTGGGGTCGACCTGCCGCAGGTATCCCTGCTCCATGCCGCGACGGATCAGGCCCTCCACGGCTGGAATAACCCGATCCAGTACCTCGCGCCGGTACATCTCGGCGAGCCCGGGGAACCCCATCGCTTCACGGAAGATCAGCTTGGGCATCGCCATCACCTTGGGGTCGCCGATCCGCCCGGCCAGCATGGTCAGCACCATGCTCAAGACGATCCGCGGGTCTCCCTCGTAATCGTGCAGCGTGCTCAGCGCCGAGTCGGCGATCGGCAGGATCGCCCGCCGCACCAATCCCTCGAGCAGCGCCTCCTTGGACGGGAAGTAGAGATAGACCGTGCCTTTGCTCAGCCCTGCCCGCCTCGCGATGTCCTCGACCCGCGTCGCCACGAAGCCCTTCTCGATGAACAGTTCGAGGGCTGCGTCGAGCACTTCGTCCGGCCGGGCTTCGGCCCGCCGGCGGAATTTCGGCCCACGCTCACTATCGGTGTTATCCACGCTTCATCGCCTTACTGACTCACAGGTCATGTATCTACTAACTGACTGGTCAGTTATTTGCAAGCGGCAATCCGGCATAGGGTTAGGCACGGGCGGGCAGGCTCGGGTGTCATCGCGGCGAGCAGGACGCTGCAACTTTCGGCTAACCGGCCATGCTCACGTTGACATCACGCAGGCCAAACGACCGCCATCCTATGGTGTAGTTGTCCCCGTGCGGCGGACCCCCCAAGCGCGGCCGGTCGTTGAAACCTCCTCGACGGCCGGCCGCGGCAGGTCCACCAAACCGACGGCCCTCCCCTACGCCCCCGAAACGGGGAGGGCCCTTTCGGACCTTTCCGGCGCACCAATGAGCTGAGCTCGTGCGAGCTGCCCCCTCGGCACCCCACCCCTCGCCGGTTAGCACCGGATTAACCCTAACCGCCTAGGATCAAGCTTCGATCGGCGCGCCGTCTGCCGCCGGTTCAGCGTTCCGTTTGTAGAGTGTACCAGACGATGCCGGCACAGCACCTGCTCGAAGACGCCCGTCGAGAGACCGCCCCCGCCATAGCCATCCGCATTCCCGTCCGCCTGATGGGTGCGATCATCCTGGGACTGGTGGCCATCGTCCTGGTGTCCCTCGCCACTTGGTCGGTGGATGACCCAAGTCTTTCCTACGCCTCGGGCGAACCGGCCAGGAACTGGCTCGGCTTCCCCGGCGCGGTCATTGCCGACATGGCGTTCCAGGTGTTCGGCCTCGGCATCCTGACCCTCCTGGTGCCGCCGGCGCTCTGGGGCTGGGGGCTGATTCGCCACCGCGTGCCCAGCCGCATGGCGTTGCGGCTCGCCGCTTGGATCGCCGCGAGCGTGCTGAGCTGCGGCCTGTTCGCCTTCATCGTCGCACCCGAGAGCTGGCCGCTGCCCACCGGGCTGGGCGGCCTTGTCGGGCAGAGCTTTACCAATCTGGCCGTCCTCGCGACCGGCGCCACTCCGCAGCCGGTCACCGCCGTGCTGTTCGCCATCATCATCGCCGCCCCGACCCTGGCCCTGTTCTGGATCGCCATGGGGCTGGGCAAAGTCAGCTTGCCCGAGCTGCCCAAGGGCAAGGCAAAGGGCAAGCCGGCCGCCGCCAAGGGCGCCGCTACGGCCGCCGATGACGACGAGCCTGAGAGCGATTCGATCTTCGACGTGATCCTCGGCTATGCCGTCCATCTGGGCTTTTCCGCCCGCACCGCCCTGCGTCGCGCCCGCGCCGGTATTGCCCAGCGCCGCGCCGCCGAAGCCGAGGCGGAAGCCTGGCGTGGCGACGCCGTAGAGCCGAGCCTTCACGGCCATGCGCCGTCCGCCCCGACGGTTCGCGCCGATCCGGCGCTTGCCGTCGAGCGCCGCTCGATCGTCGACGCGCATGACGAACCGCCATTCGACGACTATCCGCCCGAGCCCGATGACGAGCCCGACATGCCGCGCTGGGAGATGCAGACCCCGCTGCGCGGCCCGATGGCTGCCTCGCGCAGCCCGGCGCCGATGCCGCACGTCCCGGCCGGTCATCAGACGGCACCGGTGGTGTCGCCGCGCGTCGTGGCGCCCGCTCCGCGGCCGCAGCCCGGCATGCGCGCCGCCCGCGAGGCGCAAGGCTCACTCCTCGACGAGCCGCATGGCTTCGAGCTGCCCGAGCTCAGCCTGCTGACCCCGCCCAAGCACAAGGGCGCCAGCCCCGAGCATGCGCCGGAGCGTCTCGAGGCCATGGCGCGCAAGCTCGAATCCGTGCTCGCCGATTTCGGCGTCAAGGGTGACATCATCAATGTCCGCCCCGGCCCCGTCGTCACCCTCTACGAGCTCGAACCCGCGCCCGGCATCAAGTCGAGCCGCGTCATCTCGCTGGCCGACGACATCGCCCGCTCGATGAGCGCCATCTCGGTGCGCGTCGCCGTGGTCCCCGGCCGCAACGCCATCGGTATCGAGCTGCCCAACGAGGTGCGCGAGACCGTGTACCTGCGCGAAATGCTGGCCTCGTCCGACTTCGAGAAGATGAAGGGGAAGCTCCCGATCTGCCTGGGCAAGACCATTGGCGGCGAGCCGATCATCGCCGACCTGGCGCGCATGCCGCATCTGCTCATCGCCGGCACCACCGGCTCGGGCAAGTCGGTGGGCATCAACACCTTCATTCTCAGCCTGCTCTACCAGATGACCCCGGAGCAGTGCAGGCTGATCATGATCGACCCCAAGATGCTGGAACTGTCGATCTATGACGGCATCCCGCACCTCCTGACTCCGGTCGTTACGGACCCATCAAAGGCTGTCGTCGCCCTCAAGTGGGCAGTGCGCGAGATGGAAGACCGCTACCGCAAGATGTCGAAGATCGGGGTGCGCAACATCGATGGCTTCAACCAGCGGGTCAATGAGAGCAAGGCCAAGGGCGAGGTGATCACCCGCACCGTGCAGACCGGCTTCGACCGTGAGACCGGCGAGGCGATCTTCGAGAGCGAGGAGTTCAACCTCGAGCCGCTGCCCTTCATCGTCATCATCATCGACGAGATGGCCGACCTGATGATGGTGGCCGGCAAGGAAATCGAAGGCTCGGTGCAGCGCCTCGCGCAGATGGCTCGCGCCGCCGGCATCCACGTCATCACCGCCACGCAGCGCCCGTCGGTCGACGTCATCACCGGCACCATCAAGGCCAACTTCCCCACCCGCATCTCGTTCATGGTGACGTCCAAGATCGACAGCCGCACCATCCTGGGCGAACAGGGCGCCGAACAGCTGCTCGGCAACGGCGACATGCTCTACATGGCCGGCGGCGGTCGTATCCGGCGCCTGCATGGCCCATTCGTCGCCGACAGCGAAGTCGAGGCGGTGGTCAATCACCTCAAGGCGCAGGGCGCCCCGGACTATCTCGATGCCATCGTCGCCGACGAGGACGAGATGGACGAAGGCGGCATGGCCGCCGGTGGGGGCGGCGACGACTACGGCGGTTCGGGCGACGAGCTCTACGACAAGGCCGTCAACGTCGTGCTGACCGACAAGAAGGTCTCGACCTCCTATATCCAGCGCCGCCTGGCGGTAGGCTACAACAAGGCCGCAACGCTGATCGAACGGATGGAAAAGGAAGGCGTCATCTCCGGCCCCAACCACGCCGGCAAACGCGAAATCCTCGTCGGCAACAACGCCGACGGATACTGAGGCAGCGAGGGCGAAGCGTCGTCCTCGCCCGCTCCCACCCAGCGGATTTGGCCAGGCATCTAGACACAATATTAGTTGCACCTTATATAAGCGTCACCTGATATAGGAGGACGCGAACCATGCCTTTCGATCTCACTGCCCACGTCAACGCCATGTCCCGCTCGGTGCGCAACCTCGAACGCGACGGCAAGCCCGCCAAGGCGGTGGTTGCCAGCCACGTCTACGACACCGACCTCGCCGACCTGTGGGACGCCGTCACCAATCCCGAGCGTCTCCGCCGCTGGTTTTCGCCGGTGACCGGCGAGTTGCGGCTCGGCGGCCGCTATCAGGTCGAGAACAATGCCGGCGGCACCATCACCGAATGCGAACCGCAGCGCCGGATTGCCGCCACCTGGGAGTTCGCCGGCGCCACCAGCTGGATCACCATCACGCTCTCCCCCGATGCCGACGGCGCGCGGCTCCAGCTCGAGCACGTCGCCTTCATCGACCCGCACTGGGACCGCTTTGGCCCGGGCGCCGTCGGGGTCGGCTGGGACCTCGCCTTCATGGGGCTGGCCCGCCACCTCGCCGAACCCGATGCCGACCTGCCGCAGGAAGCGGCCGCCGGCTGGCATGAGCTGCCGGAGGCCAAACAGTTCATCCGCACGGCCAGCGACGGCTGGGGCGTCGCTGCCATCACCGCCGGCGAAAGCCGCGACCAGGCATTGACGGCGGCCGAGGCGACGCGGCAATTCTACACCGGCGAGGCGGCGCCTCCGGAGATGTGATGCACGCGTTCGACGTTCTCGGCGACCCGGTCCGCCGCCGTATCCTTGAGCTGCTCGCCGAGCGCGAGCACGCGTCGGGCGAGGTGGTCGAGGTCATTGCCGCCGAGTTCGGCATCAGCCAGGCAGGCGTCAGCCAGCATCTGAAGGTCCTGCGCGACTCTGGCTTCGCCACGGTTCGGCCCGAGGGCACCCGGCGCGTCTACAGCCTCGATGCCTCGCCGCTGCGCGATATCGACGACTGGCTGGAGCGCTTCCGCGGCTTCTGGACCCACAAGCTCGCGGCGCTGGCCACCGAGATCGCCCGCGGCAAAAGGGATCGCCAAGGGGGCAACAACGAGTCGTGATCGGCAGCTTTCCAGCTGTTGCCGCAATTCCTATCTAGAGGCATGCTCAGCCCGACGCTTCCGGACAGGACTTGCAGTCCCTGCGGTCCGGAAGCGCCAGATCAAAGACCTGGTGCCGCGAGGCGTTTCGACGAAACGGTGAACGGCTCCAGACCATCAAGGGAACGTCACCAGGATGATCCGCCGCACTTTTCTCGCCTTCGCTGCCGTGCTCGCCGCCTTTCCCGCCCTGGCGCAGGAAGCGCGGGCGCTGACTGATGCCGAGCGCGACCTGATCACCCGGATCAACCAGCACAACTCGCAGATCAAGACCATGGTCGGTCGCTTCCTGCAGATCGACACCCGCGGCCAGCGCATCGAGGGCACTTTCTTCCTCGAGCGGCCGGGCAAGATCCTGTTCCGCTACAACCCGCCCTCCTATGAGCAGATCGTCTCGGTCGGCCGCGGCTTCTACGTCGTCGACCGCAAGGAAAAGACTCAATACGCCTATCCGCAGGACAAGGTGCCGCTGCGCCAGTTCCTCGATTCCAACATCGACCTGTTCAAAGCCAACATCGTCGCCGTCGCGCAGTCAGACGACTATTTCTCCGTCACCCTGCAGGACGACACCCCCAAGGGCGTGGTCCGCGTTGCGCTGGTGTTCGATACCGAGAGCCTCGAGATGAAGCAGTGGACGCTCACCGAACCCTCCGGCGCCGAGCTCACTTTCTCGCTCTATGACGTCGAGAAGGACGTGACGATCCCCAAGTCGTACTTCTACATCGACCCGACCTTCCGGGCGAAGTCGGCGCCGCCCGACGCCTGAGGGCGCCGCGCTGTTTCCGGCTTTACGCTCCCTGCCCTGCTCTGCATAAGAGGCGCCTCTCTCACGCGAGGCGCCTTTTCTCCATGCCGACGAGCTTTGCCACCTGGAACATCAACTCGGTCCGCCTGCGGCTGCCGATCGTGCTGGATTTTCTCCGCCAGTACGACCCGGACATCCTGTGCCTGCAGGAGATCAAGTGCCTCAACGACCAGTTCCCGCGCAACGAGTTCGCCGAGGCCGGCTACCCGCATCACGCCGTGCACGGCCAGAAGGGCTACCATGGCGTCGCCATCGTCTCGAAGCACCCGCTGACCGACATTTCGTCGCGCGTCTTCTGCGAGATCGAGGAAAGCCGGCATGTCTCGGCGCTGGTCGATTTCGGCAAGGGGCCGCTGACGGTCCACAATTTCTACATCCCGGCCGGCGGCGACCTCGCCGATCCCGAGCTCAATCCCAAGTTCAAGCACAAGCTGGGCTTCCTCGCCGAGCTCAAGAGCTGGTTCGGCGAGGAGCATTTCAGGGAGCGCCAGCTGATCTGCGGCGACTTCAACATCGCCCCGCTGGAACACGACGTGTGGAGCCACAAGCAGCTGCTCGACGTGGTCAGCCATACGCCGATCGAAACCGAGGCGCTCAACGCGCTGCTCACCGGCGGCCATGGCTGGGTCGATATCGTGCGCAAGTACTTCCCGGCCGAGGAGAAGCTCTATTCGTGGTGGAGCTATCGCGCCAAGGACTGGCAGGCCGCCAACAAGGGGCGACGCCTCGATCACATCTGGGCCACCGCCGACATCGCGGCCCACACCGCCGGGGCCGAGATCGTCAAGCCGGCGCGCGGCTGGAGCGACAAGCCTTCCGACCACGTCCCGGTCATCGCCCGCTTCGCTTAGGAGATCGGCATTTGTCCCGCCAACTCGTCAGTTCCGGCTCCTACCTCGAACCGGTGATCGGCTTTTCCCGCGCCGTGCGGGTGGGAAAGATCGTCATGGTCGGCGGCACGGCGCCGATCCGGGCCGAGGGCGGCACCGCCGCCATCGGCGACGTCTATGGCCAGACCAGACGCTGCCTCGAGATCATCGCCAAGGCCCTTGCCGACGCCGGTTCGCGCCTCGAGCACGTCACCCGCACCCGCATCATCCTCACCGATATTGCCCGGTGGCAGGACGCAGCCCGCGCCCATGCCGAGGCTTTTGGCGACATCCGCCCGGTGACCACGCTGCTGCAGGTCACCGCCTTCGTCGATCCCGACTGGCTGGTCGAGATCGAAGTCGACGCGGTGATCCCGGACTGATTCACGTGGAACAGTATTCCCGGCGCAAACCACCCGCTTCCCTTCTCCCCTCAGGGGAGAAGGTGGCCGAAGGCCGGTTGAGGGGTGAAGCAGCGCCACACGCTGGATGAGCCAGCATGCTGAGAAGCTGAACCCCTCACCCTAGTTCCGCTACGGACCTGAAGGTCCTAGCTGCACTACCCTCTCCCCTCAGGGGAGAGGGGTAATGGCGGCCGCCCTACCCCTTGCCGAAGCGCCCGCGCGAGCCTTCGATGGCGCCGAGATAGCTGGTCAGCTCGCGCCGGATGCGGTCGGCCGCTCGCCCTGCCAAATCCGGATACTGGTTGGCCAGCTTCATGAACGCGGTGCGGGGTACGAACAGCGTTTCCACGGCGTCGATTGCCTTGATGGTCACCGGGCGCGGCTTGGGAATCACCAGCGCCATGACCCCCAGCACCGCGCCGACCTCGTGGATCAGGTAGGGGTTGTTCTCGGCGCCGTCCTGCGTGCTCGACACCGTGCCCGACACCAGCACATGCGCGCCTTCCGGCTGGTCGCCCGATGCATAGATGATGCTGCCCGGCCGGAATTTCTTCCGTTCCGAGGCGAACGCAAGCAATCGCCGCTGCTCGGCGTCGCAGATTTCGAAGAAATCCGCACGTCCTAGAATCGTCGCCGCGTCGTCGAGTTGCATCCCGCCCTATTCCCGGACCGCCGGCCACATTGCGGGCGCCTCAGCGCCCGCTTGTGCCGCGGCCCTCGATATAGAGCATTTCTTGCCGCTGTCAGGAATCCCTTTTGCCGCGTCCGCCCGCGCCGCAAAAGTTATGCACTGGCTGTCCGCCCGGTCTGTCCTTACGGCACCAACCGGTAGCCGCCGTCTTCGGTGACGAGGAGCCGTGCGTTGGATGGGTCCCGCTCGATCTTCTGGCGCAGCCGGTAGATGTGGGTTTCGAGCGTGTGCGTGGTCACCCTGTTGTTGTAGCCCCAAACTTCCTTGAGCAGGATCTCGCGGGTGATCGTCTTGGGGCCCTGGCGATAGAGATATTTGAGGATCGAGGTTTCCTTGTCGGTGAGCCGCACCTTGGCCCCATCAGGCGCCTCGAGCAGCTTGGCCGCCGGCTGGAAGCTGTAGGGCCCGATGGTGAACACCACGTCCTCGCTCTGGTCATGCTGGCGCAGCGACGCACGGATGCGCGCCAGCAGTACCGAGAAGCGGAACGGTTTGGTGACATAGTCGTTAGCTCCGGACTCGAGACCAAGAATCTCGTCGGAATCGCTGTCCTGTGCAGTCAACATGATGATCGGGCTCTTGAACCCTTCGCGCCGCAGAATCTTCACCGCCTCGCGCCCGTCCATGTCTGGCAGGCCGACATCGAGCAACATCAGGTCGACATGCGCCCCGCGGACCTTGCCCAGCGCATCGGACGCCGACTCGGCCTCCACCAGATCGAACTCGCGATAATGCGTCAGCTGATCGATCAAGGTCTTCCGCAGGTCGGCATCGTCGTCGACAATCAGGATGCGCCGTCTGTTCATGTTTTTACCCCAAGCCAATGGCTTCAATTCGTGAGTTATTGCCGGGCCTGGTGACCCGCCAATCAAAACGACGTGAGACCGCCGTGAGACAAGAAACGTGATTTGACACCGTTTGGTTTCATCTCTTCGCCACTCTTATCGGCGCGATCCTGACGGGAAGCTGACAATTTGCTGACAGTCGTGGCGGCAACTTGGCGATCCCACGCAGGGACCGGCTCACCATCATCGACGTTGACAGCCATCTCACACCCGCCTATCAATGCGTTGGTTTAACGTAAAACCATCGCTCCCTCGCCGAACGATGGCACCCCAAGAATCGTCGCGTGGCACCATGAGCGCCCAGGTTTAACGCAAAACCAAGGGAGGACTGCAGGTTGGCACGGGCCACGATCAAGGACATTGCGCTGGCCGCAAACGTCTCGCCGATGACGGTTTCCAACGTCATCAACGGCCGCCGCGCCAAGGCGTCGGACGAGACCGTCGAACGCATCATGGCGGCGGTGAAAGCGCTCGGTTACCGCCCCAACATGAGCGCCCGCAGCTTGGTCTCCAACGCCTCGCGCATGGTCGGGGTGATCATCCCGTTCACCGAGAACCAGAACCAGCTGCTGCTCGACAACCCGTTCTATGCCGAAATGATCTCCGGCATCGAAAGCGCGCTGCGCGCCAACGGCTACTACATGATGCTGACGGGCGTCGGAGAGGGCGGCGCCCAGCTCGACACCCTCTCACACTGGAACATGGATGCGCTGATCGTCCTCGGCGTCTATCGCGAGGCGCTGTACGAGCGGCTGCGCGAACTCGCGCTGCCCACCCTGCTGATCGACAGCTATATCGACGACCCCCGCTTCTACCGGCTCGGCGTCAATGACGAGGCGGCTGCATACCGCGCCACCAGGTACCTCATCGACAACGGGCATTCGGGCGTCGCGCTGGTGACCGGGGTGATCCGCACCGACGGCGTCATCGAGCGCCGGGTCGACGGCTACAAGCGGGCGCTCCGCGAAGCCGGAATCGGCTTTGATCCCGCCCGCATCCTCTCGGGCTCCGTTACCTTCGACTGGGGTGCCGAGGCCGCCGAGCGGCTGGTGGCGCTCCCGCACACCACCGCCGCCTTCTGCACCGCCGACCTGATTGCCGCCGGCCTGCTTGCCGGACTGCATCGGCTGGGACGGCGCATCCCCGAGGACTATTCGGTGATGGGCTTCGATAATCTGTCGATCTCGCGCATGGTCTATCCGGCGCTCACCACCATGGATCAGTCGATCCTCGGCAAGGGCCAGCTCGCCGGCCGGCTGATCAGCGCCATCCTCAACAAGGCCGACGCCCCGCGCGACAGTGTCGTCGACGTCGCCATCGTCGAACGTGACAGCGTCAGCCGGCGGGAAACGAGATGAGCTGCCAGATCAACTGCACTGCCCCCCTCCCCCTTGAGGGGAGGGGTGGGGGGTGGGGGTCCATCAGTGGACCACTGCACCACCCCCACCCTCATTCCCTCCCCTCAAGGGGGAGGGAGGCGAAAGCTGATGGGCTGGGGAGCCCGTCATGAGCCCCGCCGCCGATCCCTCCAAATACGTCGCTCTCGCCGTGCTGCTGCTCCCCAGCCTCGCCGGCATGGTGGTGTTCCTGATGGCGCCCGTGCTGTCTTCGCTGGTGCTCAGCTTCTCGCAGTGGGACCTGATCGGCGAAATCCACTGGGTCGGCCTCGACAACTACCTCACCGCGCTCGCCGATCCAGCCGTGCTCGGGGCACTGCGCAACACCCTCGGCTTCATCCTCGGCTACCTGCCCTCGGTGGTGCTGGTCGCGCTCGGTCTCGCTTTGCTGCTCAATCGCCGCATCCGCGGGCGCGTGGTGTTCCGCGCCATCTACTTCGTCCCGGTGGTCACCTCATGGGTCGCGGTTTCGCTGATCTGGAAATGGCTGCTCAACCCGCAATACGGGCTGATCAACTTCGCGCTCGGTGCCTTCGGCATCAAGGGCCCCGGCTGGCTGTTCGATCCGGCCTGGGCGATGACCGGCGTCATCCTCACCTCGGTATGGAAGGATATCGGCTTCGTCACGGTGATCTATCTGGCCGGCCTGCAGGACATCCCCGAGCCGCTTTACGAAGCCGCCGCCCTCGACGGCGCCACGGCATGGCAGCGCTTCTGGTCGATCACCTTCCCGATGCTGGCGCCGACCACCTTCTTCGTCACCACCATCTCGCTGATCTCGTCGTTCCAGGTGTTCGACCAGGTCTGGATCATGACCCAGGGCGGCCCCGCCGGCGCCACCTCGGTGATGGTGGAGCTGATCTACAAGAACGCCTTCAGCTACTACAAGATGGGCTACGCCTCGGCGATTTCCTGGGTGCTGTTCGCCCTGATCTTCGCGGTCACCATCGCGCAGAACCTGTTGCAGAAGAAGCTGGATCGGTCCGATGGCTGATCTTCACCTCAGCAGCAAGGCCCCCTCACCCGGTCCTTCGGACCGACCTCTCCCCCCAGGGAGAGGTGAGCGGGGGCACGATCTTGCCACATCGGCACCTCTCCCTGGGGGGAGAGGTCGGCGCACAGCGCCGGGTGAGGGGGCCTTCCCGGTATCGCAGCGAAAACTCCGCCTCGCCGACCTCGCCACCTATGCCATCCTCCTCGTCGGGGCGGGTATCATGCTGCTGCCCTTCGCCTGGATGCTCTCGACGTCGCTGAAGACCGCCGGCGCCACCTTCGTCACCCCGCCGAACTGGCTGCCCGACCCGGCGACGCTCGATAACTACGCCAAGGTGTTCGACAGCGCCCCGGTCGGCCGATTCCTGTTCAACTCGATTGTCGTTTCGGTCACCTCGACCGCCCTGATGGTGCTGTTCTGCGCCATGAGCGGCTACGCCTTCGCGCGCATTCCGTTCCGCGGCCGCACCGTGCTGTTCTACGCCTATCTGGCGACGCTGATGATCCCGCAGCAGGTGACCCTCACCCCGCTCTTCATCATCATGAACTGGCTGGGCTGGACCAATTCCTACCAGGCGCTGATCCTGCCCTCGAGCTTCGGCGCCTTCGGCACCTTCCTGCTCCGGCAGTTCTTCCTCAGGCTCCCCAGGGAGATCGAGGAAGCCGCCTTCATCGATGGCGCCGGCTACGTGAGGATCTTTTTCACCATCGCCATCCACCTGGCGCGCCCGGCGCTCGCCACCCTCGCGGTGTTCGCCTTCATGGCCAGCTGGAACAGCTTCTTGTGGCCGCTGATCATCACCACCGACGCCTCGATGATGACCCTGCCGCTGGGGCTGAGCGCCCTGCAGGGGCGCTGGACCACCGACTGGAACGTGCTGATGGCCGGCGCGGTGATCGCCACGCTGCCGATCATCGCCGTCTACGTCTTCGCCCAACGCTTCATCATCAAGGGCCTGTCCCATACCGGGCTCAAGTAACGACAACGGTCTCAAGGAGGAGAACAGACCATGTTGCGCAGGACTTTCACCGGGCTGCTGCTTGCCACGGCCCTCGTCACCACCCCGGCGCTCGCCGAGGACGTGACCATAAAATACATGACCTTCTCGGCCGCGCCGAACTACCTGAAGGAACTGGACGCCACCATTGCCGCCTTCGAGGCTGAACATCCCGGCATCAAGGTCACCTACGAGACCGCCGCCTGGGATGCCTACTTCACCAAGCTGCAGACCCTCGTTGCGGCGAAGCAGGCCCCCGACGCCTTCGAGCTCAACTTCGAGAATTTCGTCACCTATGCGCAAAAGGGCGCGCTGGCCGACCTCACTCCGCTGATCGCGGCCGACGCCGGCTTCTCGACCTCGGTCTACAACCCGACGGCACTCGCCGCTTTCGCCGAGGATGGCAAGCAGTACGGCCTGGTCGAGAGCTTCTCCAACGTCGTGCTGTTCTACAACAAGGACCTGTTCGATGCGGCCGGCGTCGCCTACCCGACCGCCGACTGGACCTGGAAGGAAGAGCTCGAGGCGGCCCAGAAGCTGACCGATCCGGCCAAGGGCATATGGGGCGATTTCGCCCCGATCCAGTTCTGGGAATTCTATAAGACCATCGCCCAGAACGGCGGCTCGATCCTCTCGCCCGACAAGAAGAGCGTCACCATCGACAGCCCGCAGAATATCGAGACGCTGACCTGGATGATCGACAAGGTGAACACCTACAAGGTCACCCCGTCGGACGTCGAAATGGCCGGTCAATCCTCGGAAGACCTGTTCAAGGCGGGCAAGATCGCCATGCTTCGCACCGGCATCTGGCTGCTCGGCGATTTCGCCCAGAATGCCAAGTTCAACTGGGACATTGCGCTCGAACCGGGCAAGACCAACAAGGCGCACCACTTCTTTGCCAATGGCGTCGCCGTGTCGGCCAACAGCGCCCACCCGGCCGAAGCCTACCAGTGGATCAAGTTCCTGACCTCGTCCAAAGCCGCGGTCGACCTGCGCATCGCCGCCGGCTGGGAACTGCCCGCCGTCGCCGACCCGGCCGCGGTGCAGGGTTATCTCGACCAGCCGGTACCCGAGAGCCGTGAAGTGGTGTTCCAGGCGCTCGACACCGCGGTGGTGCCGCCGGTGATCGGCAACTGGAACCAGTTGACCGACGCCGTCGGCAAGGAACTCGAAGCCGCCAAGCTCGGCCAGAAGACGCCCGAACAGGCGCTGAAGGACGCCAGGACGGCGATCGAGGGGCTGCTGTAAGGGCGCTGAACGCCGGCAGACGGCCCCCTCCCATCCTCCCCCATGAAGGGGGAGGTGCCTGCCGGCGTGTCCGGCACGATTGTGCCATAGCCTCGACTCTTCACCTCCCCCCTTGTGGGGGAGGCCGGGAGGGGGCCGTCTCTATCGGTCGGCACTCGTTCCCACACCAATTGCCTCCCAAAGGGCAAGCCCGGGAGCCTCGGAACTCTCGGCCACTTTTACGGAACCTCAGATGACCGCCGATACCCGCGAACCCGCTCTCGCAACCCGCCATCCCTGGTTCCTCGAGCTCTATGCCGAGCTGCTGCGCAATCCGGCTGCAGTCGCCCCGCAGATCGTCGCTCGCCTCGGCGCAGCAGATCCCACCGAGCCGGTCGAAGCCGCGCTTGCCCTCTACCTGGCCGCGCTCACCGGCGACCGCGCTCTGCTCGGCTCGGCCAATGCGGTGGCGCTCCGCGCGGCCGTCTGCACGCGCCTCGAACGCGAGCTCACCCCCAACCAGAACCATTTTACCGACACGTGGGTCGTGGCGCTGTGGGCCGCGGCGCTGCGCGAAGCCAACCACCTGATGCGCGACGAGAGCACGACGCGTCTGGTCGGTCGGGTGAAGAACCACGTCTATGCCAACCATGTGCGGCTGGGCGCCCTGATGTCGTCGTCCGACAGGGCGACACTGGAGTTCGACGTGCTGCTCGCCGCGGTGCCGTTCGGGTTGTTCGACTGCGAGGACCTGGTGCTGGTCGATGCGGTCCGCACGCTCACCAGCGCCGAGCGCCTCGCGAGCGCCACCCCGGCCGATCGCCAGCTGCTCGCCTGGTACTACGCCGAGCAGGGCAGCTACGCCAAAAGCCGAAAACTGCTCGCCGACACCCCGGCGCCCATCGTCGCACAACGTCTCACAACGCTGGGTCAGCTCGAAACCCGCTTCATCCGCCACGCCCCCGAGGGCAACGGCAACCGCTACGAGCCGCTGCTCGAGGAGCGCTTTCCCAAACTCGTCACCCCTAGTGACGAGGTCATCGTCCGGGCCCAGGCGTCGCCGCTCTCGGCCGACGAACCGCTGGAGCTCGTGGTCGGCGGCGCCACCGTTGCCGGCAGCTTTCGGGGTGACTGCTGGGAGTTCACCCTCCCCCGCACTCCGGCCGGATCTGAGGTCGCGTATCGCATCCGCTTCGTGGCTCATCCCGAAGTCGTCGTGGGCCCGTTTGCCTATGAGACGCTGCGCCGCCGCCGCTTGGGATGCGACCCGGTGCAGGTCAGCGTTGCGGACGGCCGTATCGACATCGTTCCAGGCACCGGCGACGTCATGCTGCCGCTGCAACTGGGCCCCGCCACCCTCACTGACGTCTCCTGGCTCGAGGCCGGCGACGGCACCATCCGCGAGATTTCCGCCACCCTGACCCACCCGCCCTGCGGCTGGTACGGCTTCGGCGAGCGCTATAACGCGCTCAACCAGGCCGGCAATCGCGTCGATCAGTTCGTCTACAACCAGTACAAGGAACAGGGGTTGAGGACCTATATGCCGATGCCGGTCGGCTACACCGACGCCGGCTTCGGCCTCCATCTCGCTACCGACGCCTATTCCTGGTTCGATCTCGCCGTTTCGGGGGAAACCAGGTTCGGCGTCGAAGCCGACCACCTTGCGATCGACCTGCTGACCGGAACCGTCGCCCAGCAGGTCAGCCAGTTCATGGCGCTGACCGGCGACCCCGAACCGGTGCCCGCCTGGGCGCTCGGCCCCTGGATGTCCTCGAACAACTGGGACAGCGAAGCCGAGGTGCGAAAGCAGGTCGCCTTGACCCGCGAGCACGACATTCCCGCCACCGTGCTGGTGATCGAGGCCTGGTCCGACGAAGCCACCTTCTACATCTTCAACGACGCGCAATATGCCGAGAAACCCGGTGCCGAGGCCTTCACCTATGGCGACTTCGGCTTCCCCGCCTGGGGCCGCTGGCCTGACCCGAAGGGCCTCGCGGCGCATCTGCACGACAACGCCCTGCGGCTGATCCTGTGGCAGATCCCGATCATCAAGCAGTCTCCGGCGCTGAAGCACCTGCAGAAGCGCAATGACGAAAGTCACTTCTTCGCTGAAGGGTTTGGCGTGAAACACCCCGACGGCACGCCGCTGCGGCTGCCCGAGGGCTGGTTCAAGGACAGCCTGCTGCTGGATTTCAGCAATCCTGCCGCCCGCGACTGGTGGTTTTCGAAGCGCCAGTATCTGATCGACGAGCTCCGCGTCGACGGCTTCAAGACCGATGGCGGCGAGATGGTCTGGGGCAAGGACCTGGTTTTCGCCGATGGCCGCACCGGGCTCGAGCACCGCAATGCCTATCCGCGCGACTACATCTCGGCCTATTACCGCTTCGCCCGGCAGAATGGCGGCATCTGCTTCTCGCGCGCCGGCTACACCGGCGCCCAGACCTTTCCGGCCCATTGGGCCGGCGACGAGCGCTCCACCTGGGATGCCTTCAAGCGCTCGATCCTCGCCGGCCTCTCTGCCGGCATGTCGGGGGTGATCTTCTGGGGCTGGGACCTTGGCGGCTTCTCCGGCGAAGTGCCGAGCGCCGAACTCTATGTGCGCTCGGCCGCCATGGCCTGCTTTTGCCCAATCATGCAGTACCACGCCGAGAGCAAGGCCGAGTTCAACCAGGACCGCACGCCATGGAACATCGCCGAGCGCTCCGGCGATCAGCGCGCCCTGACCGGTTACCGCTTCTACGCAAACCTCCGCATGTCGCTCATGCCCTACCTCCGGCGCGAGGCCGCCTGGTGCGTCGCGGAAAAACAGCCGCTGATGCGCGCCATGCTGCTCGATTTCGGGACCGATAGCCGCGCTGTGCCGCTCTGGGACCAGTACATGTTCGGCCGTGACCTGCTCGTCGCTCCGATCATCCGCGAAGGCGAGGTCGCACGGCAGGTCTACCTTCCCGAGGGGCGCTGGTGGCACCTGTTCCACAACCGCTGGTACGAGGGCGGCGAGACCCGCCGGGTCGACGCTCCCTTCGAGCAGATCCCGGTCTTCCTCCGCGCCGGTGCCGTCCTGCCGCTCGCCTTCCACCGGCAAACCCGGCTCGGCGCCGCCATGCCTTCCGACATCGATGCGGCGGAAATCTCGGTCCTCCTCGTCGCCGGCCTCGAACCCGGCACGCGGCACTACGAGGACGATCTCGAGATCGATATCTTCGGCGACGTCGTGCGCGTCGCCGCCAGCCGCCCGCGTTCGCTGACGCTGGTCTTCACCGATCCGCCCGCCCGCCTCGAGGTCAACGGCATCGCCCTGCCCGCCGGAACGCTCGATCTTTCGGGCACCGAACTGACCATGTTCGAGCTGTCGGCGGGTGATCACCCAAGCTACCCCCGCACCGGACTGCTATGACGCCATAGCAACTCGGTCCGAGCGAAGGCGCACTTACGAGAACATCTCCCGATCCTTGATCCGCCGCGCATCGGTGTAGTCCCGAACCCACCACGCATCCTCGCCGGCAGCCGGCGGCAGTTTCAGCTTCAGCTCGGTGCCGGCAGCCTTGGCTTCCTTCTGGGCGATGCGGAAATGGTAGTGGTCGAACATCCTGAGCGCCTCGACCATGTAGGACACGGCGATCCGCCGGTCGCGCGCCAGGATCAGGTTCTCGCCATTAGTCTGGTCGGCGGCGATCGAGAAGTTGTAGGAGCCGAGATAGACACGTGCGGTCGGCTTGTCGAAGTCGATCACCACGAACTTGTGGTGCATGCGATTGCCGCCGCCGCCGACCGGCTCCGCCTTGAAGGGCGCCGGGGTCTTGCCCTTCAGCAACGCGGTCGGAAACACTGCCGGCGGATTGCCATCCGGCTTCTGCACATCGAGCCCGCCGACCTTCTTGTCCGAAATGCCGTAGACGAAGCGCTTGTCGTTGTCGCGGACCCGCCCGACCGCATCGCGGATCACCCCCGGCGTCTGCCACAGGAAGGCCAGCGAGAACAGCAGGCTCGATTTGGTGCTGTCGATATCGTCGGCGATCCGGCCGAGCTGGGCGTTGCCCGGCGCATGCGGCGAGAACGTCGCCTTCACGTCGACGCCGGCAATCCCAAGATCACGCCATTCGGCCGACCGGCTGTTGGCGAACCCAGCCTCCGTCCAGAAATCCTCGAAGGCCTCGCGGAACACCTGCACCGGCGCCGGGCCGGCAAAGATCATGGCGTTGTTCGACTGCACATAGAAGCCGCGCCAGCTGAAATTGGTCGACCCGCCGATCGCCTTCTTCACCTGGTTGCCATCTACGACGATCATCTTGTTGTGCTGCAGCTTGCCCATGCTCTGCCGCTTGACGTTCGCGGCCCCCGCCGAGGCTGTGAGGATCGCGGCTGACTGGCTCTCGCCCGAGTGGGCGTCACCATGGTCGCCATCGTCGTCGATGATGATCTTGAGCCGGTCACCCAGTTGCCGGAGCTTGTCGACGAACCCCTTCTCGCTCTGGTCGTAGGCCACGACGTACACCCTGGCGGTGGGGTCGGCGATCGCTTCGTCAAGCGTCTCATAGATGGCGTGTCGCGCCTCGAACCCCATCCAGTTGAGCGCATCCCGGGTTTTCGGATGCGTCGGCGTGAAGGTGAGGCCGTCGTCGGCGTTCTCGGGCAAGAGCGTCGAGATCGGCCCGTGTCTCTCATAGCGATCGACAAAGGCCTGCGACGAGACGAAGCCGCGCGTGTAGGCGACGTTCAGCAGGCCTGGATAGGTGTCCCGCCTCAGCTCGATATCGGCGGTCTGCGGCGCGCCGTAGCTCAGTTGCCCGCCATCATCCATGAAGACCGGCGTCACCATGTAGGTGTAAGCGCCGGGGAGCTCCGCCGTGAACGGGAAGTGCACCCAGCGGAACTTCTGGATCGGCGACAGCCGCGACGACAGCGTGTTGGGGTTCAACGCCCCATTCAGCCCGGGAAAGGCGATACGGTTGTGTACCGCGAGGAACCGCGTGCCACCAGGCACGCGATACTCGATCGCGAAGCCAACGAAATCGTTGGGGGGCTGCCCGTTGCGCCAGTTCATCGCCAGCAGCGCCATACCGTCGCCGCGGTGCACCTTCAGCGTAAATGGCGCCGCTGCGTTCTTGCCCCTGACCTGAAACTCTCCAGCCATTCGATTGCCCCCAAGCACAAGTGAGCGGCCACCACCATGGCGGACGCACCTCCCGGACGAAGGCGGTTGAAACCAAGTATTTGTAGATGTGTTCAGGCTATCACGAAGTCGTTTCGACGAGAAGGGCCGTCACGAAAGCTTCGCGCTGAAACCGCGTCAGGCAAACAGCAAAGTATTCACCGGAAAATTATTAGGTCGCTGAGGTCCGATCAAGGGTACTATGACGTCATAGGAGGGAGGGGCCAGGCCGCTTCTGTCGCGGCAACGCAGCCAGAATGGTACCAAGAGTCGCGAGATCCAGCCCTTGCCGCGCCGCCGTGCCGGCGATGATCGCCACGAGGAACGGCCGGCTACCGACGATATCCTCGATGGTGCCGGCTTTGAGGGCCGCGAGCGTTGCCTCGCGTCCGGCAGCCTCGTCGAGCACCGCCAGACCATCGGCGAGCCGCAGGCACTGGGCCAACGGCGTCGTGCTCTCGACCCCGGCGCGATGGTCATGCGCCGCGATTGCCGCGAGCGCCTCGGGCGGCAGGCGGCCCTGCAGCCATTCCGCCGCCATCATGCCATGCCGGCGCCAATCGCCTGCGACGGCGAAATAGTCGAGATCGTGCAGCAGCCCGACGAGCCGCCACAGCCCCGCATCGGCGCCGAGCTCGACCGCCAGTCGTTGCAGCAGCAGCCCGACAAAGCGCGCATGGGCGGCCCTGGGGCTGTTGCCCAGCCGTGCGGCCACCAACTGCTCCGCCTCGGCAAGGCCGAGCCGGCAGGCACTCATCCCCGATGCCCGAACAGCGCGCTGCCGATCCGCACATGCGTCGCACCCATGGCGATCGCCGTCTCGAAGTCGCTGCTCATGCCCATCGACAGCTTTTCGACCCCGGCATCGCGGGCCAGCGACGCCAGATGGGCGAAATACGGCCCGGCCGGGTCGCCCTCGGGCGGAATGCACATCAGTCCGACCACGTCGAGGCCATGGAGGTCCTTGCAGCGTCCCACGAACGCCGCCGCGTCCGAAGGCGCGACGCCGGCCTTCTGCTCCTCGAGCCCGATATTGACCTGTACGAAGACCGGCAGGCGCTTGCCGGCGCGCTTCATCTCCTCGGCGAGGATCCCCGCCAGCTTGTCGCGGTCGACGGTCTGGATCACGTCGAACAGCGCCACCGCCTCGCGGGCCTTGTTGGTCTGCAGCGGGCCGATCAGGTGCAATTCTATGCCATCATAGGACGCCCGGAGCTCCGGCCATTTTTCCTTGGCCTCCTGCACCCGGTTCTCACCGAACATGCGTTGGCCGGCGTCAAGAAACGGCCGGATTGCTGCGGCATCGAAGGTCTTGGACACCGCGACCAGTTCTACCCGGTCCGGCGGCGGGCCGAAGCGCCGATGCGCCCGCTCGATCCGGGCGCGGATGATTTCGAGACTTTCCGGGGCGTTCTGCATGGCCCTCTCTGTTGACCGGTTAACGGAATTCTGATGAAGGTCCGGTAGCCAAAAACCCTAGTGAACGCAACGTAATCTGCGGCTTTAAGGACTTCCCCAAGTGACTGGTAGAACGACCGAGCGCTACAATCCGCGTGTCGAAGAGCCACGCTGGCAGAAGGCCTGGGAGGACAACAAGTCCTTCGAGGTCAAGCACGACGACAGCCGCAAGCCCTACTACGTGCTCGAGATGTTCCCCTATCCGTCGGGGCGCATCCATATGGGCCATGTGCGCAACTATACCATGGGCGACGTGCTGGCGCGCTATATGCGTGCCATGGGCCGCAACGTGCTGCACCCGATGGGCTGGGACGCCTTCGGCCTGCCGGCCGAGAACGCCGCCATGCAGAACAAGGTTCACCCCAAGAGCTGGACCTATGCCAACATCGCCGCGATGCGCAAGCAACTGAAGTCGATCGGGCTGGGCATCGACTGGAGTCGCGAGTTCGCCACCTGCGACGTCGAATACTATTCCAAGCAGCAGAAGCTGTTCCTCGATTTCCTGCGCGAGGGCCTCGTCACCCGCAAGAAATCCAAGGTCAACTGGGACCCGGTCGACATGACCGTGCTGGCCAACGAGCAGGTGGTCGATGGCCGCGGCTGGCGCTCCGGTGCGGTTGTGGAACAGCGTGAGCTCAACCAATGGGCCTTCAAGGTTTCCGATTTCGCCGAGGCACTGCTCGAAGCGCTCGACACCCTCGACCACTGGCCTGAGAAGGTGCGCGTCATGCAGCGCAACTGGATCGGCAAGTCCGAAGGGCTGCGCCTGCTGTTCGAATTGACCGAGCAATGGCAGAAGTTCACCTCCATCGAGGTGTTCACCACCCGTCCGGACACCATCTTCGGCGCCTCGTTCATCGCTATCTCAGCCGATCATCCGCTGGCGGCGTCGCTCGCGGACAATCCTGAAATCGCGGCCTTCATTGCCGAGACCCGCCGCCACGGCACCGCCACCGAGACCATCGACAAGGCGGAAAAGCTGGGCATTTTCACCGGGCTGCACGTGAAACATCCGGTGAAACCCGGGGCCACGCTGCCCGTCTACATCGCCAATTTCGTGCTGATGGACTACGGCACCGGCGCCATCTTCGGCTGCCCGGCGCACGACCAGCGCGACCTCGATTTCGCCCGTCGATACGACCTGCCGGTGATCCCGGTGGTGCTGCCCGAAGGCGCCGACCCGGCAACGTTCGAAGTCGATTCAGAGGCTTACAACGGCCCGGGCCGCATCTATCACTCCGAGTTCCTCGACGGCCTCGAGATCGATGCCGCCAAGAAGGCGATCGCCGCGCACTTCGCCGAGCGCACCGTCGACAACCTGCCGCAAGGGAAAGTCGAGGTGAACTACCGGCTGCGCGATTGGGGCGTGTCGCGCCAGCGCTACTGGGGCTGCCCGATCCCGGTGATCCATTGCGAGAACTGCGGCGCCGTGCCGGTGCCCGACAAGGACCTGCCGGTAGTGCTCCCCGAGGACGTGAGTTTCGATCGGCCGGGCAACCCGCTCGACCATCACCCGAGCTGGAAGCATGTCGACTGCCCGAAATGCGGTGGGCCGGCGACGCGCGAGACCGACACCATGGACACGTTCGTCGACAGTTCCTGGTACTTCGCCCGCTTCACCGATCCACACGCTGCGACCCCGACGGTCCCCGGCATTGCCAACACCTGGCTGCCGGTCGACCAGTATATCGGCGGCGTCGAGCACGCGATCCTGCACCTGCTCTATTCGCGCTTCTTCACCCGCGCCATGAAGCAGACCGGCCACCTGAACCTCGAGGAGCCGTTCAAGGGTCTGTTCACCCAGGGCATGGTGGTGCACGAAACCTACCAGCTGGGCTCCGGCCAGAACGGCGAGTGGGTTTCGCCGGCCGACATCCGGATCGAGCAGGTCGATGGCGAACGCCGCGCCAGCATGCGGCAGTCCGGTGAGGCCGTCACCATCGGCTCCATCGAAAAGATGAGCAAATCCAAGAAGAACGTCGTCGACCCGGACGAGATCGTGACCACCTACGGCGCCGATACCGCCCGTTGGTTCATGTTGTCGGACTCGCCGCCGGAACGCGACGTCCAGTGGACCGAAGCGGGCATCGAAGGCGCCAGCCGCTTCCTGCAGCGCGTCTGGAAGCTGGTGGGGGACTTCCTCGACCTCGAGGACGATATCGCCGCCCGCCTCAAGGGCGATGGCGATGCTGGCGTTGCCGAACTGCGCAAGGTGGTGCACCGCACCGTGGCCAATGTCGGCGGCGAGATCGAGGGTCTGCGCTTCAACCGCGCCGTGGCCCAGATCTACGAGCTCTCCAACGCCATCGCCAAGTTCTCGCAGGCGGTCGCGACCAGCATCTCCCCGGCGCAGCGCGCCGCCTTCCGCGAGGCGGTGGAGCACCTGGTACAGCTTGTCGCCCCGATGATGCCCCATCTCGCCGAAACCTGCTGGGCGGCGCTGGGCAAGACCGGTCTCGTGGTCGATGCGCCATGGCCGGTGGCTGACCAGTCGCTGCTGGTCGATTCGACCGTGGTGCTGCCGGTGCAGGTCAACGGCAAGCGCCGTGGCGAGATCACCGTCCCGGTCGGCGCTCCCAGGGAACTGGTGGAGAAAGAGGTCTTGTCACTCGATGCGGTTGCCCGCATGCTGGAAGGCAAGCCGCCCAAGAAGCTGGTGATCGTGCCCGACAGGATCGTCAATGTGGTCGTCTAACCGATTGCTGCGCAACGCCTTTGTCGCCCTGTCGCTCGTCGGCGCGACGGCGCTTGCCGGCTGCACGGGGCTCACCCCGGTCTATGGCGAACGCGGCATCGGCACCGAACGGCACCCGCTGAACTTTGCCAAACCCAACAGCCGGGCCGAACAGGTGATCTACCAGGAGCTGGCGCTGCGCTTCGGCAAGGCGACCGACCCGGCGAGCCCCACCGTTCGGATCACCACGTCGAACACGACACGCAAGCTCACCCGGTCGAACGTCTCGCGGCCCTCCGAGCAGCGCGAGGCGACGGTCACGGCGCGCATCGAGCTGATTGCTGCCGATGGCGCGATCATCCTGTCGACCAGCCGTTCGGCCGCGGCGCTCTACACCACCGACAGCCAAGCGCTGGCTGCGTCGGAGGCCGAGCGCGAAGCGATCGAGCGCGCCGCACGCGAACTGGCCGAGACCGTTCGGCTGACCTTGCTCGGCGCTCTCGTCCAGTCGGCCGGCTGATGGGCGCGCTTAAGGCGCACGAGGTTTCCCGCTTCGTCGACCAGCCCGACCTCGAAGCGGGCATTATCCTCGCCTATGGCCCCGATACCGGGCTCGTCCGCGAGACCGGGCAGCGACTCGCCCGGCGCTACGCCGGCAACGACGCCGACAGCATGAACCTGGTGGTGCTCGATGGGGCCGAACTCGATGCCGATCCGTCGCGCCTCGCCGTCGAAGCCAAGACCACCTCATTGTTCGGCGATCGCCGGGTGATCCGGGTGCGCGGCGCCGGCAAGTCGCTGGTCATGCCGCTTACCGAATTGCGCGATGATCCCGGTGCCATCATCATCCTCGAGGCCGGCAACCTGACGCCGAAGGATCCGCTGCGCGCCCTGGTCGAGGCGGCGAAGCTCGGACGTGCCCTGCCCTGCTACCCCGACAATGACGAGTCGCTCGGCCGGCTGATCTCGGAGACCTTCTCAAAGGCCGGCATCCGGGCCGACCAAGACACCGTCGCGGCGCTCCGCGATACCCTCGGCAATGATCGCGAGATCACCCGCCGCGAGCTCGAGAAGCTGGTGTTGTTCGCCGCCGACAGCAAGCTGCTGACCCGCGAAGACATCCTGACGCTCTGCGCCGACAACGCGGCCCTGGTACTCGACGAGGTGGTGGACGCTACCGCCACGGGCCACGCCGCCAATCTCGACACCGCCCTCGAGCGCGCCATCGCCCAGAGCGTCAATGCGCAGCAGATTCTCGCCAGCGCGCTCGGTCATTTCACCACGCTGCGCCGGTGGCGGGTCGAAGTGGATGGCGGCAAATCGCCGGGCGCCGTGCTCGACAATGCCCGCCCCAAGCCGCACTTCTCGCGCCGTTCGTCGATCGAGCGCCAGCTGCGGCTATGGAGCGACGATGCGCTCAGCGCCGCGCTGGACCGGCTGCAGCTGGCTGTCGCCGACAGCCGCAAACGCTATGGATTGGCGGATACGCTGAGCCGTCGCGCGCTGTTGGCAATCTGTGCAATGGCGGCGGAACGCTAGACCAGTCAATGGCTTAGGCCACGGGTTCCACGTGAAACATTTGTGAGCGGCCCCGGGGCGAGTATCGAAACAAACCCCGGAGTGACGACATGGCACCGGCTGCGGGTCTCGCGTCCCCTCGCCCCTTTGGGGAGAGGGTTAGGGTGAGGGGTAGCCACGCACGCCGGTTGGAGCTGCTATCGATTGCGAAGACTCGCGCTCTTGGCGCCCCTCACCCCGACCCTCTCCCCAGAGGGGCGAGGGGGCGACAGGGGCACCGACTGTGCGACATGCCACCAAAGCCCACCGGCATCCACGGAGGACGGGCGCCGAATGCGCCCCTTCGCTCTATTCCAAGTGCAGCGTGCCTCGGCGCCACGTGAAACACCCGCCGGCGTCTACACCCCGTACCCGGTGAGCTTCATGCAGATCCCGTCAAGCTGCTCGAGCGTCCGGTAGCGGATCTCGAGCCGGCCGCCCTGGTCCTTGTGGTCGATGGCCACGTGCAGCCCCAGCACATCGGAGAGGCGCTTTTCGAGCGCCGCCGTGTCGGCGTCCTTCTGCTCCGGCGCGACCGGCTTCTTCTTCGGCGCGTTGATCTCGCGCTGCGTCAGCGCTTCGGCCTCGCGGACCGACAGACCGCCTCCGACGATGCGCTTCGCCAGCGCCACCGGATCGTCGGCGGTGATCAGCGTGCGGGCGTGCCCCGCGGTCAGCTCGCCGCTCGCCAGCATGCCGCGGACATCGTCGGGCAGCTTCAAGAGGCGCAGCGTATTGGCGACGTGCGAGCGAGATTTGCCGATCACCTGCGCCAGGTCGTTCTGCGTATAGTCGAACTGCTCGATCAGCTGGCCGTAACCCATGGCTTCTTCGAGCGGATTGAGATCGACGCGCTGCACGTTCTCGATGATGGCGAGTTCCAGCGCTTCCTTGTCGTCGACGTCGCGGATGATCACCGGCACGTCGTTGAGCCCGGCCCGTTGCGAGGCACGCCAGCGGCGCTCGCCGGCGATGATCTCGAACTGGTTCGGATCAGTGGTCGGTCGCACCAGCAGCGGCTGCATCACGCCCTTTTCACGGATCGAGCTGGTCAGCTCTTCCAGTTGATCAGGGTCGAAATCACGCCGCGGGTTAGCTCGGTTGGCGATCAGGAAGTCGACCGGCAGGCGCTTGGAGCTGCTGCCGTCAGCCAGCCGCGCTCCTTCCATCGTCGCCATGTCGCCGATCAGCGCCGCGAGACCGCGCCCGAGCCGTGATGGTTTCTCGTTCATTGCAACTTCCTTATGCGGCCATGAGCTGGCGCTCACGCCGGATCACCTCGGTGGCGAGGCGCAGATAGGCCTGACTGCCGGCACATTTCAGATCATAGAGCAGCGCCGGCTTGCCATAGGATGGCGCCTCCGACAGCCGGACATTGCGCGGTATCACTGTGTCATAGACCAGCGACCCCATTTCGGAGCGCACGTCGGCCAGCACCTGCTCGCTGAGATTGTTGCGACGGTCGAACATGGTCATCACAACACCCTGTATCGACAGCCTGGGATTCAACGTCGAGCGAATTTGCTCGATGGTTTGAAGCAGTTGGCTCAGCCCCTCCAAGGCGAAGAACTCGCACTGCAGCGGCACCAGGACAGCGTCGGCCGCCACCAGGGCATTGATCGTCAGGAGGTTCAGCGACGGCGGACAATCGATCAGCACATAGCTGACTGACTGGCCATTGATGCTCAGCTCGCTCATCGCCCGGAACGCGTCGCGTAGCCGGAAAGCGCGATCGGCCTGCTGCGCGATGGTGAGCTCCACGCCGAGCAGGTCGAGCGTCGAGGCGACGATCGCGACATTGGGCACGGAGGTCATCACCGCTGCGGAGGCCACCTTTGCATCGCCCAGCAACAGGTCGTAGCTCGACACCTCACGGTCGGTACGCGAGATCCCGAGACCTGTGGAGGCGTTACCCTGTGGATCGAGATCGACGATCAGCACGCGCTCGCCGATCGCGGCCAGCGCCGTAGCCAGGTTTATCGCGGTAGTGGTCTTGCCGACCCCACCCTTCTGATTGGCGAGGGTCAGGATTCGAGGAGCCAAGGCACGGCCTCCGAGCGTTTCCGCTAACGAGTTGATTTCCGTCGCAAATTGCTGATCTGCAGCAACACGCCAGCCTCGTCGGTGGCGCTTCCGATTATTACCACGTCGAAGTCCCAGGCCAAACGACTTTCCTCGACCTCCACAGCATGATCCTTGCCCTTGTGCAGGATCGCGCGAGATTCCGGGCCAAAGAAGGGGTGGATAAGTTCAAGCAGCAGCGGCAAGGCGGCAAGGGCGCGCGACGTGATCACGTCAAAGCGCTGCGGCTTGCCGCTCGATGTTTCACGTGACTCAAAGCTGTCGGTTCGGCCGGCATGCACGGTCGCCGCGAGGCCGAGCTCACGGATCACCTGGCGCAGAAACGCCACCTTCTTGCCGATCGGTTCGACCAGGGTGAAGTGGGCCGCGCCCCCCTTGAGCGCGATGGCCAGCGGAATGGCCGGTAGCCCGCCACCTGAGCCGACGTCCAGAAAGCTGGCGTCCTTGGACTGCAGCAGCGGCAGCACCTGCAGCGAATCGAGCACGTGGCGCGACCACAGCGCGCCCTCTGTTTCACGTGAAACAAGATTCTGTACGGCGTTCCACTTCCGCAGCAGCGCAGAAAACGATTCCAGGTCCCGCCGAACCGCGGCTTCTCCGCGGACAAAGCTGCCGGCGTACGGCGTCAGATCGCCCATCAACTGGCCTGGCGCAGGTTACCGCGCCGGATCACCGAGAGGATCAGGGTGATCGCTGCTGGCGTCACTCCGTCAATTGCCTGTGCCTGGGCGATCGTCGCCGGGCGGCGCTGACCGAGCTTCTGCCGCATCTCCATCGACAGCCCCGGCAAGGCCGCATAGTCTAGCCAGTCGGGAATCTCCCGGCTCTCATCGCGCTTAACGGCAGCGATATCCGCCTCCTGCCGCTCCAGATAGACGGCATACCGGGCGTCCACCGTCAGTTGATCGAGGATGGCCGGCGTCAGCTCGGCGATCTCCGGCCAGAGCGGCACCAGGTCCTTCGCCTCCATGTTCGGATAGGACAGAAGCTCGAAAGCCGTACGCTCATGCCCATCGGCATTGACCGCAAGCCCCGCTTTGCGCGCTGCAGTCGGCGTGGTGCGAAGTCGATCAAGCGTCGCTCGGCCTGCCGCCAGCGCGGCCGAGCGGACTTCGAACTGCTCGCGCCGCTCGGTACCAACGAGGCCAACCGCCGCGGCGAGGCGGGTCAGACGCTGATCGGCATTGTCACTGCGCAGATGTAGACGGAACTCGGCGCGCGAGGTGAACATCCGGTACGGCTCGCTGACGCCACGCGTCACCAGATCATCGACCATCACACCGAGATAGCTCTCGGTCCGCGACAGCTGGAAGGTCCCAGCGTTCTTGGCGGCGAGCCCTGCGTTGGCGCCGGCGAACAGCCCTTGGGCAGCCGCCTCTTCGTAGCCGGTCGTGCCGTTGATCTGCCCCGCGAGGTACAGCCCCGGCAGGCGACGCAGTTCCAGAGTGGGACGCAGCTCACGCGGATCGACATAGTCATACTCGATCGCATATCCCGGTCGGATGATCCGCACGTTTTCGAGGCCAGGCATGGACTTGAGGAACGCCTCCTGCACCTCCGCGGGAAGCGAGGTCGAGAGGCCATTCGGATAAATCGTGTTGTCGTCGAGCCCTTCCGGCTCAAGGAAGATCTGGTGGCTGTCGCGGTCGGCGAAGCGAACGACCTTGTCTTCGATCGACGGGCAATAGCGCGGCCCGCGGCTCTTGATGCGGCCGGAATACATCGCCGAGCGATGGAGGTTGTCGGAGATGATCCGATGCGTATCCACCGTGGTCCGGGTGATATAGCAGCTGATCTGCGGCGTGGTGATTGCCGCGGTCAGGGCAGAGAACGGTTCGGGTGGGTCGTCGCCACGCTGCTCCTCGAGCCCGGAGAACGCGATCGAACTTGCATCGAGCCGCGCCGGGGTACCGGTCTTCAAGCGGCCGAGCGTCAGGCCGAGGGCCTCGAGCCGCGTCGACAGGCCCAGCACCGGCTTCTCGCCGACCCGACCGGCAGGGACAGTCTCCTCGCCGCGGTGGATCAGGCCTCGCAGGAACGTGCCGGTAGTGAGGACGACGGCCCTGGCTGCGAACCGGCGCCCGTCCAGCAGGACCGCGCCCGCAATGCGGCCGTCGGTGACGATCAGATCGTCGACCTCCCCTTCGATCACTGTCAGATTTGGCTGCGCAAGGATCGCGGCCTGCATCGCCTGCCGGTAGAGCTTGCGGTCCGCTTGGGCGCGCGGCCCACGCACGGCGGCGCCCTTCCGACGATTGAGCACACGAAACTGGATGCCGGCCGCATCGGCGACCCGCCCCATCAGCCCGTCCATGGCATCGATCTCGCGCACTAGGTGGCCTTTGCCGAGACCGCCAATGGCGGGATTGCAGCTCATTTCGCCGATCGTCGCGAACTTGTGGGTGATCAGCGCCGTCGGCACGCCCAGTCGCGCCGCAGCCGCAGCTGCTTCGCTGCCGGCATGGCCCCCACCTACAACAATGACGCCGAAGTCGGTCATCTCTGAGAAATCCTTTGGAGCGCGGGTCTAGTCCAATGTTTCACGTGAATCAACGTGCGAGCGTGCTCCCAAGTGTTCCACGTGAATCACTTGCCGATGCAGAAGGCGCTGAACAATCGGTCCAGCACGGATTCGGCATCCATCCGACCCAGCAGTCTTTCGAGCGCGAATGACGCTTGCCGCAGATCCTCCGCAGCGAGCTCCGAGCTGTCGAGATGACCATCCACCCGGCTGAGACTGCCAACCGCGCCAAGCAACGCCTCGCGATCCCGCTCATGACTCACCAGCAGCTCGGCGGGGCGCACCGAGGCTGCCCCCGACGCTTCGTAGAGCCGGTCGACCAAGGCTGCAATGCCTGCGCCTGTGTCAGCCGATACGACCAGATCAGCGCCCGCTACGGCGCCGAGATCGCTCTTGGTGCCAATCACCAGGAACGGCGGCAAAGAGCCATCATCCGGAGACGGCATCGTTCGCTCCGTCGCGACATCCGGCGCCCGCAACCACAGCACCAGATCGGCGCCGAGCATTGCCTGCCTAGCCCGCTCGACCCCCATGGCTTCGGCTTTCGAGCTGGTCTCACGGAGCCCCGCGCTATCCACCAGGATGATCAGCTGCCCCCTGACGTCGAGCGGAACTTCCTTGAGGTCCCGAGTGGTCCCCGGCTCGTCGGAGACAATCGCGGCATCCGAGCGCGATAGCGCGTTGAGAAGGCTCGATTTGCCGGCATTTGGAGGCCCGGCCAGGACGACGCGGAAGCCACTGCGGAGAATCCGCCCTCGACCACGCGTAGCCAGCACCTCGCCGATCTCCTGCTCCAACGCCGCAACATCGGCCGCAAAGCTGTGTGACAAACCTCCAACGTCACTCTCGTCGGAGAAGTCGATCTGCGCTTCGATCTCGGCCCTGAGGTCAAGCAGCCGCTCGCGCCAACCCTCGACCTGCCGCGTGAGGCCACCTTCCAGCCGTGCGTAGGCGAGCGCTCGCTGGTTCTCCGTCTCGGCCTCGATCAGGTCGCCGAGCCCCTGGGCCTCCACCAGGTCCAGCTTGCCGTTCTCAAAAGCCCGACGCGTGAACTCACCGGCTTCGGCGAGTCGGATGCCGGGTTGGGAGCTGAGTTTGCGCAGCGCGGCTCGGACCACCGCCGGCGAGCCATGCACCTGCAACTCGGCGCAATCCTCGCCGGTAAAACTGTTGGGTCCCGGCATCCAGGCGACGAGCCCCCGATCCAGCGTCTCACCGCCGATGCGGATATCGCTGAGCTTGAGCTGCCGCGGCGCCGGCAGGGCGCCGAGCATATCGCTCAGCACACGGCCGGCCATCGGACCCGACAGCCGGATGACCGCGACACCTGAGGGCAGGGCGCCGGAAGAGAGCGCTACGATCGTCTCATCGCTGCGCATGCTGGGTCCTGTATTCCCCCGCAGCGAATGGCCACCTCACCCGGCGTTGCAGGCTGACCTCTCCCCCGAGGGAGAGGTAGCGCCATGGCGAGATCGTGCCCCGACTTGCCTCTTCCTTGCGGGCGAGGTCGCCGCGCAGCGGCGAGTGAGGGGGCCTTCTTACGCCCATATGGATTAGGTGTTCATCGAGTCGAAGAAGTCGGAGTTCGTCTTGGTCTGACGGATCTTGTCCATCAGGAACTCCATGGCATCCACCGTGCCCATCGGGTTGAGGATGCGGCGCAGCACGTACATCTTCCTGAGGATATCGGGCTCGACCAGCAGCTCTTCCTTGCGGGTGCCGGACTTGGTGACGTCCATCGCCGGGAACACGCGCTTGTCGGACACCTTGCGGTCCAGCACGATTTCCGAGTTGCCGGTGCCCTTGAACTCTTCGAAGATCACTTCATCCATGCGCGAGCCGGTATCGATCAGTGCCGTCGAAATAATGGTCAGCGAACCCCCATCTTCGATATTGCGAGCGGCGCCGAAGAAGCGCTTGGGCCGCTGCAGCGCATTGGCGTCGACACCGCCGGTCAGCACCTTGCCCGAGCTCGGCACCACCGTGTTGTAGGCGCGGCCGAGGCGAGTGATCGAATCGAGCAGGATCACCACGTCGCGCTTGTGCTCGACCAGGCGCTTCGCCTTCTCGATCACCATTTCGGCGACCTGGACGTGACGCGACGCCGGCTCGTCGAAGGTCGAGGAGATGACCTCGCCCTTCACCGAGCGCTGCATGTCGGTGACTTCTTCCGGCCGCTCGTCGATCAGCAGCACGATCAGGTAGCACTCGGGATGATTGATTGCGATCGATTGTGCAATATTCTGCAACAATACGGTCTTACCAGTACGCGGCGGCGCAACAATCAGGGCGCGCTGGCCTTTGCCGAGCGGCGCCACCAAATCCATGATCCGGGCGCTCTTGTCCTTGACCGTGGGATCCGGCAGCTCGAGCCGCAGCCGCTCGTCGGGATAGAGCGGCGTCAGGTTGTCGAAGTTGATCTTGTGGCGGACCTTTTCCGGGTCCTCGAAATTGATGGTGTTGACCTTGAGGAGCGCAAAGTAGCGCTCGCCTTCCTTGGGTGACCGGATCTGGCCTTCGACCGTGTCGCCGGTCCTGAGTGAGAAGCGGCGGATCTGCGAGGGCGAGACGTAGATATCGTCCGGGCCGGGCAGGTAGTTGGCGTCCGGGGAGCGGAGGAACCCGAAGCCGTCGGGCAGCACTTCCACCACGCCTTCGCCGGTGATGTCGACTTCACGCGCCGCCAGCTCCTTGAGGATGGCGAACATCAGTTCCTGCTTACGCATGGTCGAGGCGTTCTCGACCTCGTAAGTCTCGGCGAATTCAAGCAATTCGGCAGGCGTTTTGGCCTTGAGCTCGCTGAGCTTCATATTTTCCATTGCGCGGAAGACCCTTGGGCAATCGTAAGTGGCGGGAATGTACGGAGAGGGGGGTTCGCCCGGAAAGCGCCGGGGAGGCGCCCATCGATCAGGCAGTGCGCTTCAGATAGCTAAAAGCTTCGCCACATTCAAGCGGAATGCGGATTCACGTGGAACAACGGCTGCTCACCGCCGCCCTCAGAACGGCTTCACCACCACGGAAATCACGATGACGATGGCGATGACGAACGGCACTTCGTTGATCATGCGGAAGAACTTCGCGGGCCGGGTGTTCCGGTCATTGGCAAAGTCGCGCAGTACGCGGCCATAAAAGCCATGAATGCCGCTCAACAGGATTACCATCAGCGCCTTGAGCCACATCCAGCCCTGCGAGAAATCGACGATGCCGAAGCCGAAGGCCAGCCATAGTCCGAACACCCAGGTGGCAACCATCGCCGGCGTGGTGATGCCGCGGTAAAGCCGGCGCTCCATCACCTTGAAGGTCTCCGACTGCACCGATCCCTTCTCGGCGTCGGCGTGGTAGACGAACAGCCGCGGCAGATAGAGCATCCCCGCCATCCAGGCGATAACCGACAGGATGTGCAGTGCCTTGACCCATTCCATGCCCTAAGCTCCCCGCGCCACTTCAATCAGCCGTTCGACATGCGCGATCGGCGTTTCGGGCACGATCCCGTGCCCCAGGTTGAAGATATGTGGCCGGCCGCGAAACGCCGCAACGATCTCGCGCACCCGATTGTCCATCTGCTCGCCGCCAGCCAGCAACCGCAGGGGATCGAGGTTACCCTGCACCCCGAGGCCTGCCGGCAGCTCGGCGGCAAAGCCCAGCGGCGTAGCATAGTCGAGCCCCAGCACGTTGACGCCGGTCGCCTTGGCATAGGCCGGCAGGTTCCCTGCCGCCCCGCGTGGGAAGCCGATGACCGGGGCGTTCGGGACAAGCTTCCTCAGCCCTTCGACGATCCGCCGGTTCGGCTCGATCACCCAGTTGCGAAATGCCACCTCGTCGAGGTTGAGCGCCCAGCTCTCGAACAGCTGCACCACATCGGCGCCGGCCCCCAGCTGCGCCGCGAGATAATCGATGCTGGTCTCGACCAGGATATCGATCAGCTGCGCGAAGGCCAGAGGCTCTGTCAACGCGAACACCCGTGCTGCCGCCTGGTCCGGAGAACCGCGGCCACCGATCATATAGGTGGCAACGGTCCAGGGTGACCCGCAGAAACCGATCAGCGTCTTGTCCGGTGCCAGCCCGGCGCGAACCCGTCGAACCGTCTCGATGATCGGGCCGAGCTTTTCGAAAGCCCCATTGGGGTCGAGCTGCGAGATGGAACCGACCGTCATGGGCTCGAGCCGTGGACCTTCGCCGACCTCGAACCGCACCTCCTGGCCGAGGGCGTCAGGGATCACCAGGATGTCGGAGAACAGAATGGCCGCGTCGAGGTCGAACCGCCGGAGCGGTTGCAGCGTCACTTCCGAAGCGAGTTCGGGATTGTAGCAAAGGTCGAGAAAACTGCCGGCCCTGGCGCGAAGCTCACGGTATTCCGGCAAATAGCGCCCGGCCTGACGCATGATCCAGATCGGCAGGCGCTCCTGGCGCTGCCCGCGCACCGTCTCGAGCAACGGTTTCACCACCGGCGCCTCGGTCATCGCCCAACCAACCCAAAAGAATCTAGATTCTTAATCTTCATTATCATGGCGGTGTTTTGCAGGAATTCCGGTTTGCCCACAACGTCGGCAGCGGCGACAGAAGCGCGCGGCGGGTGGTGTGTCGCAGGGCTGTGAATCCGCAAGCTGTGAACGGCACAGGGGTGACCGGGAGTCGCCCGGTTTACTAAGTCTTAACCATGTCACAATCGCTAACGATCCGTTAACAGGGCTGTTGATGACGGGGCGTCATCCGCAACCGGTTATCCCCGAACCTCACATTAAGCCTTTGTTAACCGCTTGCCCGAGCGCGGCTGTTGAAGGATCGGCGCCCAGCGGGGAGAACGCCGCCGGTGTGGCGGCGCCCCGGTTTTTCCACCGCCACGAGGCTTGAGCAATCAAGGACAGTGTGGAAAACCGAGGCCATGCTGATCCTCGCTTCCCAGAGCGCAACGCGAAAGGCCCTGCTGGCGGACGCCGGGCTGCGATTCGAACCGAGTCCAGCGCAAATCGACGAGCGCGGGCTCGAAGCCGAAGTGCTGGGGAAAGGCGGCGATGCGCCTGCCGTGGCGCGGCGTCTGGCCGAAGCCAAGGCGGTTGCCGTCTCGACGTCGCGTGCCGGCGTGGTGATCGGGGCGGATCAGGTCCTCGCCTCGGACGGCGAACTTCTGCACAAGCCGGCAGACCTCGACGCGGCGGCCCGTCAGCTCGATCGGCTCGCCGGCCGTACGCATCACCTCCACGCGGGCATCGCGCTGGCCAGGGCCGGACGCTTGCTCTGGTCGAGCACCGAGAGTGCCGCGCTGACTATGCGGCGCTTCGATGCGGCGGAACGTGAGCAGGTGCTGGCCCTCGAGGGACCCGAAGTCCTCGCCTCGGTGGGCGCCTACCGCCTCGAAGGCGCCTCGATCCGGTTGTTCGAGCGCATCGAGGGCGACTATTTCACCATTCTGGGGCTGCCGCTGTTGCCTCTGCTCGCAGCCTTGCGTCAGCACGCACCCGAAACCCTCAGCCAGTGATTCACGTGAAAAAAGCCTTCGTCATCGGCCATCCGATCAAGCATTCCCGCTCGCCGCTGATTCACGGCAGCTGGATTGCCGAGCACGGCATCGACGGCAGTTACGAAGCTATCGATGTTGCGCCCGAGAATCTGCCGGCATTTATGGAACGGCTGCGCGCGGGCGAGTTCGTGGGCGGCAATGTCACCATCCCGCACAAGGAAGCGGTGTTCGCGGTCTGCGACAGCGTCGACCCGCTGGCGAGGACCATTGGGGCCGTGAACACCCTGGTGCGCCTGCCCGACGGGCGGATCCACGGCTTCAACACTGACTATATGGGGTTTCTCGGCAACCTCGATCAGAACGCCCCGGGCTGGGACGGCGGCGCGGCCCCTGCATTAGTTCTCGGCGCCGGTGGAGCCGCACGGGCAATCCTTGTCGCTCTGCAGAGCCGGAGCATTCCGATTATCCTGCTCAACCGAACGCGCGCTACGGCCGACAGGCTTGCCAGCGAACTGGGTGGCGACATCATCATCGGGGCGCTGGACGAGGTCAATAGCGCTGCGCCGCTTGCCGAGCTTGTGGTCAACACCACTTCGATCGGCATGCACGGCACCAGATTCGAGGATTTCGATCTCGATGTCCTGCGCCCGGAAACGCTGGTCACCGACATTGTCTATGTACCGCTCGTCACCCCTCTGCTTGCCGATGCCCGGGCTCGCGGGCTGCGCACCGTCGATGGGCTCGGCATGCTGCTGCATCAGGCGCTTCCGGGGTTCGAGGCCTGGTTCGGAGTGCGTCCCGAAGTGACGCCGGGCTTGCGGGCGAAAGTCGAGGCGACGCTCTGATGCTGAAGCTCGGCCTCACCGGTTCGATCGCGACGGGCAAATCCACCGTGCTCGCGGTGTTCGCGGAGCAGGGCGTTCCGACCTTCTCGTCCGACGAAGCGGTGCATGAACTCTACCGCGGTGCGGCCGTTGCGCCGGTCGAGGCGGCGTTCCCGGGGGTCGCCATTGACGGCGTAATCGACCGGGAGAAACTCAGCCGGTTGCTGGTTGGCTATCCTGCGCAGCTGCAGCAGCTGGAAGCCATTGTCCATCCGCTGGTGCGGGCCCGGATCAGAGCCTTTCTGGAGCAGGCCGCGGCGAGCGGCGCGCCGATGGCGGTGGTCGATATCCCGCTCCTGTTCGAGAACGGCGTCGACTGGGGGCTCGATGCGGTCATCGTCACCACCGTCGACGCGGCTGAGCAGCGCCGGCGCGCTCTGGCGCGACCCGGGATGACGGTGGAAAAGCTCGACGCCATCCTTGCCCGGCAGCTGCCGCAGGCTGAAAAGGTCAAACGCGCCACCTACATAATCGACACCTCGGATACCATCGCAGCGACCCGGCAGAAGGTCGTCGAACTGGTGCAGAGGTTGCGTCAACAAGCTCAGGCCAGATGACCCGCGAGATCGTCCTCGATACCGAAACCACCGGCCTGTCGCCGGCGACGGGCGACCGCATCGTCGAAATCGGCTGCGTCGAGCTGATCAACCACATCCCCACCGGCAGGCACCTGCATATCTACCTCAATCCCGAGCGCGACGTGCCGGACGAGGCGTTCCGGGTGCATGGGCTGTCGACCGAGTTCCTGCGCGACAAGCCGCTGTTCCGCACCGAGGTGGACAAGTTCCTCGAGTTCATCGGCGACGCGACGCTGATCATCCACAACGCGCCGTTCGACATGGGCTTTCTCAACTTCGAGCTCGAAAAGGTCGGTCGGCCCAGCCTCAGCAACCAGGTGATCGATACCGTGATGGTGGCGCGCGAGCGCCATCCAGGCGCCCGCGTCAGCCTCGATGCGCTCTGCAAGCATTACGGCATCGACAATTCGAAACGCGTATTGCACGGCGCGCTGCTCGACAGCGAGATTCTCGCTGACGTCTATCTCGAGCTGATCGGCGGACGGCAGGTGGCGCTGGCGCTGGTGGCCGAGACCCATATCGAGAACGGCATCACCGTGACCATCGCGCCGGCGCGGCAACGCCCGGTGCCCCTGCCGCCGCGCCTCAGCGACGCAGAGTTCGCCGCCCACCTGAAACTGGTCGGCACGCTCGGCGCCGACGCGTTGTGGAACAATTATCCCGGCGAGCAGGTGGCGGCGGAGTAGGCTGGACCGGAAACTGAACCGATCCTCAGCTGGTCACCTGCCGTACCCCAAACTCGGTGTCATCCCTGCGGAAGCAGGGACCCAACTCTCAGCTGGCGCGGGCGGTGAAATGAATCCCCGCTTTCGCGGGGATGACATCGCGGGTGGGGCAAACCGCAGGTCAACACCGGCGGCCGCCTCAGCCACTCCGGCATATGGTTGCCACCAGCAGACAGCCTCAGTTCGGCTGCGTATTGGCCGCCTGCTGCGCCTGCAGGTTCCGCACGTTCTGGATGTAGAGCGCCTGGAAATCCACCGGTTCCATCATCAGCGGCGGGAAGCCGCCGAGCTGAACGATGGTCGCGAGCACATGGCGGGCGAATGGGAAGATCATCCGCGGGCATTCGACCATCAGCAGGGCCGGCAGCTGCTGCTCGGGGACGTTCTTGACCCGGAACACGCCGCCATAGACCAGCTCGACGTTGAACAGCACGGTCTTGTCGCGCTCGGCCTTGGCGTTGAGACTGATTTCGACCGCATAGAGGTCGTCGGCCTGCTTCTTGACCCCGACATTGATGCCGACGGTGAAATTCGGGTTGGGGCCGCCGAGCATGACGGAACCGGGCGCGCCCGGGTTCTCGAAGCTCAGGTCGCGGGTATATTGCCCAACCAGGCTGTAGCTGGGCGCCGTATTGGCGTTCGCGGGTGCGGCCTCGGGCGGGGTCTGGTCAGCCATAGTCGAAATTCCTCGAGCTTTCGGTGGCCGGCTGGCTAGCACCTTTGGCCCCGAGCCACAAGCATTGCGGCCTCAGCGCGGCCGCCACTCATCGGAATCGAGGTCGATCGTGCCGTCCTCGACACGTTCCTGGGAAAAGGCCGGTCCGCCGGTGGTCGTGGTGGTGACCACGCTCACCCGCGAGCGAAGCAGGGCATAGATCGCCGAGCGGATCGGGGGGATCAGCAACAGGATGCCGATCAGGTCGGAAAAGTAGCCAGGCAGCAACAGCAACAGCCCGGCGAGTCCGACCATCATGGCGTCGGCAATCGCCCGTGCCGGCAACTGGCCGCGACCCATGGTCGAGCGCAAGTCGTTGAGCAACGACAGGCCCTGACCGCGGATCACCAAGGCGCCGACGATCGCCGCCAGCACCACGCCGCCCAGCGTCGGCCACAGCCCGATGGCGTTGCCGATCACCACGAACAGGCCGATCTCGATCAGCGGCAGGAGGAGCAACAGGAGCAGGAACAGGCGGCCCAATGGGTAACCCTTTCGAAAGCGCTGCGTCATAACGGCCCCGACAGGCCCCTCAGCCAAACGTGAACTGGTTTCCGGCTGAGCGTTTCCCTATATATAGGGCACATTCCTGGCTCCGCGAGCCGGGCGCCCCCGTTTCTCTGGCGCGAGTAGCACGTCCGATGGATGAATTCTTCGATATCCCCACGCTCATCGTCATCGGTCTGGCGATTGTCGTGCTGTTCCGCCTCCGTCAGGTGCTGGGCACCCGCACGGGCCGCGAACGGACCCCGCTGCAGCGCCAGCGCGAAGCCGCGCAGGTCAAGGCCGGGGAAGAGAATGTCGTGCAGATGCGTCCGCGTCCGGCGCCCGAAACCGACGAAGACCTGGCGCGCGCGGCGCGCAAGCTCGAAGCCGAAATCACCCTCTTCGCGCATGGCGACGACAAGGTCGCGGCCGGGCTCAAGGCGATTGCCGACGCCGATCCCAACTTCTCGCCCAAGAGCTTCCTGGAAGGCGCCAAGTCCGCCTATGAGATGATCGTCACCGCCTTTGCCGCCGGCGACCGGCAGACGCTGAAGAACCTGCTCGACAAGGACGTCTATGACGGCTTCGAGCGGGTGATCAAGGATCGCGAAGCCGCTGGCCAGAAGGTTGATTTCACCTTTGTCGGCCTGCCCAAGATCGAGATTTCCGACGCCGAGCTCGACAAGCGCGCCGCCAACGTCACCATCCGCTTCCACGCCGAAGTGGTCTCGGCCACCCGCGACAAGGACGGCAACCTGCTCGAAGGCAATGCCGACCAGGTGGCCAATATCGCCGACGAGTGGACCTTCGCGCGCAATCCCAAGTCGCGCGACCCCAACTGGAAGCTCGTCGCCACCAGCCAACTCGAATAATCGGCCGCGCTCGGGGGCGATGCGATGGCCAAGCGCCGGTCGGATGGAAAGGGCCAGCTCCCCGACTGGCACCTGTGGCTCGAAGTGTCGCAGACGGTTTCGCCGCTGCGGTCGCAGCGGCCGATGGTTGATCTCGAATCCGAGCCCCTGCCGATCCCGGCGCCCCCGGTGCCGAAACCGCACCGGCTGCTGCCGCAAATGCCGCCGTATCAATCCGATGGCCGGCCTGGCCGGAAGTCGCCCAGGCCAGGCATCGAGCCGAACCTCAAGCAGCGCCTGCAACGCGGCCGCGAGGAGATCGACGGCACCATCGATCTGCATGGCATGCGGCAGGTCGAGGCCCATGCAGCGCTCACCCGCTTCATCCACGCCCGCGCGGCGCGGGGGGACCGCACCTTGCTGGTCATCACCGGCAAGGGGTTGAAGAAGCTCGGCGACGACGCGGCGGTGATCGTCGAGCGCGGCGTGCTGCGCGCCATGCTGCCGGTCTGGCTGTCCGAACCCAACCTCGCCCCGCTGGTCGCCGGCTGGGACACCGCGGCGCAGGGCCATGGCGGCGATGGCGCCTTCTACGTACGTCTCAGGCGGGAGCGGGATTACCGATGACACCACTGGGCCTCAAGCTGCGCTCGATGCGCGAGGAACGCGGGCTGACCCTCAAGGACATGGCCAAGGCGCTGCGTGTCTCCAGCGCCTATCTCAGTGCCCTGGAACATGGCCGTCGCGGCAAGCCGACCTTCGCGCTGCTGCAGAAGATCATCGCCTACTTCAACGTGATCTGGGACGACGCCGAGGAATTGCAGCGGCTCGCCGAGATCAGCGATCCGAAAGTCACCATCGACACCGCCGGCATGTCGCCGCAGGCGACCGAGCTCGCCAACCGCCTCGCCCGCGACATCGGTCGGCTCGAACCGGCTGACCTGAGCTTTCTCAGCAATGAAGTGGCGCGCCGGCTGAAATAGTCGGCCACGCGGTTGATGACGAGCCGGCCACCACTTGCGCCCACGCGGAGGCCGGGAGTTTGCCGCCGCCGATCGTGCCAGGTTATCCTAAGCAGCATGTGGGGTGAGGCGAGGGAGCGGGTGCACCGTGGGCCGAAAACACGCGCTCGATTGCGACCTCGAGACCGAACGCTTTCACCTGCGGCGCATGGGGCGGCTGCAGGCCTTCCTGCTGACCCGGCGCTGGCGGCATGATCCGGAGTTGCTCGAAGGGCTGTTCCTGTCGCCGCGCTCCCACTCCCTGCTGTCGTGGTGGTTTCGCGGCCCGCGACCCAACGGCCGTACGCGCTTCGCCCACGCCATCGTCGACAAGGCGGGCGGTGGGATCATCGGCCTGCACATGGTCGTGCGTCCGGGCGACGGCTCCTTCGCCTATTGCCACGTCGCCCTCCACGATCGGGCCTGGTGGGGGCAGGGAGTGGTGGTCGAAGCGCGGGCCCGGCTGCTCGAGCATTTCTTTGCCCACGGCACCGACCGGTTCGTCGCCACCATCGATGCCCGCAATGCGCCGTCCATCTTCAACTATCGCCGGCTCGGTTTTCGGGCTACGGGGAATGGCACTACGCGCCACCCCGACCCAGCGACTGGTGAGGGGCGGCCGGCAGTAGAACTGGAACTGCGCCGCCAGGATTGGCTCGGCGCGTCGCGGGGAGATCGCCATGACCGCTGAGCTTCGCGCCACGAGGCTGGTTGCCCAGGCGCTCGATATCCAGGGGAGCGTCATGGCCAGCGACGACATGAACAGCCTCGCGGCCTGGTCCAGCCTCGGTCACGCGCGGCTGGTGCTCGAACTGGAAGCCGAGCTGGGCCGCCAGCTGAGCGGCGAAGAGGTGGCCGGCATCACCTCGGTCGCGGCGGTGGCAAGGTTGCTCGCTTGACGGCGGATTCACGTGGAACATCCCCCGCGGGTGGACAGCCCGCGTGAACCGGCCTAAGCGCTACCCAATATTCTGACTACTGCGGACAAGTTTCATGCTGCGCCGGTTCTTTTCCTATTACGCGCCCTACAAGCACCTGTTCCTGCTCGATTTCGGCTGCGCCGTACTCGCCGGCATCCTCGAGCTCGGCTTCCCGCTGGCCGTCAAGCTGTTCGTCGACGACCTGCTGCCGGGGCAGAACTGGGGGCTGATCGGCGCAACCGCGGCGCTGCTGCTGGGGGTGTTCGCGCTCAACACCGTGCTCTCCGCCGTCGTCAACTACTGGGGCCACGCGCTCGGCATCTCGATCGAGACCGATATGCGCCGCCAGGCTTTCGATCACATCCAGAAGCTGAGCTTCCGCTATTTCGACAACAACAAGACCGGCCAGCTGATCACTCACGTGACCAAGGATCTCGAGGAGGTGGGCGAGGTCGCCCATCATGGCCCTGAGGATCTGTTCATCGCGGTGATGACCTTTGTCGGCGCCTTCGTCCTGATGTTCACTGTGCACTGGCAGCTGGCGCTCATCACCACCATCATCGTGCCGCTGATGACCTGGCTGGTGAGCAAATACGGCTCGCGCATGACCCGGACCTGGCAGCAGCTGTTCCGCCAGGTCGGCGATTTCAACACCCGCGTGCAGGAGAGCGTCGGCGGCATCCGGGTGGTGAAGGCCTTCGCCAACGAGGACTATGAGCGCGGCCTGTTTGCCAGGAACAACGAGGGCTATCGCGCCACCAAGCTCAGCGCCTATGCCATCATGACCGCCTCGATCGCGCTCAGCTATTTCAGCACCCGCTTCGTGCAGCTGGTGGTGATGCTGGCCGGCACCTGGTTCGTCATTTCGGGCGAGCTCAGCTATGGCGGCTTCGTCAGCTTCCTCCTGCTGGTCAACGTGTTCTTCCGGCCGATCGACAAGATCACCTCGGTGCTCGAGAGCTACCCCAAGGGTATTGCCGGCTTCCGCCGCTTCACCTCGCTGATCGACACCGAGCCCGATACCGCCGACCGCCCGGGCGCCAAGCCGGTGGCGAACCTTCGGGGCGACATCGTCTACAGCGACGTGAGCTTTGCCTATTCGGGTGATCCGGCAGCCAAGGACAAGGTGCTCGAGGGGCTCAACCTCAGCATCAGGGCCGGCGAAACCGTCGCCTTTGTCGGCCCGTCCGGCGCCGGCAAGACCACCATCTGTTCGCTGCTGCCCCGCTTCTATGATGTCACGGCCGGCGCCATAACCATCGACGGCATCGATATTCGCGACATGACGCAGGCGTCGCTGCGCGGCCAGATCGGCATCGTGCAGCAGGATGTGTTCCTGTTCGGCTCGACCATCCGCGAGAACGTCGCCTATGGCCGGCTCGGCGCCAGCGACGCCGAGATCATGGATGCGCTGCGCCGCGCCGCGCTCGACGAGTTCGTGCTGTCGCTGCCCGACGGGCTCGATACCCCGACCGGCGAACGCGGGGTCAAGCTTTCGGGCGGGCAGAAGCAGCGCCTCGCCATCGCCCGGATCTTTTTGAAGAACCCGCCGATCCTGATCCTCGACGAGGCCACCTCGGCGCTCGACACCGCCACCGAATATGCCATCCAGCAGGCGCTCGCCGCGCTGTCGGAGGGCCGCACCACGCTGGTGGTGGCGCATCGCCTCGCCACCATCCGCAATGCCGACCGGATCGTGGTGGTGGGCAGCGAGGGCATCGTCGAGCAGGGCACCCATGCCGAGCTGCTCGGCCGGAACGGTGCCTATGCCCGACTGCACGGCGCGCAGTTCGGGCAGTTGGCGGGTCAATAGACCAAGGTAGGAATCGTGATACACACTTACTATGGCCGAAGATCCGAAGCAGCTCTCATCTAGATTAGCTCAAATGGCATCCCGGGAGGACAACTCCGTTGAGCCGGTCCACCTGACAGAAGATGAAGACACCGGTGATCGGTTCCTAATCTACAGCACGGACTCGGGACTGAAGGTTCAGCTCCGGTACGAGGGCGAAGGGCTCTTCATGAGCCAAGCCCAGATGGCTGACCTGTTCGGAGTGGACGTTCGCACGGTCAGTGAGCACGTCTCAAACGTGTTTCGAGAGGGTGAACTCGAAGAAGGGGCAACTATCCGGAAATTCCGGATAGTTCGAACTGAGGGTACGCGAGAGGTGGCCCGCGAGGTGAACCACTACAATCTCGATGTGGTTATCGCCGTCGGCTACCGCGTATCGTCCAAGCAGGGCACAATGTTCCGCAAATGGGCGACGGATAAGCTCGTCCAGTTTGCAACCAAGGGCTTCATCGTCGATGTTGAGCGGTTGAAGTCCCCGCAAGAGCGGGATCATTTCCGAGAGCTTCGCGAACTCATCCGGGAGATTCGTGCCTCAGAAGCAAATGTCTATCACGAGCTAAAGCAGATCATCTCACTGTGTAGCGACTACGCTGCACTAGATGACACCCGAAAGAACGCGTTCTTTGCGACCGTTCAAAACAAGCTTCTCTATGCTATTGCTGGGATGACCGCGGCCGAACTTAGAGTAGAGCGGGCTTCGGCTGCGAAGGATAACATGGGCCTCACCGCCTGGAAGGGCAGGCAGGTCAGAAAATCCGACATAGGAATCGCAAAGAACTACCTGGGTGATGCTGAGATACGGGACCTAAATCGCTTCACCAATATGCTCTTAGATTATTTCGAGCAGGAGACCGACCGGCGACGCTTGGTACTTACATCGGATGCTGAGGCGGCCGTCGACCGTTTCATACGAAACAACGACAGACACTTACTCAGAGGCGCGGGCACGGTCTCGAAGCGCGAAGCCGACGCCCATTGTGAGTCGGAGTACGACAAGTTCGAGGACATGCGTCGGCGTAGGTATCTCCAATCCGACGAGGAAGTGTAGCACGGCGTCCCGTTGTGCTTCCTCGGTCCTGCAGCGATCACAGCCACGGTGACTGAGCGACCACTCGATCTCAAGTGAGGTCAGATTGACCGGCCAGATGGAAGATGGTCGAGGAAAGTCCTCAGGCGCCCAACCCCCTCGCGCAGTTTCGCCGGATCCACCGCGTGGCACCAACGCAGCCAGCCATCGCCTTCCGGCCCGAACGCCCCGCCTGGCGCCAGGCCAAGCCCGGCTTCCTCGACCAGGCGCTTCGCCAGCCCCAGCGTGTCGGCAAAACCCTCGATGCGGAAGAATACATACATCGCGCCCCCGGCATCGGGGACCACGACGCCGGGGATCCGGGTCAGTTCGTCCACCAGCAGTTTCCGAGTCGCTGTGAGTTCGGTGCGAAGTTTTGCGACGGTCGGCTCACCCTCGGTCAGCGCGGCGGTCGCGGCGCGCTGGATCGGCTCGAGAATGCACGAGGTGTTGTATTCGATGACCTTGGTGAGGTCGTTCGACAGCGTCTCGGGGCTCGCCAGCCAGCCGATCCGCCAGCCGGTCATCGACCACGCCTTGGAAAAGCTGTTGACCGAGATGATCCGGTCTCCCGCCTCGTAGCGGCGGAGGAACGAGGGGGCCGAGCGGCGCGAGGGCTCATGCACCAGCCGCTCGTAGACGTCGTCGCTGAGCACCCAGATGCCGTGCCTGCGGCAATGCGCAAGGACGATATCCACTTCGGAGTCCTCGATGGTCCAGCCCGTCGGGTTGTTGGGCGAGTTGATGATGGCGAGCCTGGTGTCCGGGGTCAGCGCTTCCAGCAGCCGGTCCAGGTCGAGCGACCACTTCCCGTTCGCCGCGGTGAGCGGCACCCGCACCACCTCGGCCCCGAGGATCTTCGGAATCTCGACGATGTTGGGCAAGAGCGGCGTCACCGCCACTACCCGGTCGCCGGGAGACAGCAGCATCTGCGCCGCGATCATCAGCCCGGAGACGCCCGAGCCCACCGCGGCGACACGGTCCGGCGCCACTGCCGTGTGGTGCAGGTCGCTCAGATAGCCGGCGATGGCGTCACGCAGGTATGGCCGGCCGAGATTCTGCGAGTAGAAGGTCTCGCCCTGGTCCAGTGACGCCATCGCCGCTTCGCGGATGAAGCGCGGCGTCGGCTGGTCGGATTCGCCGAACCAGAAGGCCAGCACGTCGGTGCGCCCCATCCCGGCATTGGCCACCTCGCGGATCAGCGAAGCTTGCAGGGCTTGGACGTCGGGGCGGGCGGAGGCGGGGAGGGTCATGCGGCGAGGTATGGCCGATGCGCGTCGTGCCCGCAAGGAGTGGCGGAGCGTGGGGCCTGCCCCCACCCAGCGATGCTGGCTCGCTACGCTCACAAGCTCTGCTGCCCTCCCCCACAAGGGGGCGATAGCTGCAAGGTTTCGGTGCTTGCGTCTCCCTCCCCTCGGGGCGACCTCTTGTCGTCCCCCTTGTGGGGAGGGATCAAGGGTGGGGGTGGCCCCACGCTCCGTCGCCAGAGCTACAGCACGAACCGGCTGAGGTCGGTGTCGGCCGCCATCTTGCCGATGCGCTCGTCGACATATCCCTTGTCGATGGTGATGGTCTGGCCTGCCTTGTCGGGTGCGTCGAACGAGATGTCCTCCACCAGCCGCTCGAGAATGGTGGCCAGCCGGCGGGCGCCGATATTTTCGACCGTGGCGTTGACGTGCACGGCCGCATCGGCGATCGCCTCGATCGCGTCGGGGGCGAAGTCGAGCGTCAGGCCCTCGGTCTTCATCAGTGCCACATACTGCTTGATCAGGCTCGCGTCGGTGTCGTTGAGGATGCCGATCAGGTCCTGGCGGGTCAGCGCCTTGAGCTCGACGCGGATCGGCAGGCGGCCCTGCAGCTCGGGCAGGAGGTCCGAGGGCTTGGCCACATGGAAGGCGCCCGAGGCGATGAACAGGATGTGGTCGGTCTTTACCGGGCCGTACTTGGTCGAAACCGTAGTGCCTTCGATCAGCGGCAGCAGGTCGCGCTGCACGCCCTCGCGGCTGACGCCACCGCCATAACCGCCTTCGCGGTTCACGATCTTGTCGATCTCGTCGATGAAGGCGATGCCGTGGTTCTCGACCAGGTCGACCGCTTCCTTGTTGAGCTGGTCCTGGTCGAGCAGCTTGTCGGCTTCTTCGGCGAGCAGCGGCGCATGCGCGTCCTTCACCTTGACCTTGCGCTTCACGCCGCGGCCGCCGAACGCCTTGCCCAGCATGTCCTGGATGTTGATCACGCCGATATTGGCCCCCGGCATGCCGGGGATCTCGAACCCCCCCGGGTTGCCGGTCGGCTGCATCTCGATCTCGATTTCCTTGTCGTCGAGTTCGTTGGTGCGGAGCTTCTGCCGGAAACTGTCGCGGGTCGACGGCGAGGCGGAGGAGCCCACCAGTGCGTCGAGCACCCGCTCCTCGGCATTGTGGTGGGCCTGTGCCTGCACCTCGGCGCGCTTCTTGTCGCGCAGCAGCGAGATGCCGGCTTCGACCAGATCGCGCACGATCTGCTCGACGTCGCGGCCGACATAGCCGACCTCGGTGAACTTGGTCGCTTCGACCTTGATGAACGGCGCCTGGGCGAGCTTGGCCAGCCGCCGGCTGATCTCGGTCTTGCCGACGCCGGTGGGCCCGATCATCAGGATGTTCTTGGGGGTGACCTCGGCGCGCAGGTCGTCCGGGAGCTGCTGCCGGCGCCAGCGGTTGCGCAGCGCCACGGCGACGGCGCGCTTGGCGTCGTGCTGGCCGACGATGTAGCGATCGAGCTCGGAGACGATCTCGCGCGGGGAGAAATTGGTATCACTCATTGTCTGTCACTTTCCGCTGCCCTCATCGAGGCGCAGCACCATGAGATAGTCATCGTAGAAGACGCCATCGACCTTGAGGCCGCGCGGGTCTTCGCCATAGATCACGAACCCGTGCCGCTCGTAGAGCCGGCGGGCCCTGTCATTGTCCTTCGTCACGCCAGATGCAGCTGCAGCACGTGGCGGCGCGCTTCGGCGATCACTGCGGCGATCAACAGGTCGGCGCCGCCCTGGCCGCGTGAGCCGGGGCTGACATAGACCCCGACGAGGTGGCCGCGATGCGCCGACTTCAGCATGGCCTCGCGATAAAAGCCGGCCGTGCCGACCAAGCCATCCGCATCGAACAGCCCGAACACGAAGCCCTTGTCGAGCCGGTCGACCCAGGCGGAGGCCGGCTTGTCGATCTCCTCGGCGAGGCTCGAGCCGAACGAGGCAGGCGAGTCCTGCAGTCCTTCGATTCGAAGGCCGCGATAGGCCTCCGCGTCGGAAGCGACGAGCCGCCGCGCCGCAAAGCTCACTTGCCGGTCTCGATTGCTTCGAGCGTCACGTTCTCGTTGGTGTAGATGCAGACCTCGGCGGCGATCTTCATCGCCTTGCGGGCGATTTCCTCGGCGTCCATGTCGGTGTTCTCGCTCAACGCCAGTGCCGCCGAATAGGCGTAGTTGCCGCCCGAGCCGATGGCGATGGTCGAGTGATCGGGGGTGAGCACGTCGCCGGTGCCGGTCAGCACCAGGGTCACGTCCTTGTCGGCGACGATCATCATTGCTTCGAGACGGCGGAGGTACCGGTCGGTGCGCCAGTCTTTCGCCAGCTCGACCGAAGCGCGCATCAGCTGGTCGGGGTACTGGATCAGCTTGGCTTCGAGCCGCTCGAACAGCGTGAACGCGTCGGCAGTGGCGCCGGCGAAGCCGCCGATCACCTTGCCGTCGGCGAGGCGCCGGACCTTCTTGGCGGTATGCTTCATCACGGTGTTGCCGACCGAGACCTGTCCGTCACCGGCCACCACCACCTTGTTGCCCTTGCGGACGGCGACGATGGTCGTGCCGTGCCAGCCGGGAAACGCGTTGTCGTTGGACATCTTGGGAAAAACTCCAGAACTGTTCCGCCATATTTAGGGGCGGACCGGGGGAATGCAAACCGGGCTAGCCGGTTGGGTAGTTTCCCCGAGGTTACCGTGCGGTGGTGTCACCGGTGCCGCGGCCACCCCCACCCAGCTTCGCTACGGCTTCGCCTAGCGGCGCTACCCTCCCCACAACGGGAGGGAGACCTGACTGTGAGTTCTCGATTCCATAGTCTCCCTCCCCCTTGTGGGGAGGATCGAAGGTGGGGGTGGCCACACGCTCGGGCCGTGTTTCTGAGCAATTCACCGCATCTTCACCGCTGCGGCGCTATCTGCTACAGCCGCCGCGCTACAACAGGACTGCCCCGATGCGCACTGCCGAGATCAAGCGAAAGACCAACGAGACCGATATTCAGGTGTCGGTAAACCTTGATGGCTCGGGCAAGCACGACATGCGGACCGGCATCGGCTTTCTCGATCACATGCTCGATCAGCTGTCGAAACACTCGCTGATCGACATGACCGTGCGCGCCCAGGGCGACCTGCATATCGATTTCCATCACACCGCAGAGGATGTCGGCATTGCGCTGGGGGAAGCGGTCCGCCAGGCGTTGGGCGACAAGAAGGGCATCCGGCGCTACGCCTCGTCCGACCTGCCGATGGATGGCACGCTGACCCGCGTCGCCCTCGATGTTTCGGGCCGGCCCTTCCTCGTCTGGAAAGTGGAGTTCACCCGCGACAAGGTGGGCGAGATGGATACCGAGCTGTTCCGCGAGTGGTTCCAGGCCTTCGCCATGAATGCCGGCATTACGCTGCACGTCGAAACCTTCTACGGCGACAACAACCACCATATCGCCGAGAGCGCTTTCAAGGCGCTGGCCCGAGCCTTGCGCTCGGCGGTGGAGATCGATCCGCGTGCCGCGGATGCGATCCCCTCGACCAAGGGCACGCTGTAGCGCCATTTCTCGGTGGGCCCGGTGGGTTGCTGACCCCACCCTTGATCCCTCCCCCTAAACATGGGGAGGGAGACGATAGCCTCGATATCAGCGTGTGGGTCTCCCTCCCCATACTACAGGGGGAGGGGACAGGGGTGGGGGTCGGCAACCACCGGCGGCGCCGACAACGCCCAGCCCTACTTGAAGCCGTGCGTGGCGCCGGCGCTGATGACCGTGAGCGTGAAGATCGCCATCACGACGAGCAGCCCGACGGCAAGCCAGCCGATGAAAATGCCCTGGCTCGGCTTGGACCCCATCGTGCCATCGCCATGCGGGTCGGGTGAATCATGCGTCATCTCGCTCTCCTCGAAGCCTGTTGAACGAACGGCGTGGCCAATGGCCGGTTCCCTCATCTTCCAACCGTGCGGGTTTTGCTCTAAGGCGAACCCCTGAACCACGCCGATCCAGCAAGAGGATAACCGTGACCCTCTATTCCGTCTACGAGCGCCCGAGCGATGCGCCCATTGCGGTGGCCGATCGCTTCTCCTGGTCTGCAGCTCTGCTGCCGCCGGTGCATGCGCTCCTCCACGGGTTGTGGTTGCTGCTTGGCGTGTGGGTCCTCGGGGCCCTCGCGATCATCGCCCTGAGCATGCTGGTCGGCGGCGAAGCGGCGTTCTGGCTCTACGCCCTGTTCGCCGCCCTGATCGGTTTTGAAGCCGCAAGCTTCCGTCGGGTGAAGGCAGCCAAGCGCGGTGGCCTCTACCGCACGGAGATCGTTGCCGCCGGCGAGGACCTGGCGTTGGTCGACTACTTGAAGCGGCAGACCCGATGAGCACCGTCACCATCATCGATTACGGCTCGGGCAACCTCCGCTCGGCCGCCAAGGCCTTCGAGCGCGCCGCTCGCGAAGCCGGTACCGGCGACGAGATCCTCGTCACCGATGACGTCGAGGCGGTGCGCCGCGCCGATCGCATCGTCTTGCCGGGCGTCGGCGCCTTCGCCGATTGCCGCGCCGGCCTCGATGCCGTGACCGGCATGGTCGAGGTGCTCGAGGAGCGGGTGATCAGGGGAGGCGTGCCGTTCCTCGGCATCTGCGTCGGCATGCAGCTGATGGCGACCGAGGGTAGGGAAAAGACCATCACCAGGGGCCTCGGCTGGATTCCCGGCGCGGTGGTGCGGCTCGAGCCCGAAGGTGATCTCAAGGTGCCGCATATGGGCTGGAACACCCTGCGCTTCCACCGCGCCCACCCGGTGCTGGCAGGCATCCCCGACGGCTCCAATGGGCTGCACGCCTATTTCGTCCACTCCTACCATATGGCGGTGGACCGTCCGGAACTCCTGGTCGCCAGCGCCGATTATGGGCAGCAGGTGACCGCCATCGTCGGCCGCGACAACCTGCTGGGCACCCAGTTCCATCCGGAAAAGAGCCAGACGCTCGGTCTGACGCTGATCCGCAACTTCTTGGGGTGGAAGCCGTGAGCTTGCTGGGGTGCGAGCCAGCAAGGCCCCCTCACCCGGTCCTTCGGACCGACCTCTTCCCCAAGGGAGAGGTGACGCGTGGGCGTGGCCAGCTCTTCACCTCTCCCTCTGGGGGAGAGGTCGCCGCGCAGCGGCGGGTGAGGGGGCCTTTTTCGCGTACGGAGGGCGTCGGCCCATGATTCTCTTTCCCGCCATCGACCTCAAGGATGGCCAGTGCGTGCGCCTGAAGCTGGGCGACATGCAGCAGGCGACCGTGTTCAACGACGATCCGGCGGCGCAGGCGAAATCGTTCGAGGATCAGGGCTTCGAGTACCTGCACGTCGTCGACCTCAACGGCGCCTTCGCCGGCAGGAGCGTCAATGGCGAAGCGGTCGAAGCCATCCTCGAGGCCGTGAGCTTTCCGGTGCAGCTGGGTGGCGGGATCCGGTCGATCGCCCATATCGAGGCGTGGCTCGCCCGCGGCCTCGCCCGCGTCATTCTCGGCACCGTCGCGGTGCGCGATCCCTCGCTGGTGCGCGAAGCCGCGCGGCTGTTCCCCGGCCGGGTGGCGGTCGGCATCGATGCGCGCGGCGGCAAGGTGGCGGTGGAAGGCTGGGCGGAAACCTCCGAGCTGACCGCGATCGAGCTCGGCAAGCGTTTCGAAGGGGCAGGGGTGGCGGCGATCATCTATACCGATATCGATCGCGACGGGGTGCTTAAGGGCATCAACTGGCCCTCGACCCTCGAGCTCGCCGAAGCCGTGTCGATCCCGGTGATCGCTTCGGGCGGGCTTGCCTCGATGGACGACATCCGGACCATGACCGAACCGCGCTACCAGATCCTCGAGGGCGCCATCTCGGGGCGCGCTCTCTATGACGGGCGCATTGATTCACGTGAAGCAATAGCGCTGCTCAAGGGCCGCGCCGCGTGACCACCGCCCGGCAGCGGCGCTTCCCCTGGTGGGTGTATTGGATCGTCCTGGCGATCATCCTGCTGGTGGCGCTGGCGCCGGTGTTTTCGGTGATGGTTGCCGGCTCGATCGCCGAGGCCAACGGCTGTGCCCTGGATGAGGGCTCGGTGCATCCCTGCATCGTCAACGGCGAAGACATCGGCTCGACGCTCTACACGCTGGGAGTGATGGGCTGGTTCATGCTGGCCACCATCCCGCTCGGCGCGGGCGCGCTGCTGCTGTGGGCCGTTGTGCTGATCGTCCACCGGCTCTATTGGGGGCGGAAGCGGGAGGCGACGCCGAGTGGCTGAGCTCAGGAACAAGCCGGTGCTGGTCCAGCGCGTGCGCCTCTGGTGGTATGCAGTGGCGCTGGTGCCTATATTGGTGCTGCTCTACGCCGGCCTGACCGGCATCCTCCCGACGCTGTTCGGCCTCGCCGCGCTGTTCGCCTTTTTCTTCTGGGTGTTTTCCTTCGGCTTTGCCATCTATGCGAAGCTCAGGCGCCCATCTCCGGATCCACGCCAATGAGTCTCAAGACCCGCATCATTCCTTGCCTCGACGTCAAAGACGGCCGCGTCGTCAAGGGCGTGCAGTTCGTCGATCTGATCGATGCCGGCGATCCGGTCGAAGCCGCCATAGCCTACAACGCTGCCGGGGCCGATGAGCTGACCTTCCTCGACATTACCGCCAGCCACGAGAATCGCGACACTATCTTCGACGTGGTGGCGCGCACCGCCGAGCACTGCTTCATGCCGGTGACGGTGGGCGGCGGGATCAGGAAGCTCGAGGATATCCGCAAGCTCCTGCTGGCCGGCGCCGACAAGGTTTCGATCAACTCGGCCGCCGTGAGCGACCCCGATTTCATCGCCCGCGCCGCCGACAAGTTCGGCGACCAGTGCATCGTCGTTTCGGTCGATGCCCGGCAGCGCCAGACCCGCGCGCCGGGGCAGCACAATGTCGACGAATGGGAAATCTACACCCATGGCGGCCGCAACCCGACCGGGCTCGACGCGGTGGAGTTCGCCACGAGAATGGTCGAGCGTGGCGCCGGCGAGCTGCTGGTCACCTCGATGGATCGCGACGGCACCAAGTCGGGCTTTGACCTCAAGCTCACCCGCGCCATCGCCGACGCGGTGCACGTGCCGGTGGTCGCCTCGGGCGGCGTCGGCTCGCTCGACGATCTGGTCGACGGGGTGAAAGAGGGGCACGCCTCGGCAGTGCTTGCCGCCTCGATCTTTCACTTCGGCACCTACACGGTAGGCCAGGCCAAGGACTATATGGAGCGCCACGGCATCCCGATGCGGCGCGATTCCAATGCGGGAGAGTTGTTGTGAGCTTCACCCTCGAAGACCTGGACAAGCGCATCGCCGTCCGTGCCGGCGCCTCGCCCGATGAGAGCTATACCGCCAAGCTCCTGGCCGGTGGCGTCGAGCGCTGCGCCAAGAAGTTCGGCGAGGAAGCGGCGGAAATCATCATCGCCGCGGTGACCAAGGACCGGAAGGGCACCGAGGGCGAAGCGTCCGACGTGCTCTATCACCTCTTGGTGCTGCTGCGCGCCGCCGGCGTGCCGCTCAGCGACGTGCTGGCGCAGCTCGAGCGCCGTACCGCGCAATCGGGCCTCGAAGAGAAGGCGTCGCGCGGGAAGGTTCAGGGCTGATGGGGGCAAGAAAGCTCGAGCTCGCGCCGTACCACTATTTCAGCAAGGCCGAGTGGAGCGGTTTCCGCGCCGACGAGCCGATGACGCTCGACGCCGACGACGTCAAACGCCTGCGCGCCCTGACCGACCCGATCTCGTTCACCGAAGCCGAAGAGATCTACCTGCCGCTGAGCCGGCTGATCTCGCTCTATGTCGAGGCGACGCAGGAGCTGCACCGGGCCTCGACCAAATTCCTCGGCGCCGACGGCCGCAAGGTGCCCTATATCATCGGCGTTGCCGGCTCGGTGGCGGTAGGCAAATCCACCACCTCGCGCATCCTGAAGGCGCTGCTGAGCCGCTGGCCGAGCTCCCCCAAGGTCGACCTCGTCACCACCGACGGCTTTCTCTATTCCAACGCGAAACTCGATGAGCTGCAGCTCGCCGACCGCAAGGGCTTTCCCGAGAGCTACGATCGCGGCGCGCTGATCCGCTTCCTTTCCGACATCAAGTCGGGCAAGCCCGACGTGAAGGTGCCGGTCTACTCGCACCTCGTCTACGACGTGATCGACGGCGAGTTCGTCACCATCGACCGGCCCGACATTCTGATCGTGGAAGGGCTCAACATCCTGCAGCCGGGCGAGCTGCCGAAATCCGGCAAGCCGATCCTGTTCGCTTCGGATTTTCTCGACTTCTCGATCTTCATCGATGCCGACGAGAACGACCTGACCACCTGGTTCATGGAGCGCTTCCGGCGCCTCCGCGAAACCGCCTTCGCCGACCCCAAGAGCTTCTTCCATCGCTTCACCCAGATGAGCAGCGAGGAAGCTGACGCGTTCGGCATGTGGGCGTGGACGGAGATCAACCTGCCGAACCTGCGCGACAACATCCAGCCGACGCGCAGCCGCGCCGATCTTGTGCTGACCAAGGGGCCAAGCCACACCATCGAGCGGGTGGCGCTGCGGAAGGTTTAGCGTGCTTGGCTGACCCTCACCCCGACCCTCTCCCCAGAGGGGCGAGGGGGCGATGTGGCACCGCCGGCGCAAAGTGCGTCCCCTCGCCCCTCTGGGGAGAGGGTCGGGGTGAGGGGCGCCAAGCGCACCGGCCAGCCGCTAAATCGCAATCCCCTTCTCGGCCGCCAACGCCTGCAAATCCGCCACCGGCCTCGCGCCGATATGCGAAATCACTTCGCTCGCAGCCAGGCACCCCGCCTGCAGCGCCGTGCGGAAGTCGCGTTCCCGCGCGATCGCCAAGAGGAACCCCGAAGCGAACAGGTCGCCGGCGCCGGTAACGTCGACCACTTCTTTCACGGCGTAAGCCGGAACGGTGATGATCTCGCCCTGGTGCACCACCATGGCGCCCTCGGCGCCCATGGTGATCGCGGCGAGTTCGGCGTCCTTGGCGATGGCCTGCACCGCACCATGCAGGTCCGTCTGGTACAGCGACTTCAGTTCCTCGACGTTGCCGAACACGATATCCATGGTCTTGGAGCGGATCAGGTCGAGGAACTCGTCGCGGTAGCGGTTCACGCAGAACGGGTCCGACAGCGTGAACGAGGCAGCGCGCTCGTGCTTGTGCGCGTAATGCGCCGCCATCACGAAGGCCTTCTTGGCCTCGGTCGGATCCCACAGGAACCCTTCCATGTAAGTGACGGTGGCCGCCCCGATCTCGTCTTCCTTGATGTCGGCGGTGGTCAGCTGGTGGCAGGCGCCCAGATAGGTGTTCATCGTCCGCTCGCCGTCCGACGAGAGCAGGATCATCGACCGGGCGGTGGCTGGGCCATCGCTGAGCCGCGACACACCGTAATGCACGCCGATGCGCTTGAGATCGTCGGCGAACACGTCGCCCAGGTCATCGTCCGCTACCTTGCCGACGAACGAGGCGCGCCCGCCGAGCGAGGCGACGCCCGCCGCCGTGTTGGCCGAGCTGCCGCCCGAGATCTGGCGCTTGTCGGCCGGCATGCGCTCGTAGAGATAGGCCGAGCGTTCGGCATCGACCAGATGCATGATGCCTTCCGACAGCCCCTCGCGCTCGAGGAAGCCGGGATCGATGGGAGCTATGACGTCGACGATGGCGTTGCCGATGGTTAGAACGTCGAACCGGGCCTCGGCCATCGGCGATCCTTCGATAAGTGGGTAAAGTGAGCCGCGCCGGGAATAATGCAGATTGTTCGGCCGCGCAACGCCAACCTCAGGCGGCGGGCGGCTTGCCGAACCGCTGCGCATGTCGGCGGGTCAGCGCCCGGATGAGCGGGGTGGCATTGGCGGCGGAAACGCCGAGCAACTGCTCGTCGAGCAGCAGCATGGAAAGGCCGTGCACGAACGCCCAGGCGCTGATTGCCGCTTCGCCGGGAGCATCGGGATCGGCCTTCGCGGCTGCGACCGCGAGGCTTTCATAGGCGGCGTCGGCGGCGCGCCGCAGGTCCTTGTCCTCGAACTTGCCGAGTTCCGACGAGAACATCAGCTTGTAGAGCCGTGGATAGCTGAGCGCGAACTGCACATAGGCCTCGGCCATGGCACCCAACTGCTCCTCCGGCGCCACGTCCGTCTTCGCCCCTTCCACGGCTTCGCGGAACAGCGCGAAGCCGGCTGCCGCAACTGCCTGGATCAGGGCCTGCTTGTCGCGGAAATGCCGGTAGGGCGCGGCCGCTGAGACGCCGACCCGCCGGGCCAGCTCGCGCATCCCTAGCGCCTCGGTGCCACCCTCGATCAGCAGTTCCAGCGCCGCCTCGACCAGCGCACGCCGGAGGTCGCCATGATGGTAACGGTCGGGTGTCTCGGATGTTGACATTGCTCACATGCAGGATTATCTCGATGAGAACAATGTTAACATGCTGCCTCGCACGGGTCGAGGCGCCTTTCGTCCGACCGGAGCGACATGATGACCGACCTGAGCCTCGCCATTGCCCACCACCTTGCCGTCTTCACCCTGGTGGCGGTCTTCGCCGCCGAGTTCGCTTTGCTGCGCCCGGGCATCGACGGTCGGCGCCTCGGCCAGCTCGGGGCACTCGATCGTGCCTATGGCGGGATCGCCATGCTGGTCATCGTCGTCGGCATCCTCAGGGTGATCTTCGGCGCCGCCGGCTGGCAGTATTATGTCGGCAACTGGGTATTCTGGGCCAAGATGATCGCCTTCGCCGGGGTCGGGCTCGCCTCGATCCAGCCGACGGTGGCGATCCTGCGCTGGGTGAAGGCCGCGAAGACGGATGCCGGGTTCAGTCCGCCGCCAGCCGAAGTGTCCGCAGCGCGGCGCTTCCTCTATCTCCAGGCCGCGCTCCTGGTGCTCATCCCGAGTTTCGCCGCTGCGATGGCGCGCGGGTATGGGGTGTAGCCGCCAGCCTGTCAGTCAGGCCTTCTCCCACAAGGGGAGAAGGCGATCACCTCCAGATCACGTTCCCTTCGGCGGTGGGGTCTTCGGTTCGAACCGGCACCACTCACGAATGATGCAGCGCCAGCAGTCGGGCTTGCGCGCCTTGCAGATGTAGCGGCCGTGCAGAATCAGCCAGTGGTGCGCGTGCAGCAGATATTGGTCCGGCACGACTTTCAGCAGCCCCGTCTCGACCTCGAGCGGCGTCTTTCCCGGCGCGAGGCCAGTGCGGTTGGCGACGCGGAACAGATGGGTGTCGACTGCGATGGTCGGTTGCCGGAAGGCGATGTTGAGCACCACGTTCGCCGTTTTCCGTCCCACCCCAGGCAGGCTCTCGAGCGCCTCGCGATCCTCGGGCACTTTCGAGCCGAACTGTTCGATCAGCTGCTGGCTCAGCGCGAAGACGTTTTTGGCCTTGTTGCGGAACAGTCCGATGGTCTTGATCTTGTCCTCGATCTCGGCGACGCCGAGGCCGACCATCTTCTCGGGCGTATCCGCCAGCTGGAACAAGAGCTTCGTCGCCTTGTTAACCCCGGCATCTGTTGCCTGGGCGGAAAGCACCACCGCGACCAGCAGGGTGAAGGGGTTCACATAGTCGAGCTCGCCCTTCGGTTCGGGCTCCGCCGCCGCAAAAGCGCCGAAAATGGCTTCGACATCTGCTTTCGGCAGTCGCTTCACTTTTTGCTGCGCCATTTCCGTCATCCTGATTCTGAGCCTATAGTGATGCCCAAGATGACGACCCAAACGCAAGCGAGGCCGCTCTTCGCGGCAAAGCTGACGCCCCATCGATCGCTGGGACGCAAGGGCTTTCGTGTCGTCATTGTTCTCGTGGCAGTTCTCGCCACCATCCCGGGGATCATCTTCTTCTCGATGGGCGCCTGGCCGATCGTCGGCTTCCTCGGTCTGGACGTCGCGCTGATCTGGTGGGCGATGCGTTCGAGCCAGCGCGACGGCAAGCGCTATGAGGAAGTGACGCTTTGGCCCGACCAGCTCGAGCTGAAGCAGGTCGACGGTGCCGGCAAGGAAACCCTGAGCCGCTTCAACCCCTATTTCGTCAAGCTGGTGGTCGACCGCGACTACAACGAGCGCACGGTGGCGCTGCATCTGAGGACGCGCGAGCGCGATATCGTGCTCGGCCAGTTCCTCAACCAGGACGAGAAGTCGAGCTTTGCCAAGGCGTTCGGCACTGCGCTGAAGCGGGCACGGGTTTAGTTCTCGCGGGTTTGGACCCCGATCCTTCCTCCCCACCGGTGTCATCCCTGCGAAAGCTGGGACCCATTTCGCAGCCCGTGCCAGTGGAGAGTTGGGTCCCTGCTTTCGCAGGGATGACATCGAGTGAGTGGGGACGCCGGTGCTCTGACTCCATCCACCCCGTCAAAACCGGGTCGCAACAGCGCGTTCGTGCGCCTATCTTCGACGCATCATGAGCAAGCACGAAACCATCATCGCCAACTCGGATTACGAGACCGTCCGGGCCGCCATCGCCTATCTGAGCGAGACGCTGCCCGACGAAACCGATCTGCCGCGCTTTGCCGGGGCGCTCGGGCTGACCGAGCGGCAGCTCACCGACCTGTTTCGCCGCTGGTGCGGGCTGAGCCCCAAGAGCTTCGCCCAGGCAGTGGCACTCAACCACGCCAAGCAGCTGCTGGCCGACCAGCAGAGCGTGCTCGACACCACCTATAAGGTCGGGCTCTCCTCGACCTCGCGGCTGCACGACCTGTTCGTCACCCACGAAGCCATGCCGCCCGGCGCCTTCCGCGCCCGTGGCGAAGGGCTCGAGATGGTGTGGGGCGCCGCACCGTCACCCTTCGGCACCGCGGTGCTGACCATGACCGAATATGGGCTGAGCGGCATCGGCTTTGCCGACGACAACATGTCGGTCGAGGAGGCCTTCGAGGATCTCGCCAACCGCTGGCCCAACGCGCGCTACCGCCGGGACGACAAAGCGGTGGCGCCGGTTGCCGCCCGGGTGTTCGACCCCAACCGCTGGGACCCCGAGCAACCGGTGCGCGTCGTCCTGATCGGCACCGACTTCGAGGTGCAGGTCTGGGAAACCTTGCTGAAGATCCCGGTGGGCAAGGCCACCACCTACCAGAAGGTCGCCAACCATATCGGCCGCCCCACCGCTGCCCGCGCCGTCGGCGCTGCGGTCGGCAAGAACCCGATCAGCTTCGTGGTGCCATGCCACCGAGTCGTCGGCACCAGCGGCGCGCTCACCGGCTATCACTGGGGCGTGCCGCGTAAACGGGCGATCCTGGGCTGGGAGTCGGGAGTGGTAGGGGCTTAGCGGCAAAGCCGACTGAAGCAGACGGCCCCCTCCCGGCCTCCCCCCATAAAGGGGGAGGTGAAGAGTCGAGGCTCCGGCCCCGATCGTGCCCGGCACTCGATGCAGCACCTCCCTTTATGGGGGAGGATGGGAGGGGGCCGTCTCTCTCGACCTTCGCCCCTAGATCTCGACCTTGCCCGCCAGCTTCCCGTCAGCGCCGATCTTGTAGATCACCGGCTCGCCGGTGGCGATTTCGCGCTTCAGGATCTGTTCCGGCGTGAGGTTCTCGATCGCCATGACGATCGAGCGCAGCGAGTTGCCGTGCGCGGCCACCAGCACCGTCTTGCCGGCCTTGAGCAGCGGGACGATCTCGGCGTCGTAATAGGGCAGGGTGCGGGCGGCCGTGTCCTTTAGGCTTTCACCGCCCGGCGGCGGCACGTCGAACGAGCGGCGCCAGATCAGCACCTGCTCTTCGCCCCACTTGGCCCGCGCATCGTCCTTGTTGAGGCCGCTGAGATCGCCGTAGTCGCGCTCGTTCAGCAGCTTCGAACGGGTGATCGTCACCTCGGTAATCCCGAGTTCTTCGAGGATCAGGTCGAGCGTGTGCTGGGCCCGGCGCAGCGCCGAGGTGAAATAGACATCGGGCGTGTAACCGGCGGCCTTCAGCTTCCTGCCGGTGTTGCGGGCCTCGCCGATGCCCTGCTCGGTGAGGTCGGGGTTGCGCCAGCCGGTGAACAGGTTCTTGAGGTTCCAGTCGCTCTGGCCGTGGCGAACGAGGATCAGCGTTCCGGTCATCGAAAAATCCCTGTCAGTTGAAGCCGAGCACGTCGGCCATGGAGTAGAGGCCGGGCTGCTGGCCGCGGGCCCAGAGCGCGGCGCGCACTGCGCCTTCGGCGAACAGCGCCCGGTTGTCGGCGATGTGGTTGAGTTCGATCCGCTCGCTGGGGCCGGCGAGGATCACCCGATGCTCGCCGATGACGTTGCCGCCGCGCAGTGTCGCAAAACCGATGCTGCCCTCCTCGCGCGGCCCGGTATGGCCGTCGCGCACGCGGACCGAGTGGGTCTTCAGATCGAGATTGCGTCCGCGCGCCGCCGCCTCGCCGAGCATCAGCGCCGTGCCCGAGGGGGCGTCGACCTTCTTGTTGTGGTGCATCTCGAGGATTTCGATGTCAAAGCCTGGCAGCGCCGCGGCCGCCTGCTTCACCAGGCCCAGCAGCAGGTTGACCCCGAGCGAGAAATTCCCGGCCTTGACGATCCGGGCCGTTGCCGCCGCCTCGCGGATCGCCGCGTCGTCGGCCTCGCTGCACCCGGTGGTCCCGATGATATGGACGAGGCCGCGCCGTGCCGCTTCCTTGGCCAGCGCCACCGAATTTGCCGGCGCGGTGAAGTCGATGATCGCCTCGGCGCCCGCCAGCGCCGCCGCCACATCGTCGGTGACCGCGACACCCAGCGCCTCGAGCCCGGCCAGCTCGCCGGCATCCTTGCCGAGCGCGGACGCACCGGCGCGATCGAGGGCGGAGACGACGGTCAGGCCGGGAGCGACCGTCACGGCGCGGATGTTCGCCGCGCCCATCTTGCCGCCTGCGCCGGCGATGGCGACCTTGAGGTCAGACATGCTTGCTCCCGGATAACCTGTTGCGGTGGGCTATACCCCACCGGCTCATTGCTGCGAAAGCGGGAATCTCTGGCTGGTCACGCCAGCCGGGTGCCGCCGGCCATCTCGGCGAGGATCGCCTGGGCGGCGCTCGCCGGGTGTGCCGCCGCGGTGATCGGCCGGCCCACCACCAGGTGGGTAGCGCCGGCGGCCAGCGCTTCGGCCGGGCCGGTCACCCGCTTCTGGTCGCCATGTGCGCTGCCTGCAGGGCGAATGCCGGGGGTAACGATCGCCAGCTTGGCCCCCACGATCGAGCGCACCATCTGCGCTTCCTTGGGCGAGCAGACGATGCCGCCGATGCCTGCCTGCTTGGCCTGCTCGGCGCGCAAGGCGACGAGGCCGGCGGCGTCGCGGGCATAGCCGGCATCCTCGAGGTCGCTGTCGTCCATCGAAGTCAGCACGGTCACCCCGAGCACGGTCAATCCCGAACCCGCCGCGGCCTTGGCAGCGGCGCGCATCGCCTTGGGATAGGCGTGCACCGTGAGCATGGTCGCGCCGGTTCCGGCGATCGCCGCGACGCCCTTTTCGACGGTGTTGTCGATGTCGAGCAGCTTCAGATCGAAGAACACCCGCTTGCCGGCAGCAAGCAGCGCCTTGCCCAGGTTGAGGCCGTCGCCGCCATAGAACAGCTGGTAGCCGATCTTGTAGAAATCGACCGCGTCACCCAGCTGCGCGATCAAGCGTTCCGCCTCGTCTCGCGTGTCGAGATCGAGTGCGACGATCAGTGTGCCTGCCATCAGATGTCTCCGGATTTTCCGGTCAGTGCCACAGCCGGGCGAATCGGGCAAGCAGAAACGCCCGCTTGCGCGCGATGCTATGCCGCCATAGCGTCCGCGCAACCTGATGGAATCATAGATCAATCATGCAGCAACAGGCACTTTCCGCCATTGTCGCCTGGGTGCGGCTCGAGCGGGCTACCGAAGCCTTCCACGCCGACCTGAAGAAGCGCTTCGGCATTACCGGGCTGCAGCTTGCCGTGCTCCGCATCTGCGCCGAGCGTCCGCAACTGCCGCTCGCCGCCTTGCGCAAAGCCCTGGTGATGCACCCGGCGACGCTCGGCCAGTCGATCGATGAGTTGCGCCGCATGGACCTGGTGACGGTCAAGACCGACCCACGCGATCGCCGTGCTCGCCTGGTGGGGCTGACCGAGGCGGGAACAGAGCTGCTGGCGCGCGCCCCGCTCGCCGGCCCGACGCGGCTGCGCGAAATCGAGCACGATCCGGCGCGGCTCGACCGGTTGAAGCTGGCGCTCGAGGATGCGGTTGAGCTGTTCGGGCTGGCCGAATGGGCGCCGGGGCGGAGGGACGGGGCTTAGAGCTTGCACTCAGCAATAGCAGCGATCGCTTCTCTCCCCCCTTGAGGGGAGGGATTGAGGGAGGGGGTGGTGCGGTGATCACCGATAGACCCCCACCCCCCACCCCTCCCCTCAAGGGGGAGGGGAGTAAAGCCCCTCGATCCGCTCCGGCAGGTCCTCCATCGGGATCCAGTCGGTCATGAGCTTGCGGTCGCTGAGCCGGACCACGAAGACGTTGCCGCCGCCGGGGTGGCCGATGCGGCGCTGGTCCTCGGAGCGGGCGATGGCCAGCCCGCCCAGATGACACTTCAGCAGGGTCCCCACCGCGCCGTGGCCGGCAAAGCCGATCGGCCTCGTCACATCGTGCCCGGCCAGCACCTCTTCGAAGGCGCCGACCACCCGGCGCTGGGCGGCGCCTTCGTCTCCCAGCCCTCGGCCGATTCGTCGGGATGCGCGAACATCGCATCGGCCAGCGCCTCGAAGCGCGCCGTAGGAACGAACCCGGTACTGCGACGGTCGTTCTCGTCGAACTTATCCCCGCTGTCCACAGGCGCTTTGCACCGCGCCGCGAGGATCGCCGCCAGCTCGAGAGCCTTGGTTTCCGTGCTCGAAACCAGCCTGGTCAGAGCCAGCACCAGCGGGTGGTTCGCAAAACGTTCTGCTCGCGCCCTCCCCACGCTGGACAGCCCCCAGCGCGGCGTCGCGACATTGGGGTCGATGACCACTTCCGGGTGGGTGACGTAGAGCGCGTACATCTCAGATGCCGCCGCGCGAGAAATGGGTCAGCTCGCGCACCATCTGGCCGACCTTCCACTTGATGTTGCCTTCGTTCGGCGCGCCGTCCGCGTCGAGCACGTCCGGGTAGGGCCCGAGTCCGAGCAATGTCGGCACCACCAGTGCGCCGATCTTGCTCAAGGAGTCGCGCAGGTGCGACAGCGCGAAGATCGTCGCATACTTGCCGTCGCTCATTCCGCCGATGCCGAACACTGCGTGCTTGAACGGATTGGGCTTCTCGCGGCTGACCCAGGAGATGAGGTTGGCGATCAGCGGCGTCACCCCGCCATTGTACTCGGGGCTGATGATCAGCACGATGTCGTGGCTGCGGAACATCTCTGCGAGGCGCTTGGCCGCTTCCGGCGTCTCGCCGGCATCCTCGATATCCTGGTTGAAGATCGGCATGTCGAACGCGCCGAGGTCGAGATCGGTAACGATCACCCCGGCCTCACGGAGCTTGGCCGACATGTGCCGGCGCAGGTGCTCGTTGATCGAGTCCTTACGCAGCGAACCACAGATGGTGAGGGCGGTCTTGGGGGGAGTGGTGTCGGGGGTCATGCGCTAGAGCTAGCCGATCTGGGCTACGCCGCAAAGGCCCCCTCACCCGCCGCTGCGCGGCGACCTCTCCCCCAAGGGAGAGGTGGTCGTGGGTGAGATCGTGCCACCGCTTCACCTCTCCCTCGGGGGAGAGGTCGGCCCGAAGGGCCGGGTGAGGGGGCCTTTCTCGCCACCCCCGTGACAAGCCTTGCGGCCGCCTAGTTCTCGAACAGGCTCTTCAGCTTGGCGAAGAACCCTTCCGAGGTCGGAGAGTTCTCGCGCGTCGATTCGCGCTCGAACTCCTCGAGCAGCTCGCGCTGGCGCTTGGAAAGGCTCTGCGGCGTCTCGACGTCTAGCTGCACATAGAGGTCGCCGAAGTCCTTCGATCGCAGCACCGGCATGCCCTTGCCCTTGAGGCGGACGCGCTGGCCGGGTTGCGTGCCCGAAGCGACCTTCACCCGGGCCCGCGCCGCATCGAGCGTCGGCACTTCGAACTCGCCGCCCAGCGCCGCCGTGGTCATGGCGATCGGCACGCGCGCGTAGAGGTCGGCACCGTCGCGCTGGAACAGGTCGTGCGGCTTGATCGAGATGAAGATGTAGAGGTCGCCCGGCGGGCCACCGCGCAGCCCTGCCTCGCCTTCATTGGCGAGCCGGATGCGGGTGCCGTCCTCGATGCCCTTGGGGATATCGACCGAAAGCGTGCGGTTCTGCTGCCGGCGGCCCTGGCCGCCGCAATCGGTGCAGGGCTGCTCGAGGATCTGGCCGCGACCATTGCAGATCGGGCAGGTGCGCTCGATGGTGAAAAAGCCTTGGGCCGCCCGGACCTTGCCCTGGCCATTGCAGTGGCGGCAGGTCGACATGCCGGTGCCCGGCTTGGCGCCGGAGCCCTCGCAGGTGTCGCAGACGGCGAGGGTCGGCACGTCGATATCGACGGTGCGGCCAGCAAATGCCTCTTCGAGGCTGATCTCGAGATTGTAGCGCAGGTCGGAGCCGCGCAACCGGGACTGGCCGCCACGGCCGCGGCCGCCCATGAAGTCGCCGAAGATATCCTCGAAGATATCCGACATCGACGAGGTGAACTCGGGTCCGAAGCCCGCCGGTCCGCGCCCGCCATTCTCGAACGCCGCATGGCCGAAGCGGTCATAGGCGGCGCGCTTCTGCGGGTCCTTCAGCGTGTCGTAGGCCTCGCTGACTTCCTTGAACTTGTGTTCGGCTTCGGCATTTCCCGGGTTGCGGTCCGGGTGGAACTGCATCGCAAGCTTGCGGTAGGCGCTTTTCAGCACCGCCTCGTCGGCACCCTTGGGCACCCCGAGCACTTCATAAAAATCGCGTTTCGCCAATCGGCCTTGTCCTTGGGTTGCCTGCGCCCGCATCAGGCTTTTCGGCCTAGATAAGTACTCTGGTGCCGGACGGCAACACTATCGAGCCTCGCGGCCCGACGTACGTGCCCGGTGTGACTTTTCCACCAGTCGTCGGAGGCTAGGCGCCGAAGGCGGCCGCGAGGTTGCGGCCGAGCTGGCCCTGCGCGAACATCGCCTTGTTGACGATGCGGTAGAGGCCGAAGAAGCCGTGCGTCACTCCCTCGTAGGTCGTCATGTCGACCCAGACGCCCGACCGGCGCAGCGCGTCGGCCAACGCCTCGCCCTCCGAGCGCAGCGGATCGGCTTCGGCGAGGATGATGGTGGCGGGGGGCAAGCCGCCGAGATCGACGCGGCCGGCAATGTTCATGCGGGCGTCGTGCGCCTCATCCTTCTTGCGGAAGAGCTTCCGCGCCGCCCATTCGAGCGTCGCGGTGGAATAGGGGAAGGTGTCGGCGTTCTGGATATGCGAGGGCAGGTCGAACAGCATCGCCGCCATCGGGGTCACCAGGCCGAGATGGATCGGCAGCGGCTGGTCTTCGGCGCGCGCCCTGAGCGCCACGTTGACCGCGAGGTTGCCGCCCGAGCCTTCGCCGACGATCGCCGCGCGCCTGGCGTCGCCGCCCAGCGATTCGGCATGCTCGAGCAACCAGTTCCATGCCGCGTAGGCGTCTTCGTGCGCCGCGGGAAAACGGTGCTCCGGCGCCTGGCGGTAATGTGCCGAGACCACCACTGCACCGGTGCGCGCCGCCAATGCGCGCGGCGTCGCGTCATAATTGTCGACATCGCCCAGGACGAACCCGCCGCCATGCAGGAACAGGATCATCGGCCTGAGGCCCATGACGATGTCGTTCTGCGGCACGTAGATGCGAGCCCGGATGTCATCGGTCGGACCCGGGATCAGCCGCATCTCCATACCGATACCCATGTCGTCGACCTGGTCGCGCAGGATCCGGCGCAGCGCCATGTCGAGTGTGGGCAGGGCGCGGGCCTCCGGCGAGCGGCACTCCTCGATGCGCTTGCCGCCCATCGACTGCAGCACGCTGAGGACGTGGCGCATGTCGGCGTCGAGCCGCTCCTGCGGCGCGACATCCGCTGCATGGAGATCGCCGTTCTCGGCGAAACTCCGCACCTCAACCGATGACATGGGTAGTCCTTTCGAAGTCCGCCCTCAGCATCCGTTCCCCGGCCCGGGGTTCCGGCTGCTGCCTCAAGGCGCTCCGCTGCTGACGGTTCACGCCCACTTCAACTGCCGCAACATCGGCGGCGGATGTGAAAACAGTTGGACCAAGCTGCGGCAAGATTGCGGCCTGATTCACGTGAAACGAAAAGGGCCCGGCAGGAGCCAGGCCCTTCTCGGATCTAGGTTTTGCGGGATCAGGCCGAACCCTTGTCGGCCATTAGGCCGACCGCTTGTCGTCCTTGACCTCTTCGAACTCGGCGTCGACCACATCGTCGTCGGCGGGCTGTTCGCCGCCTTCCGCCTTGGCCTCGGCTTCCGCCTGGCTCTGCTTGTACATCGCCTCGCCCAGCTTCATCGAAGCCTCGGCCAGCGTCGCGGATTTCTCCTTGATCGCCTCGGCGTCGTCGCCTTCCAGCACGCCCTTGAGGTCGGCGATCGCCGTCTCGATGGCGGCCTTCTCTTCGGCCGTGACCTTGTCACCATAGTCCTTGAGCGACTTCTCGGTCGAGTGGATCAGCGATTCGCCCTGGTTCTTGGCTTCCACTGCTTCACGCTTCTTCTTGTCGGCGTCGGCGTTCTGCTCGGCTTCCTTGACCATGCGCTCGATATCGGCATCAGACAGACCACCCGAGGCCTGGATGCGGATCTGCTGCTCCTTGCCGGTGCCCTTGTCCTTGGCCGACACGTTGACGATGCCGTTGGCGTCGATGTCGAACGTGACTTCGATCTGCGGCACGCCGCGCGGCGCCGGGGGAATGCCGGCAAGGTCGAAATTGCCGAGCAGCTTGTTGTTGGCAGCCATCTCGCGCTCGCCTTGGAACACGCGGATGGTCACCGCGTTCTGGTTGTCCTCGGCGGTCGAGAAGGTCTGGCTCTTCTTGGTCGGGATCGTGGTGTTGCGGTCGATCAGGCGGGTGAACACGCCACCCAGCGTCTCGATGCCGAGGCTGAGCGGGGTCACGTCGAGCAGCAGCACGTCCTTGACGTCGCCCTGCAGCACGCCGGCCTGGATGGCAGCACCCATGGCAACGACCTCGTCCGGGTTCACACCCTTATGCGGCTCCTTGCCGAAGAACTGCTTCACCGTCTCGATGACCTTGGGCATGCGGGTCATGCCGCCCACCAGCACCACTTCGTCGATCTGCGCCGCCGAAACGCCGGCATCCTTCAGCGCCTGCCGGCACGGCTCGACGGTCTTCTGGATCAGGTCGTCGACCAGGCTCTCGAGCTTGGCGCGGGTCAGCTTCAGCGTCAGGTGCTTGGGACCCGACGCGTCGGCGGTGATGAAGGGCAGGTTGATTTCGGTCTGGGTCGAGCTCGAGAGCTCGATCTTGGCCTTCTCGGCCGCTTCCTTCAGCCGCTGCAGCGCGAGCTTGTCGCTCCTCAGGTCGATGCCCTGGTCCTTCTTGAACTCGGCCGCCAGGTAGTCCACCAGCCGCATGTCGAAGTCTTCGCCGCCGAGGAAGGTGTCGCCGTTGGTCGACTTCACCTCGAACACGCCGTCGCCGATCTCCAGCACGGAAATATCGAAGGTACCGCCACCCAGGTCATAGACCGCGATGGTGCCGGTGTTCTTCTTGTCGAGCCCGTAGGCGAGCGCTGCCGCCGTCGGCTCGTTGATGATGCGGAGCACTTCCAGCCCGGCGATCTTGCCGGCGTCCTTGGTGGCCTGCCGCTGCGAATCGTTGAAGTACGCCGGTACGGTGATCACCGCCTGCGTGACGGTCTCGCCCAGATACGATTCGGCGGTTTCCTTCATCTTGGTGAGGATCATCGCCGAGACTTCCGAGGGAGAATACTTCTTGTTCTCGACCTCGACCCAGGCATCGCCGTTGTCGGCGTTGACGATCTTGAAGGGCACCAGGCCCTTGTCCTTTTCGACCATCGGGTCGTTGTAGCGCCGACCGATCAGGCGCTTGACCGCGAACAGCGTGCCTTCCGGGTTGGTGACCGCCTGGCGCTTGGCCGGCTGGCCGACGAGCCGCTCGCCATCCTTGGTGAAGGCGACCATCGACGGCGTGGTGCGTGCGCCTTCCGCGTTCTCGATGACCTTCGGCGCCGAACCGTCCATGACGGCGACGCAGCTGTTGGTCGTACCGAGGTCGATTCCGATGACTTTACCCATAACTTACTGCCTCTTTCCTGGCGAACCCGGATGAAACCCCATCCGGCAGTTCCTGATCCCTCGCGGGTGTCCGGGTTCCCGTGTTGAAATTGACCCGTCGCCGGGCCTTGAGCGCTATATAGGAGGGGGCTTTTGGGGGTGCAAGCGCCGGAACACCACAATGTCACGGATACGCGGGCTCCCGAGCCGCTGCCCCGGCAGCCGCCGCAGTAGCGCCGCTGCTCTTGCCGCTGACTCGACCCGGCGCGTTTTTGATAGTGACGGCAAAGACTTGCGCCAGGCGTTGGCGCGAACAGGGGACCTCGATGCGGGCGATTATGTTGGCGGCGCTGATGCTGACTATTGTGGGCGCCATGCCGGTTGTTGCGGCGAGCCTCCCCGGATCGATCGACAAGGCCTTTTACTGCGCCCATGTCTATGCTGAAGCGGCAAGGGTTATCGACGCCCAGGGCGATCCGGCCGCGGCCCGTGTGGTGCGGGCCTTCGGCAAGCAATGGCTGAGCTATTCCTACGATCTTTCCAGTGGCCTGACCCGCCGCCAGATCAACGCCTTCAGGCCGCAATACCAGGCCGAAGCCAAGGCGGCTGTCGCCGCCAAGCGCTACCGCCACGACTGCAGCAAGCGCTGAAGCCGGAACCTCGGCGGTCCGCTCAGGTGGCGTCGGTGAGCGTGTATTCGCCCACCGCGCACAGGTCGACCGCCGGTTCGATGAACTCGGAATCGTCCTCGAGCACGAATTTCATGTCGTAGACGCACTGCTCGCGGCCGTCGCCGATGGTCACTTCGACATAGTTGCCGGCCGGCAGGTACTTGTCGGCAAACACGTCGTCTTCCCAGCTGTCGACATCGGCCGGCGAAGTGAACAGGCTCTTGACCGCATAGGACGAGTTGTTGGTCAGCGTGAAGGTCAGGTCTTCAGCCAGCGCGGCGCTGGGCAGCGCCACCAGCAGCAGGGCGGCTATGCCACCCAGGATCGGCAGTTTCAAAGGCGGCCCCCGAAGGCGGAATCGGCATACTCGACATGGACTCCCGGTTCGATCCCGCGATCACCGAAATCCAGGCGCCGCAGCGGCGCCGACCGTCGCTTAGCATTTTACGCGATTATGCCTCAAAGGCTGCCGATCGGCTTGGTTAGGAAAATCTCACCGGCGCCTGACCCAGCATTTGCGCCGCCGACCCGGCTTGTCGTTGCGGCCCGGGTTATGGTCTAAGAAGCGCTCGTTGCCGGCTCAGGGACACGACTATCTTGGGAACACGACTATGCTGAGGTTCCTTGTCATCGCGCCGTTTTTCGCGGCCCTGACGCTGCTGCCGCTCGCCGCGCTGGCGCAGGAAGTGCCGGCCGAGGCGCAGATGGACATGTGGTGCGGCACGGCCTTCGAGCTGATGACCCGTGACGCGCCCGCCGATGCTACGCCGGAAAAACTCGCCTCCGCCAAGGTCTATGCCGATGGCGGGGCGTTGCTGCTGCAGCGCGCCATCCCGATCTACCTCGAGGCCGGCTATACCGACGAGGCGCTGGCCGATTACCGGCAGGATCTCGAAGCTTCCATCGGCCGTGTCGTCAACGGCTCGACCCGTGCTACCGATGATGCCGCCTATTCATTTCAGGATTGTTCGGCCCTGATCGGCCAATGAGATAGACCCGCATGGCCATCACGCCCCGCTCCGACGACCTCTTCCTCGTGGTCGACCTGCAATATGATTTCCTCCCCGGCGGCAAGCTCGCCGTCGCCGGCGGCGACGAGATCGTCATCCCGATCAACCGGCTGGGCCGACGCTTCGAGAATGTCGGCATGACCCAGGACTGGCACCCGCGCGGCCATATCTCGTTCGCCTCGAGTCACGCCGGCGCCAAGCCATTCGAGATCATGGAACTGCCTTACGGGCCGCAGGTGCTGTGGCCGGACCACTGCGTCTGGGATACGCACGGCGCCGAGTTCTCGGCCGATATCGAGCTGCCCCACACCCAGCTGGTGATCCGCAAGGGCTACCACGAGGTGGTCGATTCCTATTCCGGCTTCCAGGAAGCGGACCGGCGGACCAAGACAGGGCTCGAGGGCTACCTCCGCGAACGCAGGTTCAAGCGGTTGTTCATCGCTGGCCTTGCCACAGATTTCTGCGTCAACTGGACGGCAGTCGATTCGGCCCGCGCCGGGTTCGAGACCTATGTGATCGAAGACGCCTGCCGCGCAATCGATACCTCGGGCTCACTGGCGCAGGCCTGGGCCGACATGAACGCCGCCGGCGTCAAACGGATCGTCGCCGGGGATATCGGTTGAGGTACGGATGCTCAGGCTTGTCGCTGCGGCGCTGCTGATCGGATTTCTGGCTGCACCGGCCGCGGCGGGCGAGCCCTCGGCAGCGGCCGACAGGCTGCTGTGGTGCGGCAGCGCCTTCTACTGGCTCTCCACCGACGCCTACGATTCCGGTAACGATGCCGAAGGCGACCAGTACGGCGCCTGGTCGGACGATCTGGCGGCCCGCGCCGACATGATGCTGGAAGCGGAGGGCAACGACGACGCGGCGATCACGGCACTGCGCGACGCCTATGACAGCCGGGTGGTCGGCGAGATGGGCAAGCCGGGCGCCAAGTACGACGTGACGACCTGTCCGGATCTGGTGACCTCGGCGGTGAACTAGTCCGGCGCCGGTGGTTGTGGACCCCCACCCCTGTCCCCTCCCCGCAGGGGGGAGGGAGACAAGACACTGGCCTCTCAGTCTGCGTCTCCCTCCCCCTTGCGGGGAGGATCAAGGGTAGGGGGCAGCCCGCACTGGAGCGGCCGAAAGGCCCACTGTCTTATCCCGCCACCACACAAACGCACACCTGCCGGTGGCTCTCCGCCGTCAGTGCCCCGCGCTCGAAGTCCCCGAACCGCTCAATCAGCCGCAGCCCGCTCGCCTCCAGCAGCAACGGCAGCTCCTGCGGGAAAATCTGTCGTAGTTCCAGCCGGGTGTGGCGGAAGTCCTTGTGCTCCGCAGTCGACCAATACCAGTCGGTCCGCATCAGCTGGGTGATCGGGTCGTAGCTGATGGTCTCCTCGACCCGGACCTCGCCCAGCCGCGGATGCGGAAACACTCCGAGCAGTTGCCGCTCCCCTGCCGGCAGACTGAGCAGACGCGCGCTGGGCACGAACACGTCGAACAGCAGCCGGCCCCCGGGAGCGAGGTGCTGGCGGATTGCCGAGAAGGCCCGGCCGAACTCGTCGCGGCTGAGCAGGTGCATCAGCGAGTTGGCCGCGATGACGATGGCATCGAAACGACGGCCGAGCACAAAGCCGCGCATGTCGAGTTCGATGAACTCGGCCGATACCCCGCGCGCCGCAGCGGCGGAGCGGGCCTGCGCCAGCATGGCCTCGGACAGGTCGCCGCCCATCACCAGCGCTCCACTCGCGGCCAACGGCACGGTGAAGCGGCCGGAGCCGCAGGCGAGGTCGAGCACGCGCCGGCCGGCACCGCCCGCCAGCTCGACATAGAAGCGCTCCATCGCCGGATCGCGCGGCGCCACGAGGTCGTAGAGCTCGGCATCGTCATAAAGGCTCTGCATCACACTGCTCCCGTCGGCCAAAGAAAAAGGGCGCCGGAGCGCCCTTCTGAGACATCACCGCAGCGGTGAGGTCAGACGCTCTTGTCGATCGTGCCTTCGGCCGGGGCGCCGTTGGCGCCGCCGCCCTTGGCCACGCCGACCATGGCCGGCCGCAGCACACGGTCGCCGATGGCGAAGCCGGCCTGCACCACCTGCACCACCGTGCCTTCCGGGCGCGACGGATCGGGCACTTCGAACATCGCTTGGTGCTTGTGTGGATCGAATTTCTGGCCTTCCGCCTCGATCGGCTTGACGCCGTGCTTGGCGAGGAGCCGCTGCATCTCGCGCTCGGTCATCTCGATGCCTTCGATCAGCGACCTCGTGGTCGCATCGGCGCTGTCGCGCGCCTCTGCCGGCAGCACCATCAGGGCGCGGCTCAGCGAATCGGTAGCGGTCAGCATGTCGCGGGCAAAGCCGGCGATGGCATAGGACCGGGTATCGGCAATCTCGCGCTCGGTGCGTTTACGCAGGTTTTCCATCTCGGCGATGGTGCGCAGCAGCTTGTCGCGCAGGTCGCCGTTCTCGGCCTTCAGCGCCTCGATCGGGTCGGGCGTCGTCGCCGTCTCGGTATTCTGCTCCGTAGCGGTGCCGGTGGCCTCCGTCGCAGCGGCGGCCTTGTCGTCCTCGGGCTTGTTCGTATCGTCGTTCATTGGGACCTTGGGATGTGTCGCTGTTCGCGTTTGCCCCGCATATCGGCCAATGAGCGATAAGATTCAAGCCTTGGAAAAGTTCCGCGAGCCTGGGCTCAGCCTTTGCGAGCCATCATCGCCGAGACGACATTGGCGGTATAGTCCACCACCGGCACGATGCGGGCATAGTTGAGCCGGGTCGGCCCGATGACGCCGAGCACGCCGACCACCTTCTGGTTGGCGTCCTTGTAAGGGCTGAGGATCACCGAGGAGCCCGAGAGCGAGAACAGCTTGTTCTCCGAGCCGATGAAGATCTTCACCCCCTGGGCCGTCTCGGTGTCGCCGAGCAGCTCGATCAGCCCGTCCCGGCTTTCCAGCTCGTCGAACAACTGCCTGACCCGACTCAGCTCCTCGGATGCCATGGTGTCGTTCAGCAGGTTGGCCCGGCCGCGCACGATCACCGTCGGGGGCGCGGCGCTGCCGGAGCTCGAGAGCGTCGCAAGGCCGGCGTCCACCAGCTTGCGGGTCAGTTCGTCGAGCTCGTGCACCGTCGCTTCGCGCTGCGCCTGGAGTGCCTTGCGCGTCTCGTTCAGTGTCTTGCCGACCGCGAAGTGGGCCAGGTAGTTGGAGGCCTGCGTCAAGGCGCTGGCCGTCAGCCCCGGGGGCAGCGGCAGCACGCGGTTCTCCACCGAGCCGTCCTCGCCCACCAGCACCACCATGGCGCGCTCGGGATCGAGCCGGATGAACTCGATATGCTTGAGCACCAGATCGGATTTCTGCGCGATCACCACGCCGGCGCCGTGGCTCAGTCCGCTGAGCAGCTGGCTCGCCTCGGTGAGCAGGTCCTCGACCTGCCCATGCACCGCCGGACCCTGGATCTGCTTGGCGATCGCCGCTTTCTCGTCCTCGTTGACCGCGCCCACCTCCAGCATGGCGTCGACGAAGAAGCGCAGGCCCTGCTGCGTCGGCAGCCGGCCGGCCGAGGTATGCGGCGAAGCGATGAGGCCGAGATCTTCGAGATCGGCCATCACGTTGCGCACCGAAGCCGGGCTCAGGCCGACGCTCAGCATGCGCGCCAGGTCGCGCGAGGCCACCGGCGCGCCGGTGTCGAGATAGCGCTCCACCAGCTTGCGGAAGATGTCCTGGCTGCGGGCGTTGAGGACCGCCAGAACGTCTTCGGGAGCTTTCGTGCGATCTGCCATGTTCACCATTTAGGCGGAAAGCCCTGTGCCGCCAAGTCGCCGCTGCTTGTTCGAGGGGGCCGTCAGGGTTAAGAGGCGGTTAACAAGGTTTCCAGAACGAGTGATTTGACCATATGCGGCCTTCCGGACGCCAGCCAGACCAGATGCGGGCCGTGACGCTCGAACGCAACGTCGCTCCCAAGGCCGAGGGCAGCTGCCTCGTCAGCTTCGGCTCGACCAAGGTGTTCGTCACCGCCTCGGTCGAAACCACGCTTCCCTCCTGGCGGCGCAGCTCCGGCATGGGCTGGGTCACAGCCGAATACGGCATGCTGCCGCGCGCCACCGGTTCGCGCACGAAGCGCGAGGCGGCGCAGGGCAAGCAATCCGGCCGTACCCAGGAGATCCAGCGGCTGATCGGCCGGTCGCTGCGCGCCGTGGTCGATATGCAGGCCCTGGGCGAGAACCAGATCACGCTCGATTGCGACGTGCTCGAAGCCGATGGTGGCACCCGCACCGCCTCGATCACCGGCGCCTATGTGGCGCTCGCCGATGCGATCAGGTGGCTCGAAGCCCGCGGCCTCACCAAGGGCCCGGTGCTGCGCGATTCGGTCGCGGCGATTTCCTGCGGCATCTACCGCGGCACCCCGGTGCTCGATCTCGACTATCTCGAGGATGTCGAGGCCCACACCGACGCCAATTTCGTCATGACCGGCTCGGGCAGGTTCGTCGAGATCCAGGGCACTGCCGAACAGGTGCCGTTCAGTCGCGACGAGCTCGACAACCTGATGCGGCTGGCCGAGCAGGGCATCGGCGAGCTCACCACCATGCAGAAGGCGGCGCTTTCCTGATGGCAGACAAGCTCACATTGCGGCGCGGCGACCGGCTGGTGCTGGCGACCCACAATGCGGGCAAGCTCGCCGAGTTCAAGGAACTCCTGGCGCCGTTCGGGCTCGACCTGGTGTCGGCCGGGGAACTGGGCCTGCCGGAACCGGTCGAGACCGGCACCACCTTCATCGAGAATGCCCGCATCAAGGCGCATGCCGCCGCGGCCGCCGCCAACAACATCGCGTTGGCCGACGATTCCGGCCTGTCGGTCGACGCCATCGGCGGCAAGCCGGGCGTCTACACTGCCGATTGGGCCGGTTCTTCGGCCCATGGCGGGCGCGACTACATGGTCGGCATGCGCCGCGTCGAGGATGCACTGCAGGGGGTCGGCGCCAGCACCCCGGGCGAACGGCGCGGCAGCTTCAACGCCACGCTCTGCCTCGCCCACCCCGATGGGCGCGAGGTGATCTACGAGGGCAAGGCCGAGGGCACGCTGGTCTGGCCGCCGCGCGGCGACAAGGGCTTCGGTTTCGACCCGGTGTTCATGCCCGATGGCTACGACATCACCTTCGGCGAGATGCCGTCCGAAGCCAAGCACTCCTGGGCCCCGGGCAAGGTCGGCCTCAGCCACCGTGCCCGCGCCTTCGCCAAATTCGTCGACGATGCACTGGGAGGCGGCGTTGAGCACTGAGACGTTCGGCCACAACTCCGTCGACCCCCGCTCCAACGGCCTGTTCGGCGTCTATGTCCACTGGCCGTTCTGCGCCGCCAAGTGCCCGTATTGCGATTTCAACTCGCATGTGCACCGCGGTGAGTTCGACGAACAGACCTATGTTCAGTCCTACGCCGCCGAGCTGGCGTATTTCGCCAGGCAGGCGCCGGGCCGCACCGTGCAGTCGATCTTCTTCGGCGGCGGTACCCCCTCGCTGATGGATCCGCGTTCGGTCGAAGCCATCATCGATGCCATCGCTCGGCATTGGGTGATCGATCCTCGCGCCGAGATCACCCTCGAAGCCAACCCGACCTCGGTCGAAGCCGATCGCTTCCGCGGCTACCGCGCCGCCGGCGTCAACCGCGTGTCGCTCGGCGTACAGTCGCTGCGCGAAGGCCCGCTCGCCGAGCTCGGCCGCCGGCACACCGTCGATGAGGCCGTTGCCGCGGTGCGGCTGGCGCAGTCGATCTTCCCGCGCTCGAGCTTCGACCTGATCTATTCCCGGCCGCGCCAGACGCTCGACGAATGGCAGGACGAACTGACCGAGGCGCTGTGGCTGGCCGAAGCCGGGCACGTCTCCCTCTACCAGCTCACCATCGAGATGGGGACGCGCTATTACGACCTGTTCCGCGCCGGCAAGCTGAAGATGCCGGATGAGGAACTGAGCGCCGATTTCTATGAGATGACGCAGGAGCTGACCCAGCAGGCAGGTCTGCCGGCCTACGAGATCTCCAACCACGCCCGTCCCGGTCAGGAAAGCCGGCACAACCTGATCTACTGGCGCTATGGCGAATATGTCGGCGTCGGTCCCGGCGCCCACGGGCGGCTGCTGATCAACAACCAGCGTCACGCCACCGCGACCGAAAAAATGCCGTTCGACTGGCAGAAGCGCGTGCAATCGCGCGGTCACGGCATGGTCACCGACGATATCCTCACCTGGGAGGAAGAGGGCGACGAGCTGCTGGTAATGGGCCTGCGCCTGCGCGAGGGCATCGACCCGCGCCGCTTCCACAAGATCTCCGGCCGCGCCATCTCCGAGCGCCAGATCAACGAGCTGCGTTCGATCGGCTTCGTCGAGACCCTGCCCAACGGCTTCATCCGCGTCACCGACAAGGGCTGGCCGGTGCTCGATGCGGTGGTCGCGGACCTGGCGGCCTAATCGGATTTCACTCCGACCGCCCCGCGGGAGCCTCCGCCGCGTCACCAAACACCGGTGAGGCGGGACGTTTGGGGCAGCCACCCGCAGAAAGGTAGGTCTCGCCTAGTCTAAGCCCTGAGCCGTGTCACGGTCGGCGCCGGCTGCTCGGCATGGAACAGCGTGCTCACCGATTCGCCGCTGTTGATCCTTCGCATCGCTTCGGCTAGCGCCGGGGCGATCGACAGCACCGTCAGCTTCGGATGGCGGTGCGCAGCGACGATCGGCAGGGTGTCGGTGCAGACGATCTCCAGGACGTCCGGTTCGGCCGCCAGCCGCCCGATGGCGTTGTTGGCGAAGATGCCGTGCGTGCAGGCGATGCGGACCGAGCGGGCGCCGTGCTGCCGCAAATGCCGCAGCAGCTCGACCATCGAGCCGCCGCTCGCGATCTCGTCGTCGAGCACGATCACGTCGCGCCCCTCGACATCACCGATGATCGCGGTGATCCGCACCTCGCTGTCGCTGATCCGCTCCTTGGCGCCCGCAGCCACCGGCACGCCGAGGCGCTTCGCAAAGGCTGCGGCATTCTTGGCGTTGCCGAGGTCCGGGGACACGACAACCGCATTGGCCGTGTCGTAGCGCCCGAAATACTCGGCCAGTTCGCCGAGCGCATGCAGGTGATCGACCGGTACGCTGAAAAAGCCGTGCACCTGCGGCGAGTGCAACGTCATCGTCAGCACCCGGTTGGCGCCGGCGGTCTGCAGCAGGTCGGCGACCATGCGGCCGCCGATCGAGATGCGCGGCGCGTCCTTCTTGTCGGAGCGGGCATAGGCATAGTGCGGGATCACGGCGATGATGCGGGCGGCCGAAGCGCCGCGCGCCGCATCCAGCATCAGCAGCAGTTCGACCAGGTGGTCCTGCACAGGCGCACTCAGCGTCTGGATCAGGAACACGTCCTGTTCGCGGCAATTGGCCTGCAGTTGTACTTCGATGCAGTCGTTGGAGAACCGCTTCACCCGTGTCGGCAGCAGCGGTACGCCGAGCTCGGCACAGATCTGCGCAGAAAGTTCGGGATGAGAGCTACCACCGAAAATGGCAATCTGGCTCATCGCGACTTGTCCTCGCTGGTGCGGATCGAGGTCGGCAGCTTAGGGCAAAAGGCACCGCCGCGGGCAAGGCATCAGGCCACTCGAAGACGGACATTCGCCTGCCGTACGTCCCTCATTGCAACGCATTGCCTTCGGCCTCGTAAACCGCTTTACTAACGCGGTTGCGCCACCCGGAATCCGCTTATGCACCTGCCCGACGACCTGATCCTCAACCCCGAGGACGAAGTTTCCATTCGCCAGCATCTGACCCTGGTGGCGCTGGCTAAGCGCCCGGCGGATCTGGTGATCGAGGTCGGACGGTTACTGTCGGTGCATTCCCGGCACTGGCTCGAGGATCAGGAAATCGTCGTCGCCGGCCGGCGCATCGCCTTTGTCGGCCCGCGCGGCAGCTATCGCGGCGAGGTGAAGGCGCGGGTGAGCTACCCGGGGCTCAGCGCCGTGCCGGGTTTCGGCGAAGTGCACAAGCACATCGAATCGACCCACATCACCCCCGAATTCGAGGCGGCTCTGGTGCTGCCGCGCGGCAATACCTGGACCTGCGAGGCCAGCCACGAGTTTGCCAACGTCAATGGGCCCAAGAACCAGGAGTTCTGGCAGAAATCCCGTCTCGCCGGTTCGCCGCTCAAGATCTTCATCCAGCCCGGCTCGGCCGTGCCGCCCAGCGCCTGGGAAGAGTCGGGCGGCTACTATGGCTACGAAGAGCAGCGCGAGTTCCTTGCCCACGACATGGGAACGGTCAGTCTCGACGAGGTGATGGACTGGCCTTCGGTATGGAACCCCGAGAACCCGGGCTATATCCGGATGTGGGGGATGATCGGCGCCACCATGGAAATGCGCGGCGTTGTCGAGGGGCACGGCTCGGGCCTGATCGACCCGCACGACCTCTCGGCCTTTGCCGCTGCCGGCATTTCCTCCGACCATGAAGTCTGGGCGCTGGAGGAGGCGTGGGAGCGGTTGAGCCACGGCATTTTCACCGAGCTCAGGCCGTTCTCCTATGATGTCATACTTCCCGGTCTGATCGAGCGGCTCACCGACTGGTCGAACATCGCCTTCACCACCGACGACCGCTCGGCCTCCGAGACGCTGGAGAAGGGAGCCGCCGACTACAATGTGCGGCACGCCATCGAATATGGCCTCGCCCCCGAGATCGCCATCCAGTGCGCCACCATCAACCCGGCGCGGCATATGCGCATCGACCAGTGGGTGGGCTCGATTTCGCCAGGACGCTATGCCGACATAGTATTGCTCGACGACGTCCAGACGCTGTCGATCCGGCACGTTTACGCTGACGGCCAACTGGTCTCCGAAGGCAAACGGTTCCTCGGCCCGCTGGCCGCCATCGACTGGCCGGATTGGGCGCGCAAGACCATGAATATCGGCCGGGTCCTCGGCGCCGATGATTTCGCCATCAAGGCCGAGCCGGGACGTCACACCATGCAGGCGGCGGTGCTCAGGCCGTTCCACTGGAACGAGGATTTTCTCGTCGAAACGCTGCCGGTGACCGACGGCCTGGTGCAGCGCGACGCCGAGCGGCTGATCACCAAATGGGCGCTGGTCGACCGCTATCGCGGCGATGGCGCGGTGGCGAAAATGTTCTGGACCGGCTGCGGTCCTGCCGATCCGGAGACTGCACTCGCCTCATCGGTGGCCCATGACAGCCACAATGTCTGGTGCATCGGCTCGTCCGACGCCGCCATGGCCAGGGCGGTGAACCGGCTGCAGGAGATCGACGGCGGTTGGGTGCTGGTGCATCGTGGCGAGGTGGTCGCCGAGATGCGTTTCGAGATCGGCGGGCTGATGACGGCGCGCTCGGCGGAAGCGTTCGATCAGGACATGCAGGCTTTCTACCGTGCCGCGGAGCGGGTCGACTGGATGTACAAGCCCTCGGCGCTGAACCTGTGGAAGCCCGGTTTCCCGGAATTCCTGAAGTTCGCGACGCTCACCTGCTCGCCCTGGCGCTGGGTGCTGGTGGCGCCGAGCGAGCTGGCGCCGGAGGGCTTCGTCAACGTGCAGACCGGCGAACAGCACAAGGTGGTCTGGTGACGGGCCTGCGGGGGCGAAGCATCCGTGGCACCTTTATCCACGCGCCGGTGCGCGGTGCAGTCGAGGTGCTGCGCGATGCGGTGATCTCGGTCGATGGAGATGGAACCATCACCGCCATAGCGCCTGCTGCCGATGGCGTGCCCGAGGGAACGCTCGAACTGCCGGCCGGACAACTGGTGCTGCCCGGCTTCGTCGATCTTCACATCCATGCGCCGCAATACCCCCAGCTCGGCATGGCGCTCGACGCGCCGCTGGAGGTCTGGCTCGGCAAGTACACCTTCCCGCTCGAGGCGCAATACGCCGACCTCGACTTTGCCCGCGAGCGCTACGAAACCCTGGTCCGGGACCTCCTCGCCTCGGGCACTACCACCGCCCTCTACTTCGCTACCGTGCACCGCGAGGCCACCGAACTGCTGGCCGAAATCTGCCTCAGGCACGGCCAACGGGCGCTGGTGGGGAAGGTGGTGATGGACGACCCGGCAAGTTGCCCGGACTATTATCGCGACGCCTCGGCCGCCCTGGCGGTGGCCGAGACCCGTGAGGTCATCGACCACATCCGCGCGCTGCCCGACAATGACCGGGTGCTGCCGGTGATCACCCCGCGCTTTATCCCGTCCTGCACCGATGCGGCGCTCAGCGGCCTCGGCGCACTGGCGGCGGAGTGCGGTTGCCACGTCCAGACCCATTGCTCGGAAAGCGACTGGGCCCATGGCCACGCGCTTGCCCGCTATGGCAAGACCGATACCGCCGCGCTCGACGGCTTCGGGCTGCTCGGCCGCAAGACCGTGCTGGCCCATTCGGTGTTCCTGACCGACGACGACATGGCCACGGTGCGCGCCGCCGAGGCCGGCGTCGCGCATTGCGCGCTCTCCAACATGTATTTCGGCAATGCGGTGTTCCCGCTGCGGCGGGCGCTGGAACAGGGCCTCCATGTCGGGCTCGGCACCGACATTTCCGGCGGCCGCTCCGGCTCGATGCTGGAAGCCTGCCGCGCCACCGCGCAGGCCTCGCGCCTGCTCGAAGACGGGGTCGACGCGACGGATTCACGTGAAACGCGGGGCGTCCCCAACTCGCGCATCGACCTGCTCACCGCCTTCCACCTCGCCACGGCCGGCGGCGGCGTAACGCTCGACCTGCCCGTCGGTCTGTTCCGCCCCGGCTACCATTTCGATGCGTTGCTGCTGGATCCCCTGGCAGAGGCGGGGGCCATCCGGCTGTTCGGGGCGGAGCCTGCCGACCGCATCGAGCAGATCCTCTACACTGCCAGCCGACCCAATATCGGCGCGACCTTTGTCGGCGGCGACCTGGTCAGCGGAGCCGTTCCGCAGTCCGGCCGCAACAGCCACTGACCCTCAGAACGAGACACCATGCCCAAATCCGTCTACCTCGCCGGCCCGGAAGTCTTTCTCCCCAACGCCCGCGAAATCCTCGACCGGAAGATCGCCCTGACCCGCGAGGCGGGCCTCGTGCCGGTGTCGCCGGGCGACCTCGAATTTCCGCCGACCAACAGCAAGTGGGAACTGGGCCTCGCGATCAGCGCCATCGACGAGAAGCTGATGCACTCGGCCGACACCATCATTGCCAATCTGACGCCGTTCCGCGGCATCGCGGCCGACACCGGCACCTGCTTCGAGCTCGGCTTCATGTGTGCCCAGGGCAAACCGGCCTTCGCCTACACCAACGTCAAGGCCGACCACGGCGTCCGCACCCGCGCGCATTTCAACGGCGAGTGGTACGCCGATGCCGAAGGCAAGCCGCGCGGTCCCGATCACATCCTGATCGAGGATCTCGGTTTCATCGATAACCTGATGCTGCATGGCGGCGTGGTGAACCGCGGCGGCGCCGTGGTGGTGGGCGATGCACCGGTCGGGCAGGAACTGACGGACATGACCGCGTTCAAGCGCGTGCTGGCGCTGGCGGTGGAGATGCTGGGGTAGGGCAGAGTGCGCTACTGAAGCAGACGGCCCCCTCCCATCCTCCCCCATGAAGGGGGAGGTGCCCCGCCAGCGTGCTTGGCACGATCGAAGACAGAGCCTCGACTCTTCACCTCCCCCATAGTGGGGGAGGCCGGGAGGGGGCCGTCTCTATCAGTCGGAATCAGGCGTCCGGATGCTGGAACACCAGCGTCGCATTCGTCCCGCCAAACCCGAAGCTGTTCGAGAGCGCGATGCCGATATCGACGTTGTCGCGGCGCTGCCGGAGGATCGGCATGTCCGAGAACACCGGGTCGAGTTCCTCGATATTGGCGCTTTCGCACAGGAACCTGTTCCGCATCATCAGGATGCAGTAGATCGATTCCTGCACGCCCGTGGCGCCGAGCGAATGACCGGTGAGCGATTTGGTGGCCGAGATCGGCGGGCAGTCGTCGCCATTGCCGAACACCGTGCGGATCGCTTCCATTTCCTTGAGATCACCGACCGGGGTCGAGGTGGCGTGCGGGTTGATGTAGTCGACCTTGCCCTTCACCGTCGACAGCGCCTGCTGCATGCAGCGGATGGCGCCTTCGCCCGAGGGGGCGACCATGTCGTAGCCATCCGAAGTCGCGCCATAGCCGACCAGTTCGGCGTAGATCGTCGCGCCGCGCGCCTTGGCGTGCTCGTATTCCTCGAGCACCAGCACGCCGGCGCCGCCGGCGATGACGAAGCCGTCGCGCTTCAGGTCATAGGCGCGCGAGGCTTTTTCCGGCGTGGCGTTGAAGTCGGTGGACATGGCGCCCATCGCGTCGAACAGGTTGGAAAGCGACCAGTCGAGATCCTCGTGGCCGCCGGCAAACACGATATCCTGCTTGCCCCACTGGATCTGTTCGTAGCCGGCGCCGATGCAGTGCTTGCTCGTCGCGCAGGCCGAGCTGATCGTGTAGTTCACGCCCTTGATGCCGAAAGGCGTGGCGAGCGTCGCCGAGGCCGTCGAACTCATTGCCTTGGGCACAGCCAGCGGCCCGATGCGCTTGGGGCCCTTCTCGCGGGTGATGTCGGCCGCTTCCACCACGGTGCGGGTGGAGGGGCCGCCCGAGCCCATGATGATGCCGGTGCGCGGGTTCTGGATATCCTTTTCCTCGAGCCCGGCAGTGGCGATCGCTTCCTGCATGGCGATGTAATTCCACGCGGCGCCCTTGCCCATGAAGCGGGTGGTCCGGCGATCCAGCACCTCGAACGGGTCGAGCTTGGGCGCCCCATGCACCTGGCAGCGGAAATTGAGGTCGGCATATTCCTGGGCGAAGACGATGCCCGGCTTCGCCTCCCGGAGGCTCACGACCACTTCATCGAGATTGTTTCCGATAGAGGAGACGATCCCCATGCCGGTGACGACAACGCGCCTCATACTGCCTCCTCTATGGCCGCCGATCAGCTCCGGCGGCGGGCGTAACTCAAGTGAACAGGCCGACGCGCAGGCCGGACATCTCGTAGATGATCTGGCCGTCGGCCTTCACCCAGCCGTCGGCGATGCCGAGCACCAGCTTGGACTTCATCACCCGCTTCAAGTCGATGCCATACTCGACGAGTTTGACGTCATTGGTGATCTGGCCGGAAAATTTCACTTCGCCGCAGCCCAGCGCTCGTCCCTTGCCGGGCGAACCGTCCCAGCACAGGTAGAACCCCAGCATCTGCCACACGGCGTCGACGCCCAGGCACCCGGGCATCACCGGGTCGCCGATGAAGTGGCACTGGAAGAACCACAGGCTCGGATCGACGTCGAGTTCGGCCCGCACCAGGCCCTTGCCATGTGCCCCGCCTTCCCGGCTGATCTCGGTGATGCGGTTGAACATCAACATCGGCGGGGCGGGGAGCTGGGCATAGCCGGGGCCGAAAAGCTCGCCCTTGCCGCTCAGGATCAGGTCGTCATAGCCGTATGAGTTCTTGCGCTCCGTCATGAGCCGGGGCTTTCTCCGATCGGTCAGTTGAAATCGTTACTAGAGAGCGGGGGGCGGAGGGTCAAGCTGCGCCAAGGGCGACCGAGCGTCGCGACTCACTGCCGCGACCGACCGCCGCTTGTCTAGAGCGGAGGCGAAAGTTATAAGCGGCAAGCCGATACGCCGTATTGCCAAAGGATCAGATGACCGACCGCAGCCCTACCGCCAGGACCGTGCCGTCTCGCCGACCGTGCCTGACGGCCGTGCTGCGTATGGCGGGCTTGCGGCCGACGCGGCAACGCGTGGCGTTGGCCGAACTGCTGTTCGGCGGCGCGCATCGCCATGTCAGCGCCGAGCAGCTGCATGCCGAAGCCGCCTCGGCGCGGGTCAATGTGTCGCTGGCCACCATCTACAACAGCCTGCACCAGTTCCGCGAAGCCGGGCTGCTGCGCGAGGTGGCGGTGGATGCGTCGCGCTCGTACTTCGACACCGACACCTCCGACCATCATCACTTCTACCTCGAGGACGAGCAGCGGGTGATCGATATCCCCGCCTCCTCGATCGTCATCCAGAACCTGCCCGAGCCGCCCCGCGGCATGGACATCACGCATGTCGACGTGGTGGTCCGGGTGCGCAAGGTTCGGGGCTAGGACGCTATTCTGACTGATAAAGACGGCCCCCTCCCGGCCTCCCCCTTTAAGGGGGAGGTGAAGAGTCGAGGCTCTGTCTTCGATCGTGCCAAGCACGCAGGCGGGCACCTCCCCCTTCATGGGGGAGGATGGGAGGGGGCCGTCTGTTTCAGTCAGCTCGTACCCGTCAGCACCCTCAGTCGAACGTCTCGTCCTTGTAGACGCCCCACAACTGCTCCTGGTGCAGGTAGCCGTCGAAACTCTGCGGTCCCCCGGTCACCGGGTGGGTGGTCGCCACCACCTTGCACCACTTGCCATCGCATTCCTTGATGTCGACGCGGAAGCTCGGCGTCAGCCAGGCCCGCACGCCGGCATCGTCATTGGGGTCGCGGCGCAGTGCCACCGGCTCCGTGCCGCTCGGCGCCACGAGGCCGGCCCGCTTGCCCTGCAACAGGTTCTGGTGCAGCCAGCCTTCGGAGCCGTCGACGTCGCGGATTTTCCGCCAGGTGTCGAACTCCTGGATGATCTCGACGGGCGTCCCGGCCTTCACATAGACCCAGGCGACGTCGTAACGGGTGCCCGGCCCGACGCGCACGTTGATCGGGTTGGAGCGGGTGGTGACGAAACGTGGCAGCGGCAGGCCGCTCGGGCCCTCGGCCGCCGCCAGCGGTCCGACGGGCAGGCCGGTGCCCAGCAGGGTGCAGATGACAAGAGTGACGGCGCGCAGAATCGTTGGAATCTGTCGCCCGGTGGAGCGCCTCGGAAGGAGCATGGAGCTGACTTTGCCGAACATGACTTTGCAGGGGTGTGCTTTTTTTCTACACTATGCAAAAGACCTTAATGGTCGCTGAAAGCGCCGCCTTTGACCCTCAGCCGACCCAAGATTTTCGTGACGCGACGCCTGCCCGAACAGATCGAGGCGCGCATGGCGACGCTGTTCGAAGTAACCTGCAAGCCGGTCGACGGCGCGCTGAGCCCCGACGCCATCATCGAGGGCGTGCAGGGCAAGGACGTGCTGGTCTCGTCGATCAACGACCGGATCGATGCGGCGCTGATCGCGCGGCTGCCGCCCGAGCTCAAGCTGATCGCCCAGTTCGGCAACGGTTTCGACAATATCGACATCGAGGCCGCCTATGCGGCGGGGCTGACCGTCACCAACACCCCTTCGGTGCTCACCGAGGACACCGCCGACATGGCGGTGATGCTGATGCTGGCGCTGCCGCGCCGGCTGGTGGAAGGGGCCCAGGTGCTGCCGACCACCGGCGAATGGCCGGGCTGGTCGCCCACCTGGATGCTCGGGCGGCGCTTGCGCGGCAAGGCGCTGGGCATTGTCGGCATGGGCCGGATCGGCACTGCCGTCGCCCACCGGGCCCGCAGCTTCGGGCTGAACATCCACTATTTCTCGCGCCACCGTCGTCCGCCGCAGGTCGAGGACGCGCTCGAGGCGACCTACTGGGAATCCCTCGACGACATGGTGGCTGAGGTCGATATCGTCTCGCTGCACACCCCGCTGAGCCGCTCGACCCACCTTATCCTCAATGCCGAGCGGCTCGGCCGGATGCGGCAGGACGCCGTCGTGGTCAACGTGTCGCGACCTGAGCTCGTCGACGAGGCGGCGCTGATCGCCGAGATCGAAAGCGGACACCTGTCGGGCGCCGCCCTCGACGTGTTCGAGAGCCGCAACGGCATCGACCCCCGGCTGCTGCAACTGGCGCGCGACAATCGCGTCGTGCTGACCGCCCACATGGCCTCGGCGACGCTCGAGGCCCGGCTCGAAATGGGAGAGACGGTGATCGTCAACATCCGCGCCTTCATCGACGGCGCCCAGCCCCCGCACCGCGTGCTGCCGGAAAGCCGCAACAAGCTGGCGCGGGGATGATCGCTAACTTCGAAGCTCCCGCAATCTCCCCTCCAGAAACCGCTGCTCCGCCGCCTGGTGCGTCAGCTCCAGCGCCGCGACATAGGCGGCGCGGGCCTCCTCCGTCCTGCCCAGCCGGCGCAGCAGGTCGGCCCGGGCGGCGTGCAGATAGCGGAACTCGACCAGTGCGCCCCGTCCCGCGAGTGCCTGCATCTCAGCCAAGCCGGCCTCCGGCCCGTCGCGCATCGCCACCGCGACGGCGCGGTTGAGCCTGACGATCGGCGAGTCGTCGGCCTGCAGCAACAGGTCGTAGAGCCTCACGATCTCAGCCCAGTTGGTGGTCTCGGCCGTGGCGGCCGTCGCGTGCTGCGCCGCGATCGCCGCCTCGATGCCGTAGGCGGTGAGTTCGGGACGCGCCATCAGCCCATTGACCAACGCCACCCCCTCGGCGATCTCGGCGCGGTCCCATAGCCGCCGGTCCTGGTCGGCGATCAGCACCAGGTCTCCGGCTGCGTCAGTGCGGGCATCGCGGCGCGAGTGCTGCAGCAGCATCAGCGCCAGCAGGCCCTCAACCTCGGCATCGGGGTCGGGCAGCAGCGCCAGCAGCAGCCGGCCGAGCCGGATCGCTTCGGCTGCGAGATCGGCGCGTAGCAGCGTGTCGCCATGGCTCGCCGCATAGCCCTCGTTGAAGATCAGGTAGATGGTGCGCAGCACCGCGTCGAGCCGCTCGGCAAGGTCCTGTGGCTCGGGCACCTCGTAGGGGAGTTCGAGATCGCGGATGCGGTTCTTGGCCCTGACGATGCGCTGCGCGATGGTTGCGGGCTTGGCGAGGAAGGCCGCGGCAATCTCCTCGGTCGTGAGCCCGCAGGTTTCGCGCAAGGTCATGGCGATGCGCGCGTCGGCCGGCACTTCCGGGTGGCAGCACACGAAGATCAGCCTGAGCTGGTCGTCGGCGATGGTTTCGGCTTCGGGCGGCATCTGCGCCTCCTCTTCGAGCGCCAGTTCGGCGGCAACCACATCGAAGCGGGCCTTGCGGCGGATCCGGTCGATGGCCTTGAAGCGGCCGGCCGACACCAGCCAGGCCCGCGGATTGGCGGGAATTCCCTGGCGCGGCCACTGCTCGGCGGCGGCGAGAAAGGCGTCGTTGAGCGCCTCTTCGGCCCGGTCGAAATCCCGCAGCAGCCGGATCAGCGTGGCCAGCACGCGGCGCGATTCAGTGCGCCAGACTGCCTCGATGTCGAGTTGCGGCGTCACGGCGCCGCCGCTTCGTCGTGCCGCGGAATCTGGTAGACCGGCCGGACCTCGATGGTGCCGTGCTTGGCCAGGGGGATGCCGGCAGCGATGCGGATGGCGTCGTTGAGGTCGCGCGCCTCGATCAGGATCAAGCCGCCCAGCTGCTCCTTGGTTTCGAGGAACGGCCCGTCGGTGGCCGAGATCCTGCCGTCCCGCACTCTGACCAGCACGGCAGTCTCGGGTGGCTGCAGCGCCTGCGCCCGCACCAGGTTGCCGCTCGCAGCCAGGTCGGCATCGTAGCTGAGCGAATCGATGTCGAGCTCGCGCTTTTCCGCGTCGCTGAGGCGGCTGAACACTTGCTTGTCGTCGAAATGGACGAGGCAGACATAGAGCATGGCTGGGTCTCCGATCGGTGTTGCCAGCTAATCGAACGCCGCCCCGGGGTTTCGACAGGCCAGCCGGCAAACTGAGCCAGATTTTTCCGCAACTGTCGAACGGCGCCGGCCGGGCAGCATTTTAGGAATTTCGGTGGCGTCACCTTCACCAGTCCGCTTCACCGCGCGCTAAGCGCTTCTCCTGATGCCACAGCGCAACTCTGCCGATCTTTGGCATCCTCTCGCCCGATGCAGGACGCCCGGGGGCTTTCCGACCCATGTTTGCCGGCCTCAACCAGGTGAAAGAGCAGGCGCCGCTGCCGGTACGCGTGCGCTCGCGCATGCTGTCGCTGGCGACGGTTGCCCTGGTGGTGACGCTGGTGGTGACAGCAATCGTCGGGTTCATCAATGTCAGCACGCAACAGCGCGCCATGACCGAGTTGCGCGTGCATGGCGACCAATTGCGCGCCATGCTGCAATCGCTCAACGATGCCGACGCCGACGTCATGCACGTGCTGACCGGCGAAGCCGGCGCGTTGCGCAACTATCTTTCCGAGGCCGATCGGCTGACTGGCGCCGGCGCCGCGATCCTCGACCAGATCGCACCCATCGCCCTACCTCCGGCGACCGAAGCGCGGTCGGTGCGCGACCTGCTCGCCGGACTGGTCGGCAACTGGAACGAGGCGATCGATCTCGCCTCCGCCGGCAACAACCAGGCGGGCGTCGATCTGCTGGCGGCGCGCCGCACCAGCGAAACCGTGGCGCTGATCGGCGCCGGCATTAGCGGGGTGCTCGCCGATGCCGACCTGCTCCTGCGCAAGTATGACGAGCACATCGAGGCTGCCACCACGCTGGTGTTGCTGATGCAGGTAGGGGCGGGAATTCTGGCGATCCTGGGGCTGCTCTATGCCTTTCGCTCCCTGATCACCGAGGCCGATGGTCGTGCCGCCGCGGTGGAGACCGCCGAGAAGGCACGCCAGCAGGTGGCGCGCCTGTTCGAGATGGCAGATGTGCTGCAGAGCGCCTCGGACCACGCCGACGCCAATGCGGTGTTGAAGGCGACGGCGGCGGAACTGGTGCCAGGCTTCTCCGGCGCGCTTTACGTGTTCAACAACTCGCGCGACCGGCTGGTGCTGTCGACCACCTGGGCGCGGGCCGAGAACGATGCGCTGCCCGAGACCATCAATCCCGGTGCCTGCTGGGCGCTGAAGCGCGGCAAGCCGCATCTCAACCGCGGCGATTCGACGAAGCTCTGCTGCGCCCACCATGTCGGCAGCGAGACCGCGCTGGAGATTCCGATGATTGCCCGCGGCGAGATCGTCGGGCTGCTGCAGCTGTTCGCCTCGGGGATCAGCGCGGTCGAGCGGCTCGAGCACATCACCGATCTAGGTTCGGCGCTGGCCGATGGCATGAGCCTGGCGCTCGCCAACATGGCGCTGCGTGAAAAGCTCAGGAACCAGGCGCTGCGCGATCCGCTGACCGGGCTTTATAACCGCCGGTACATGGAAGATTGCCTGCAGCGCTTCGTGCGGCTGGCCGAGCGCGAGAACCGCGAGATTTCCCTGATCATGGTCGATCTCGACCACTTCAAGCGGCTCAACGACGAACATGGCCACAGTTTCGGCGACCAGGTGCTGCGCGACGCGGCGCTGACGTTGACCGGCTCGCTGCGCGAGACCGACATCGTCTGCCGCTTCGGCGGCGAGGAACTGGTGGTGATCCTGCCCGATTGCCCGCTGGAGCGCGCCGCCGACAAGGCGGAGCTGCTTCGGCTTCGGATCGAGGAGCTGAGCAGTACCCACGGCGCCGACATCTCGGCCTCGTTCGGCGTCGCCTCGGTGCCGCACACCTCGCAGAGCGTCACCGACCTACTGCAGGCCGCCGACCAGGCGCTCTACAAGGCCAAGGAGAGCGGTCGCAACCAGGTCGCCAAGGCACCGCTCAGGCCCTATCGCCCCGACCGGCTCAGTGACGAACTGGCGGCGCTGGAAGAGTTTCCGCGGGCGGCGGCGGAGTAGCGCGGGCTCGTGCCGTTGCCGCCGGTCGCTGTGGCCCCCCACCCTTAATCCCTCCCGCAAGGGGGAGGGAGACCCTCACTCCGATGTTCGAGGCTATCGTCTCCCTCCCCATGTTTAGGGGGAGGGATTAAGGGTGGGGGTCAGCCCGCGCCGGCGGCGGGGTGGAGCCGCAGGCCGATGCTAAGGCAGCAAATAACTCGGCTGCGCCTTCAGCAGTTCGATCTGCAGCTGCTGTTGCAGCAGCTTCTGCTGCTGCAGGTCGCGCTGCAGCCTCGACAAGGCGGCGTCCATTTCGCTGCGGATCGCCCGTTCTTCAGCCGACTGCCTCAACTCGTCCTGCAGGCACAGGGTGCGCTGCAGGTCGTTGCCCTGGTAGCCCTCCTTGGCGACGTCCGGCACCGGGGGGCAATAGGCCTGGGCTGCGGAGCCGAGGGCGATGACGACGGCAGTGGCGATAAGGATGCGCATGCTGCAAATCTGGGGGCTGAAGCCGGCAGGATCAAGTCACGATCGCGCTCCCGGCGCCGCCGTGCTGCGCCGCACCACCAGTTCGAGCGGCAGGCTTTCGCGATGCACCGCACCGTCATGCTCGAGGATCGACTTGACGGCGCGGCGACCGATCTCGGCGATCGGCTGCACCACCGTGGTGAGCGGTGGGTTGGCGGCCGCGGCCTCCGGCACGCCGTCGAAACCGACAATCGAAATGTCCCTGGGCACGCTGAGCCCCCGCTCGGCCAGCATCTCCAGCGCGAACATCGCCACCCGGTCGGACATGGCGAGGATGGCGGTAGGCCGCTGCGGGCCCGAGAGGATCTGCTCGAGCCCGCGCCTCACGCTGTCGGCGGTGCTGCGCGTCTCGTAGATCGGGATCGTCTCGCGATCAACACCGTAGAGCGCCAGCTCCTCGAAATAGCCATTGGCCCGGTCGCGTGCGGTGGAATAGGTGGCGTTGGCGATCGCCGTGCCACTCACCTGACCCTCGTGTTCGTCGTCGAACTCGATAGCGAGGATGCCGAAATGGCGGTGGCCCAGTTGCGCCAGGTGCCGCGCCGCCATCTGTGCCCCGGCATAGTCGTCGACGCCGATCGCCGAGATGGTGTCGTCGGGCTTGCCGAGCGCTAGCGCCACGAACGGCAACTGCCGCTCGCGTGTCAACTCCACCAGCTTCTCGCCGTTCTCGATACACAACAGCACGAAGCCGTCGACCAGCGCGCTCTGGATATTCCAGGCCAATCGCTCGCTGTTGCGGGCCGAGACCAGCGCCAGCCCGGCGCCGCGCTGGTCGCAGGCCTCCGAGATGCCCTGCATCAGGACGCGGGCGAATGGATCCTCGAAGAAGTAGGACAGCGGTTCGGCGGTCGCGACGCCGATGGCGTTGGATTTGCCGGCGCGCAACAGCCGGCCGCGCGGATCGGGGCCGGCATAGCCCAGGTCGCGAGCCGTCTGATGCACCCGTTCGCGCACTTCCGGACGCACCAGGTCGGGCCGGCTGAAGACGTTCGAGGCCGTGCCCTGCGACACCCCCGCCGCCTTGGCCACATCGCTCAAGCGCACCAGATCGCGTGCCATCCGTCCCTTTCCGATCTCCAGGGGTCCAATCGCCAGAGGAGCATTCTAGCCAACTCCTGATCAGATAGCACTCTTTTGTATCGGTTCAAATTTTTCTTGACTCGGCGACGAGGCCGCCTATCATTGAACCGATTCAAGACTCATGCGTTCATTGATTGAATCGGTTCAAGTTGAAAGGAGACTTGTGATGATCCCCGCCAGCTATCTCTACAAGGACGCCTATAGGCAGCACTGGGGCGAAGATTTCGCCCGCTCGAGCGGCCAAGCGCCATGGGGAGCGCAGCCCGACGCCGGACTGTGGGAGAAGCCATCGCTATGGCGTCGGCTCGCCGCGCTCTTTGGCAACGCGCGCCGCGTCGCCGTCGCCGTCGCCGTCGACACTTCGGGGCAGCATTGCCCCGAAGCCGCCGACCGCCGGACCGTCCTGCCGGCGTAAGTCGGCTCTAGCGCTGCTCCGGCCACACCCCGCGTTCGCGCTGCGCCTTTTCGCGATCCAGCGTTTCGCCCGACACCTCGTCGTGAATGAAGTCCTCGACCTCGGAGACGCGACGAACCTCAACTTCCTCGCCCTCGCTCCACATCGGGATCTTCTTCACCCAGCCCAGCGCCTCGTCCAACGAATCGGCCTTGATGATCCAGAAGCCGCCGATTAGTTCCTTGGCCTCGGTGAACGGGCCATCCTTCACCACCAGCTTGCCGCCCTGCATCACCACCTTGGCGCCGCTCTTGCTCGGCTGCAGCCCTTCGCCACCCAGCAGCACGCCGGCTTCGATCATTTCCTGGTTGAGCTTGCCCATCGCCGCGAGCATCTCCGAGCTGGGCGGCGGCGACGGTTCCTTGCCTTTGACGATGATCATGTAGCGCATGGTCGGTTTCCTCGTTGGTGGCCTCGGGGGGAGAGCTTGGCCCAAAAGAAAAGGCCCGGTCAAACCGGGCCCCTCAGCTGCGGCGACAAAATCGGGTCAGGCGACGGCGGGAACCACCATGCCGTCCTGCAGCGCCATCAGCCGGTTCTCCATGCGCTCGGCGGCGGCGCCTTCGTAGCGGCTGTTGCGGAAGCCGGTGATGATGGTGATGATTTCACGCCGCCGCGCCTCGTAATGCGCCAGCGGCTCATCATAGAAGCGCTCGACCTTGATAGCGGGCCAGATTTCGTCGGACATCGGCAACTCCTCATCACCTCGAAAGGCAGCGAGGAGGCTAAGCTCGCGAGATTAGATCGAGTTGAGCGCCCGGTTAGAATTTGGAGAGATCGTGTCACCGGGCTTTCGGTGGTCCTCCCCTGCGAAGCGGGGGAGGGGGACCAGCGAAGCTGGTGGAGGGGGCGAGACTGGACTCGGGGCGTGTGGCCGCCCCCTCCACCGCCTCCGGCGGTCCCCTCCCTCGTTCCACGGGGGAGGATCATCGAGAGCCCGGTGCGAGTGTGCCTGGTTGTGCTAGCTCGGCATCATGTAGCCGACCCCGCGCACCGTCTGGATCAGCGACGGCGCGCCCTCGGTGTCGATCTTGGCGCGCAGATAGCGGACATAGACGTCGACGATCTTGGTGCCCGGATCGTAGCCATATTCCCAGACGCTGTTCAGCAGCCGCTGCCGGCTCACCACCCTGTCGGGGTTGCTCATCAGGTAACGCAACAGGTCGAATTCGCGCACCGTGAGGTTGATCGGCTCGCCGTCGCGGGTAACGCGGCGCGATTGTGGATCGAGCCTCAGCGGCCCGATCGCCAGCTGGCTCTCGTGGTCGATCTCGCTGCGACGCCGACGCAGCGCCACCAGCCGGGCCAGCAGTTCATCGAAGGCGAAGGGCTTGGTCAGGTAGTCGTCGGCGCCGCCCTTGAGACCTTCGATCTTGTCGGCGAGACTGTCCTTGGCGGTCAGCATCAGGATCATCGCCGGCCGCCGCTCCTCGCGCAGCAGCCGGGTGATCTCCAGTCCATCGACATAGGGCAGCATGCGGTCGAGGATGATCAGCTCGAAATCGTCCTGCCGGGCTCGCTCCAGCCCGTCGCGGCCATCGTTCTCGACGCTGACCTGATAGCCCTCGGCGGCGAGACCGCGCTCGAGGAAGGAGGCGATGCGCCGATCGTCCTCGACCACCAGAACCTTCATCGCGATCCTCCCTTCGGCAGCGGCAGTTCGAGCCTCAGCACGGCGCCGCCGGCTGCGCCGTTGTCGAGCCGGATGCTGCCGCCGTGCCGCTCGACGATATCCTTGGCAATGGCGAGGCCGATCCCCAATCCCTGGGTCTCGAGCTCGCTCTCGCCCTGGCCGCGATAGAACCGCTCGAACACCCGCGGCCTGTCGTTGTCGCTGACTCCCGGGCCCTGGTCGGCGATCCCGATCGTTGCGGTTTCAGCTCCCCGTGCGGTCGAGATGGTGATGCGGCTGCCCGGCGGCGAGTGCTTTACCGCATTGTCGAGCCCGATCATCAGCGCCTGCTTCAGCCGGCGGAAATCCGCATCGACATGCGCCCCGGCGTCGCCGAGTTCGGTGACGACGCTCACCTCGCGCGGCTCGGCCAGCACCTGCGCTTCCTCGGCCGCCGCGGTAACGATTTCGTCGAGCCGGACATCGGCGGGCAGGTGCTGCTGGCTTTCGGCGTCGGTCCGGGCAAAGGCGATCAGGTCGTCCAAGAGGCCGGACATGTCGACCGCCTGGCCGCGGATGCGTTCGAGCGCTTGGCGCAGTTCGTCGAGTTTCGGCTGGCCGCGCAACGCCACGTCGGCCTCGCCGCGCAGCACCGTCAGCGGGGTGCGCAGCTCGTGACTGACATCGGCGAGGAACTGCGTGCGACGCATATCCACGGCGCGCAGCCGCGCATTGGCGTCGCGCAGCTCGGTGGTCCGGGCGTCGATCTCGGCCTCGAGCCGCTGGCCCGAGCGGCGTACGGCCCGATAGAGCAGCACGCCGAGCAGGCTCAGTACGGCCAGCGACACCAGCGCCAGGATGCCGGCGACGACCAGGATCGTGCCCTGCGTCTGCTGTACCTGCTTGAGCTCTGCCGCCACCTCGTTGCGTTCCTCCGCCAGCGCCCGATCGATCAGCGGCTGCAGCTCGTTGGCGAGGCGGAAGGCGACGTCGCGGCCGTAGAGCTGAGTCGCCTCGGCGCTGTTGCCGTCACGGGCGGCGGCCAGCGCGCGCGCCGCCGAGGCGTCGATGGCGTGGTAGAGCTCGATCATCCGCCGCACGTCTTCGAGCTGGGTCAGCTCGGGCACCATCTCGGCAATGCCGCCCAGCGTCGCCAACTCGTCGCGGGTGGCGCGGCTCAGCCGCGCGAAGGTCCGCTCCATGTCGATCCGGGCGCGCTGCACGGCCGGCATTTCAGTGCGCCCGAGCAGCAAGACGGTCGCCACCTGCCCGGCATAGGCATTGGCGCGGCCATCGAGTTCGGCGATCACCTCGAACCGCCGATGCACCGCATCGATCCGCTGCACGAAGCGATCGGCGAGCCACAGCCCATAAGCCATCACTCCGGCCATGGCGACGATCGACAACAGGCTTGCCAGCGCCAGTCCCACAATGCGCCAGCGTACCGTCACCCGATCCGGCCTCCCATCAGCGTCGCGCTATGTCTAGTGCGCTGGCGGCGTGGATGAAAGGGCGGGGGCGCAATGCTGCGTATTGGGGGGGCGCCATCGCACTGCAGGAGCACTTGGCCAAGCCCCACCCAGCGACGCTAGCTGTGGAATCCATGAAGGTTGTTCATTCGAGGAGGTGCTGAGAAGCTGGGGTTGCGAAGCCAACCAACCTTCAGTGGAGCCCCTCGAATGAACGTCCATAAGAATGCGCGTCTGACGCCGCTCGGTCGAGTCCTGATGGTGGATCGGATCGAGGCGGGTTGGTCTGTGGCCAGCGCCGCCGAGGCGAGCGGCGTATCGGTGCGCGTTGCCTATCGGTGGCTCGGGCGGTATCGCAGCGGCGACAGGCGGCTCGAGGATCGCAGCTCGGCACCGCACCGCTGCCGGCATAGGTTGGCGCCCGAGCAGATCATCGCGATCCAGCGATTGCGGCTCGAGCGACGGACCGGCCCGGCGATTGCACAAGTGCTGGGGTTGGCACGCTCGACGGTGGGGCTAGTGCTGCGCCGGCTCAGGCTGGGTCGGTTGGCTCTGCTGGAGCCGCGACCACCGGTAATCCGCTACCAGCGCGACCATCCAGGCGAGATGGTGCACTTCGACACCAAGAAGCTGGGGCGGTTCGAGCGCTTGGGCCATCGCTTCGCCGATAGGGCCACGCTGCCGCAGATCAACAAGGGCAAGCATGGCTACGACTACCTGCACGTCGCCATCGATGATGCCAGCCGGTTAGCTTACACCGAGATCCTGCCCTCCGAAGTTCAGTTCGATGCCATCGGCTTCCTCGAGCGCTCACTGGCCTGGTTCGAGCGGCTCGGGATCAGGGTCGAGCGGGTGATGACCGACAATGGCTCGGCCTATCGTTCAAAGCTGTTCGCCAAAGCCATGCAGGCGGCCGGCGTACGCTACGTCCGCACCCGACCCTATACTCCACGAACCAACGGCAAGGCCGAGCGCTTCATCCAGTCGTCGCTAAGGGAATGGGCTTATGCCAAGCCCTACCAATCATCCGAGCTTCGCAATGCCCAACGGCAACCCTGGATCGACGCCTACAACCTAACGAGGCCCCACTCCGCACTCGGTGGCATCAGCCCCGTCCAAAGACTGAACAACCTTCGTGGAAATGACAGCTAGCTCGCTTCGCTCGCAAGCTTTGCTGCCCTCCCCACAAGGGGAGGGAGGCGATTGGCGCAAGCTCTCGGTTCTTGCGTCTCCCTCCCCCTTGTGGGGAGGGATCAAGGGTGGGGGCGGCCACAGCCACGATGTCGGTGCAGACCTCAGAACCGCCGCGGTGGTTCGGGCTTGTTGCCGACGATCTCTTCGATCCTGGCCAGCACGTCCGGGGTCATCTTCGACTTCGAGTCGAGCGCCTTGAGGTTGTCCTTGAGCTGGCTGAGTTTCGAAGCGCCCAGGATCACCGTCGAGACATTCGGGTTGGCGTTGCACCACAGCAGCGCCAGGTGGTGGATCGGCAGGCCCACCTCGTCGGCCAGCTTGGCGAGTTGCTTCACCTTGCTGAGCTCGTCCCGGCCCTTGTCGCTGTCGAGCCGCGCCTTCAGCCACTCGTAACCGGGGAGGTTCATGCGCGAGTCGGCGGGAATGCCGTCATTATACTTGCCGGTCAGGATGCCCGAGGCGAGCGGCGACCAGATCGTCGTGCCCAGCCCGAACAGGCTGTAGAGCGGCAGGAATTCGGCCTCGACCTTTTCGCGGCGGAACAGGTTGTATTCCGGCTGTTCCATGGTCGGCGGCGTCAGGTGTTCCTGCCGGGCGACCGCATAGGCTTCGGTCAGCTGCTGCGCCGACCATTCCGAGGTGCCCCAGTACAGCACCTTGCCCTGGGTGATCAGGTTGTGCATCGCCCGCACCGTCTCTTCGATCGGCGTATCGATGTCCGGGCGGTGACAGAAATAGAGGTCGAGATAATCGACCTGCAGGCGCTTCAACGCCGCATGGGCGGCGTCGGTGACGTGCTTGGCGCTGAGGCCCTTCTGCGTCGGCTTCGTGCCGCCCCAGAAGACTTTCGACGATACTGCATAGGAGTCGCGGCTCCAGTTCAGCGCCTTCAGCGCCTCGCCCATGACGATCTCGGCATTGCCCTGCTCATAGCCCTCGGCGTTGTCGAAGAAGTTGATGCCGTTGTCGTAGGCGTAACCCATGATCGAAGCTGCGGCGTCCTCGCCGACCTGCTTGCCGAAGGTTACCCAGGCGCCAAACGAAAACTCACTGACCTTGAGGCCAGCCTTACCGAGGCGGCGGTATTCCATGCTGCGATGTCCGTGGTTGGGAGTCGGGGAAGGGAGAGACCGGCAAACTATCGTCGCTTGCCGATGGATACAACCGGGCCATGACGGTTTGCGGACGGGGCCCGAAACCCTGTCACCCCACCGGCCTGTCGCTCCCCTCGAGGGGAGGGAGGCGTTCCGCCGGTGGCTGGGCCAATTTATCGAGGCATGGCTTCATCACTTAAGTGTTGACTTAAGCATTTTGCTCATTTACTTAAGCCGTACCTTAAGTGAAAGGAGCCGCCATGTCAGCCCCCACCTCGCGTGCCACCGCCCGTGAATGGACCGGCCTTGCCGTCCTCGCGTTGCCTACGCTGCTGGTTTCCATCGACGTCTCGGTCATCCTGCTTGCGCTCCCGAGGATCAGCGAGACGCTCGGCGCCGACAGCGCCCAGCAGCTCTGGATCATGGATATCTACGGCTTCCTGCTCGCCGGCTTCCTCATCACCATGGGGACGATCGGCGATCGCATCGGGCGGCGGAAGCTGCTGATGATCGGTGGCGCCGCCTTCGCCGCCGCCTCGGTGCTGGCGGCGTTCTCGAGTTCGGCCGCCATGCTGATCGCGGCGCGCGGCCTGCTCGGTATTGCCGGCGCCACACTCTCCCCCTCGATTCTGGCGCTTATCACCAACATGTTCCACGACGAGCGGCAGCGCGGCTTCGCCATCTCCATCTGGCTCACCTGCTTCATGGGCGGCATGCTGCTCGGGCCGCTGGTCGGCGGCGTCATGCTCGAGCATTTCTGGTGGGGCGCCCCCTTCCTGCTCGGCGTGCCGGTGATGCTGCTGCTACTGCTTACCGCCCCGGCGCTGCTGCCCGAATACAAGGCGCCGCAGGCCGGCCGGCTCGATCTCCTCAGCGTCCTGCTGTCGCTCGGCGCTATCCTGCCCATGGTCTACGGGCTGAAGGAGCTGGCCAAGGGCGATGTTTCGTTCGCCCCGTTCGGCGCCATCGGTTTCGGCCTGCTGCTGGCCATCGTGTTCATCCGCCGCCAGGTGACGCTGGCGCATCCGCTGGTCGACCTGAAACTGTTCAGGAACGGTGCCTTCACCGCGGTGATCGGGGCGATGTTCCTCATCACCGTCACCGGCGCCATCATGGTGCTGACGGCGCAGTATTTTCAGCTCGTCGCCGGGCTCTCGCCGCTCTGGGCCGGACTCTGCGGGCTGCCGGCGATCCTGTTGATGATCGTTGCCTTCATGCTGGCGCCCAAGCTGGCGCAGACCATCCGTCCGGGGCTGCTCATCGCTTCCGGCATGGGCGTCGCCATCGTCGGGTTGCTGATCGTGCTGTGCTTCATCCAGAGCTTCGGCGTGCCCGCGGTGATCGTCGGCTTTGCCCTGTTCAATCTCGGTTGTGCGCCGATGGTGACGCTCGGCACCGGCATCATGATGGGCTTCGTCGCGCCGGAACGCGCCGGTGCCGCAGCGGCCCTGCAGGAAACCTCGTCGGAGTTCGGCTTCTCGCTCGGCATCGCCGCGCTCGGCAGCCTCGGCACCCTGGTCTATCGCAGCCTGCTCACCGGTCACCTGCCGGCCGGCCTCACCGAAGCGCAGGCCCACGACGCGACCGAAACCCTGGCCGGCGCCGCCAATGTCGCCGCGAGCCTGCCGGACGGGGCGCCGCTGCTCGCCGCCACGGGCGCTGCATTCACCTCGGCCCTGCAGGGGGTAGTGGCGGTGGAAGCCGGCGTGCTGCTGCTGGTCGGCATCGTCGCCCTCACCGCCCTGCGCGGCGTCAAACCCCTCGGCGCCGGAGCCGGCGCCCATCCCACTCCGCCTCCGGCGGAAAGCGAAGACCGCCTGGCTGCTGCCCAGTGACGGTCCGGCCGGCGGTGGGAGAAGCGCTGGGTACGTGAACCCGCCGCCGGCGACTCCTCCTCGGAGCGTTCTGGGAAAAGTTGCAGACTTTTCCGGTTCGAGAGCGCGACAAAATCAATAACCCCATGGGCTGCCTTGTTCAGGCCGCCCATTGCCGCCAAGCTGGACCAAAGGAGTTCGGCATGCGGTTCATCATCTACGGCGTCGGCGCCATCGGCGGCACCTTCGCAGCTTCCCTCGCCGGCGCCGGCCACGATGTGGTCGGCATTGCCCGTGGCGACATGCTCGAGGCGATTCGGGCCAATGGCGGGCTGATGTTCCGCACCACCACCGGCGCGGAGCTGGTGGACTTCCCTGTCGTCGGCGCGCCGGGCGAACTCGAGTTCCGCCCCGATGACGTCATCTTCCTCACCATGAAGGGCCAGCACACCGCGCCGGCGCTCGAGGAGTTGCGCGCCGCCGGTGTCACGACACAGGCGCTGGTTTGCGCCCAGAACGGCGTCAACAACGAACGGCTGGCGCTGCGGCTGTTTCCCAACGTCTATGCCATGACGGTGATGCTGCCGGCCGACTACGTGACCCCGGGCGAAGTGATCTGCTATGGCACGCCCAAGCGAGGGCTGCTCGATCTCGGCCGCTATCCCCACGGCCTCGACGACAACGTTGCGGCCATCGCCACCGCCTTCGACAGCGCCGGCTTCGCGGCCTTTCCGCTCGAAGCGGTGATGCGCTCGAAATACGGCAAGCTGCGGGAAAACCTCGGCAACGCACTCGAGGCGGCGCTCGGCCATGGCAGCCGCTCCGGTCCGCTGCTGGCGGCCATCCAGGCCGAGGCGGAAGCGGTCTACGCTGCCGCCGGCATCGACTGGGTGGCGGTCGGCAATGCCGATCCGCGCCGCAAAGGCCTGATGGAGATGGGCGCCGTCGCCGGCATCACCCGCACCGGCGGCTCCTCGGTCCAGAGCCTGAAGCGCGGCAGCGGCAGCATCGAGACCGACTACCTCAATGGCGAAATCGTGCTGCTCGGCCGGCTGCACGGCGTGCCGACGCCGCTCAATGCCGGGCTGGTCAGCATCGGCCACGAGCTGGCGAAGAAGGGCGCCAAGCCGGGCAGCATGAGCGAGGCGGAGCTGCGGGTGCGGTTGGGGATTTAGAAGGCCGGCAGGTGGCACCGGTTCCAGGAGGGCGCAGTTTGTCCCTTCTCCCCTCAGGGGAGAAGGTGCCCGAAGGGCGGTTGAGGGGTGAAGCGGTGCAGCACGCGCTCGCTTAGAAGCTGAACCCCTCACCCTAGTTTCGCTACGGACCTGACGGTCCTAGCTGCACTACCCTCACCCTCAGGGGCGAGGGGATGACTGCCCCGCAATGCGGTAGAGCTCCCTAGAACAACACCACGCTGCGAATGCTCTCGCCATGGTGCATCAGCTCGAACCCCTGGTTGATGTCTTCGAGCCTCAGCGTGTGGGTGATCATCGGGTCGATCTCGAGCTTGCCGCTCATGTACCAGTCGACGATTTTCGGCACATCGGTGCGGCCGCGGGCGCCCCCGAAGGCGGTGCCCATCCAGGTGCGGCCGGTGACCAGCTGGAACGGCCGGGTGGAGATTTCCTGGCCGGCGGCGGCCACCCCGATCACCACCGACTTGCCCCAGCCGCGATGGCTGGCTTCCAGCGCTTGCCGCATCACAGTGGTGTTGCCGGTGCAGTCGAAGGTGTAGTCGGCGCCGCCGATCTGGTCGGCCCCGCGTTTGGTCAGGTTGACGAGGTGCGGGACGATGTCGCCCTCGATCTCCCGTGGGTTGACGAAATGCGTCATGCCGAAGCGCTCGCCCCAGGCACGCTTGTCGTTGTTGATGTCGACGCCGATGATCATGTCGGCGCCGGCGAGCTTCAACCCCTGCACCACGTTGAGCCCGATCCCGCCCAGCCCGAACACCACGGCGGTGGCGCCGGCCTCGACCTTGGCGGTGTTGAGCACCGCGCCCACCCCGGTGGTGACGCCGCAGCCGATGTAGAACACCTTGTCGAACGGCGCCTTGGGGTCGATCTTGGCCAGCGCGATCTCGGGCAGCACGGTGTGGTTCGAAAAGGTCGAGCAGCCCATGTAGTGGAAGATAGTCTGGCCCTTGTAGGAAAAGCGCGAGGTGCCGTCCGGCATCAGGCCCTTGCCCTGGGTGGCGCGGATCGCCGTGCAGAGGTTGGTCTTGCGGCTCAGGCAACTCGGGCACTCCCGGCATTCGGGCGTATAGAGCGGGATCACGTGGTCGCCCGGCTTGAGGCTGGTGACGCCGGGACCGACTTCCAGCACCACCCCGGCCCCCTCATGGCCGAGGATCGAGGGGAACAGCCCTTCCGGATCGGCGCCCGACAGCGTGAAGGCGTCGGTGTGGCAGATGCCGGTGGCCTTGATCTCGACTAGCACTTCGCCGGCCTTCGGCCCCTCGAGATCGAGCTCGACGATTTCGAGCGGCTTGCCCGCCGCGAATGCCACTGCCGCGCGTGTCTTCATCAATCCTGCTCCGGTCGCGAATCTCGTTGTCCGACCATAGCTGCTGGCGGCGGCAAGCACAGCCGGACGGGATGATCTTGCGCCCGACGTCCATCGGCGCTATATGAGCGCCAACAACATCTCTGGCTCTAAAGCGAGAGTGGGGTGCCGACCGGGCCCCCGCTCTTTTTGTTTTCTTGAGGCCCCATCGCACGACATGAACTTTGATCTGACAGAAAAGCGCTACATCAAGGAGACCGGCCTCGAGCAGCGGATTGCCCGCATCGTCGAGCCCGTCGCCAACGATCTCGGCTACAGCCTCGTGCGTGTGAAGATGACGCAGGAGAACGGCCTGACGCTGCAGATCATGGCCGAAGACGGCAATGGCCGCTTCACCATCACCGACTGCGAGCGGCTGAGCAAAGACGTCTCGCCGGTGCTCGACGTCGAGGATCCGATCGACCGCGAATACCACCTCGAGGTCTCGTCTCCCGGCATCGATCGGCCGCTGGTCCGCGCCCGCGATTTTGCCGCCTATATCGGCCACGAGGCCAAGGTCGAACTCTCCGACCTCTTGGATGGCCGCCGCCGTTTCCGCGGCCTGATCAAGGCGGTCGACGGCGACCACGTCGTCATCACCCTGCCCGACGTGCCCAAGGGCACCGAGCCGGATTTCCGCCTGCCGCTGAGCCTGCTGGCCGAGGCCAAGCTGGTGATGACCGACAAGCTGATGAACCTGGCGCAGGTCGACCAGGAAGAATTCCCCATCGACGACGATGCAGACATCGAGACCGTCGAACTGTCCGACGGCCCGGAGGCCGATACGGCCGAGGACACGGCGGACCAGTCAAGAATCACATCCGAATCCGAAGCAGACGCTTCCACTGAGGAGACACACTAAATGGCCGTTAGCGCGAACCGCCTGGAACTGCTCCAGATCGCTGATGCCGTTGCCCGCGAGAAGTCGATCGATCGCATGATCGTCATCGAGTCGATGCAGGACGCGATCGAGAAGGCGGCCAAGACCCGCTACGGCGCCGAGACCAACGTGCGCGCCGAGATCAATCCCAAGACCGGCGAGCTGCGCCTGTGGCGGCTGCTCGAAGTGGTCGAGGCGGTCGAGGAGCCCTCCCGTCAGATCGAGCTCAAATACGCCAAGCTGAAGAACGACGCCGCCAAGCTCGGCGACTTCCTCACCGAGCCGCTGCCGCCGATCGAGTTCGGCCGCATCGCCGCCCAGTCGGCGAAGCAAGTGATCGTGCAGAAGGTGCGCGATGCCGAGCGCGACCGCATGTACGAGGAGTACATCAACCGGGTCGGCGAGATCGTCAACGGCACCGTCAAGCGCGTCGAATACGGCAACGTCATCGTCGACCTCGGCCGCGGCGAAGCCATCATCCGCCGCGACGAGCTGATCCCGCGCGAGCTCTATCGCTACGGCGACCGCGTCCGCGCCTATATCTACGACGTGCGCCGCGAACAGCGCGGCCCGCAGATCTTCCTGTCGCGCACCCATCCGCAGTTCATGGCCAAGCTGTTCATGCAGGAAGTGCCGGAGATCTACGACGGCATCATCACCATCCGCTCGATTGCCCGCGACCCGGGCAGCCGCGCGAAGATTGCCGTGACCTCGTCGGATTCCTCGATCGACCCGGTCGGTGCCTGCGTCGGTATGCGTGGTTCGCGCGTGCAGGCGGTGGTTGCCGAGCTGCAGGGCGAAAAGATCGACATCATCCCGTGGACCGAATCGATCGCCGACCTCGTGGTTTCGGCGCTGCAGCCGGCCGATGTCGCCAAGGTCGTGCTCGACGAGCAGGCCGAGCGCATCGAAGTGGTGGTGCCCGATGAGCAGCTCAGCCTCGCCATCGGCCGCCGCGGCCAGAACGTGCGGCTCGCTTCGCAGCTGATCGGCTGGGATATCGACATCCTCACCGAGGCCGAAGAGTCCGAGCGCCGCCAGAAGGAATTCACCGAGCGCTCTGCATTGTTTATGCAGGCCCTTGATGTTGACGAGATGGTTGCCCAACTACTGGCTTCCGAAGGTTTCTCCTCGGTCGAGGAACTCGCCTATATCGACGCTTCGGAAATCGCCTCGATCCAGGGTTTCGACGAAGAGACCGCGGCGGAAATCCAGCAGCGCGCCTCCGACTACCTGGCGGCGATCGAGAAGGCCAATGACGACGAGCGCATCAAGCTCGGCGTCGAGGACGAGCTCTACGAAATCCCTGGCCTGAACGCGGCGATGCTCGTCGCGCTGGGCAAGGAAGACATCAAGAGCGTCGAGGACTTTGCCGGTTGCGCCGCCGACGACCTGGTCGGCTGGACCGAACGCAAGGACGGCGAGACCAAGCGGTTCGAGGGCACCTTCAAGGATTTCCCGGTGAGCCGTGAGGAAGCCGAGGAGATGATCCTGCAGGCCCGCCTCAAGGCCGGCTGGATCACCGAAGCCGATCTCGCCGTGGCCGAAGAGGCCGCCGAGCTGGAAGAAGGGGCGCCCGCGTAATCGGGCGGTCTGAAGCCCGGTGCCGCGTCGCGAGGAAACCGAAAGGCAATGCGCCCTCACCCGTGAGGTGAAGCCGATTGCCGACCTGATCCGCTTCGCCGTCTCACCCGACGGCGAGGTGGTGCCCGATACGGACGGCAAGGCCGAAGGTCGTGGCGTCTGGATCAGCCTGGGCCTCAAATCGGTGGCCGAGGCACAAAAGAAGAAGGCCTTCGCCAAAAGCCTCAAGGCCGAGGTGAAGGTGCCCGACGATCTGGCCGGTCTGACCCGGCGCCGGCTGGAGGAGCGACTGCTCAGTTCGCTCTCCCTGGCGCGCAAGGCGGGGCAGCTGGTCACCGGCTCGACCAAGGTCAAGGCGGCGATCGAGGCGGGTGAAGTCGTGGGCCTCCTCACCGCCACCGACGCGGCAGAGGATGGTCGGAACAAGCTCCTGGGTTCGCTCAAGGGGTATACAAAGGCGGCCGAAGAGGCAGGTTTTGAGCCTGTCTTAACTCCGCATTTCGAATTGCTCGATTCGGGCCAAATGGGTTTGGCACTCGGGATCGAAAATGTGATACATGCTGCGCTCATCAAGGGGGGCGCGGCCCAGGCGGCGGTGCAACGAGCCGAAAGGCTGGCTCGTTACATTGCCAACTAGATGGGTTATTTGAGCGGCGCGAGCGAGAGCTGCGCCGCCCCCTGTGCCCGACAATCGGACTTGTTCAGAGAGCGTGGCGACGCGCTTTCGCGGGCAGGTTTCGTGAAGGAAGACGCGAGTTACATGGCTGATAACGACGACAAGCGCGAAGATTCTGGTGCCGGCGGCAAGAAGACGCTGTCATTGAAGGGAGGCCCCAGCGTGGGGGCACGCCCCAATGTGGCACGTTCGTCGCGGAACACCGTGGTCGTCGAGAAGCGCACCCGGTTCGTGCCGCCGGGCTCGCCCGGCGCCCATACGCCGCACACTCCGCGCCCGCCGCAGGGCGCTGCGCCGTCACAGGGCTCGGGCCGTCCCGCCTCGTCGGGCGCCCCCTCGGGCAATCGGCCCTACCAGTCCAACCAGGGCCGGCCGCCGCTGCGCTCGGGCATTCAGCCGCGTCCGGGTGGTGGGCTGAGCGCTACCGAGGCGGACGCCCGCGCCCGTGCCTTGCGTGAGGCCGCCGGCCGCCAGGCCGAGGACGAAGCCCGCGCCCGCGCCGAGGAAGCTCGCCGCGCCGAGGAAGATGCTCGCCGTCGCGCCCTGCGCGAAGAGGCGCAGCGCGCCGAGGAAGCCAAGGCGCGTGCCGCCGAAGCCGAGCGCGCGCTGGAAGAAGTGGCCGAGGTCTCGACCGTGTCGCGCGAACCGCGCGTCTCGCCGGCTCGCCGTGCCGCGGAAACCGCGCCGCAGCGCCGTCCGTCGGCACCCGTTGCCGAGTTGCCGCCGACCCCGCCGTCCGAGGCCGATGGCCGCAAGACCCGCAGCGCGCCGGCGGCGCGTCCGCTGGTCAATGCCACCGAACTCGAGAATGCCCGCCGCGGCGGCGCCGCGCGCGTCGCTACGCCGGAGCGTCCGACCCGCCGCGCCGGTGAAGAAGCCTTCGCTCGCGGCCGCCTGACCGTCACCAATGCCGGCTCCGAGTCCGATCGCGACAAGGGCCCGTCGCTGGCCGCCATGCGTCGCCGTCGCGACAAGAAGATGGGGCGCAACCAGCAGACCGCGCCCAAGCTCAGCCGCGAAGTGACCATTCCGGAGGCGATCACCGTCCAGGAACTGGCCAACCGCATGTCCGAGCGGGCCGTCGACGTCATCAAGATCCTGATGCAGCAGGGTCAGATGGTGAAGATCAACGACATCCTCGACGCCGATACCGCCGAGCTGATCGCCACCGAACTCGGCCACACCGTCAAGCGCGTCTCCGACGCCGACGTGGAAGAGGGCCTGTTCGACATCCCGGCCGACGACAAGGCCGAGGACCTGACCAACCGCGCGCCGGTGGTGACCATCATGGGTCACGTCGACCACGGCAAGACCTCGCTGCTGGACGCCATCCGCGAGACCAATGTGGTCTCCGGTGAAGCCGGCGGCATCACCCAGCATATCGGTGCCTACCAGGTCGAAAAGAACGGCCAGAAGATCACCTTCCTCGACACTCCGGGCCACGAGGCGTTCACCGCCATGCGTGCCCGTGGCGCCCAGGCGACCGATATCGCGGTGCTGGTGGTGGCGGCCGACGACGGCGTCATGCCGCAGACCATCGAATCCATCAAGCACGCCAAGGCGGCCGGGGTTCCGATCATCGTCGCCATCAACAAGATGGACAAGCCGAGTGCCAATCCGCAGCGCGTTCGCACCGAACTGCTGCAGCACGAGGTGTTTGTCGAATCGATGGGCGGCGACGTCCTCGACGTGGAAGTCTCGGCGGTCACCAAGGCCGGCCTCGACAAGCTGCTCGAGACCATCCTGCTGCAGGCCGAAGTGCTCGAGCTCAAGGTGGCCCGCGATGGGCGCGCCGAGGGCCTCGTCATCGAAGCCAAGCTCGATCGCGGCCGCGGCGCGGTGGCGACCGTGCTGGTGCAGCGCGGGACCCTGGGCATCGGCGACATCGTCGTCGCCGGCACCGAGTTCGCTCGTGTCCGTGCCCTGATCAACGACAAGGGCGAGCAGGTGAAGGAAGCCGGCCCGTCCATTCCGGTGGAAGTGCTTGGCTTTACCGGCGTGCCGTCGGCCGGCGACCGCTTCTCGGTGGTCGAGACCGAAGCCCGGGCCCGTGAAGTCACCGAGTACCGTCAGCGCCTGATCCGCGAGAAGACCGCGGGCGGCGGCGCCACCAGCCTCGAGCAGATGATGAATCAGCTCAAGGCCTCGGGCATCGCCAAGTTCCCGCTGATCATCAAGGGTGACGTGCAGGGCTCGGTCGAAGCCATCAACGCTTCGCTCAACAAGCTCTCGACCGAGGAAGTCTCGGCGCAGATCCTGATGAGCGGTGTGGGCGCCATCACCGAATCCGACGTGACGCTGGCCTCGGCATCGAACGCCATCATCATCGGCTTCAACGTCCGCGCCAACAAGCAGGCCAGCGATCTCGCCACCCGTGAGGGCATCGAAATCCGCTACTACAACATCATCTACGACCTCGTGGATGACGTGAAGGCGGCGATGTCTGGCCTGTTGAAGCCGGAGCGTCGCGAGACCTTCATCGGCTACGCCGAGATCCTCGAAGTGTTCTCGATCACCAAGGTCGGCAAGGTCGCCGGCTGCCGCGTGACCGAGGGTATCGTCGAGCGTGGTGCGGGCGTGCGCCTGTTGCGCGACAACGTCGTGATCCACGAAGGCAAGCTCAAGACGCTCAAGCGCTTCAAGGACGAAGTCAAGGAAGTGCCGGTCGGCCAGGAATGCGGCATGGCCTTCGAGAACTACGAAGACATCCGCGCCGGCGACGTCATCGAATGCTTCCGCGTCGAGCAGGTCACCCGGTCGCTGTAAGCGTGAGCGACAAGCCATCAAAGAGAGCGCCCGGCGAAAGCTCGGCGCTCTCTTTCTTTTTGGCGGGCGCGAAGTGGCAAACCGGCGTTGAGGCGACCGCTTCCCTCCCCCTTGAGGGGAGGGATTGAGGGGGGGTGGTGCAGTCAGCACCGAGGTTCCCCGCACCACCCCCACCCCCAACCCCTCCCCTTGTATGTTCCGTTTGTGGGTCGATAGTGATCAGATCTGACCCTGCAGGTTCTGGTGTTTTTCCGGGGCCTGTGGTCGGGGGGCGTGTGTCTCCCCTGAGCGTTCGAGCTCGTCCTTGAGCGTACGCCTCCGGCCCTTCGTGACGATCTCGAACGGTTGGTTGGGCTTTGGGCCCGCATACAAGGCAGAGCATCATGATCGCTTCCCCCGACTATGTCAGCGTCGACGTATCCAAGCAGCACCTGGACCTGGCCATGGCCGAGACCCCGGTGCTTCGTATTCCCAATACCCAGGCAGGGGTTCGCCGCCTGATCGTGCGGCTCGGGACGCTGAGGCGGCCGCACGTGGTGTGTGAAGCCACTGGCAGCTATACCCGACTGATGGCTCGCGAACTGGCCGAACACGGCATTGCCCTGAGCAAGGTCAACCCACGCCGGGTGAGGGATCTGGCCCGTGCCGACGGGCAGATGGCCAAGACCGATGCGATTGACGCGCAGGCCATCCTGCGCTTCGCTCGCCTCATGCAGCCACAGCCCGATCCGCACGATCCCTATGCCCTGGAGCTGACCGACCTGGTACGTCGGCGTCGGCAGATGGTGGACATGCTGGCCATGGAGAAGCAGCGCAGCGAGCACCCCGAGGGCCAGACGATCAAGGCCAGCATCAAGGCCCATATCGACTTCCTGAGTACTCAGATCGCCGCCATCGACAAGCAGATCACCGAGCACATCGCGCAGCATGCCGGCCTGCACCGCCGGGCCGAACTGCTGGCCTCCATTCCCGGCATCGGCCGGGTCACGGCAGCCGTACTCATCGCCGAGATGCCCGAGTTGGGCAGCATCGGTAACAAGCAGGCAGCAGCTCTGGCGGGGGTGGCGCCCTTCGTGCACGACAGCGGCCAGATGCGAGGCCAAGCTCATATCGCGGGCGGTCGATTGTCGGTGCGCTGCGCCCTCTACATGGCCACAAATCTCAGCCATCCGCGCCAACCCACCCATCAAAACCTTCTATCAAAGGCTCCGCAGCCAAGGCAAACCAGCAAAGCTTGCCATCGTCGCCGCCATGCGGAAGCTGCTCACCACCGCAAACGCCATCCTCGCAAACGACGCACCTTGGATCCCAAGCCCCGCTTGACTTCAAACACGGTTGCTCAAGGGGGAGGGGAGCCGAACCTGCCCGAATTGCCGGTTTCGCCAAGCCGTGCCGCAGCTTAGGATCAGCCGTTGTTCAAGGATGATGTTTGATGCGTGGTGTCGGCGGTAGGGTTGGAGGCGGGGGACGCGGAGCGAACGGCCCCGATATTCCTGACGCACTACCGTTCGACAAGGGCGAGCGGCTGAAAACCTTCCGCCACCTCGGCCGGCTCTTTGCCCAGATGTGGCGGACCAGCCCCTGGTTGATGGGGCTGTCGATCGGGCTTCGACTCATCGTCGCCATCCAGCCGCCGCTGGTGCTGCTGCTCACCAAGCTGATCATCGATGAGGTGGTGCACCAGACGAGCCTCGGCGTGCCCGGGCCTGAGCTGAACGATTGGCTGCAGAGCGGGCGACTGACTTACCTGGCGCTGCTGCTCGGGGCGGAGTTCGCGCTGGTGTTTGCCCGCGATGCCTTCAACCGCGCCGTCAACGTGGTCGACAACATCCTCGGCGAAAGCCACTCCAATGCGGTCAGCCTCGAGCTGATGGAACATGCGGCAAAGCTAGACCTCAAGCATTTCGAGCAGTCCGAGTATCAGGACCGGCTGGAGCGGGCGCGCCGCCAGGCCTCGAGCCGCTCGACCGTCATCTCGCAGGTGTTCGGCCAGGCCCAGGCGATGATTACCGCCATCGCGCTCGCCGCAGGCCTCTTCGTCTATGCGCCGCTACTGATCGGGTTGTTGGCGCTGGCCTTGATCCCGGCGGTCTGGGGCGAATTCCGCTTCAACCGGCTGGCCTACTGGATTTCGCACAACCGTTCGCCCGAACGGCGGCAGCTCGAATACCTGCGCCAGATCGGCGCCAGCGCCGACAGCGCCAAGGAGATCAAACTGTTCGGGCTCGGGGATTTCCTCTCCGGCCGTTTCAAGGTGCTGAGTGGCCAGATCCTGAGCGAGAACCGGAACCTCTCCATCAAGCGAGCGCTGCAGACCGGGCTGCTCGCCTCGATCTCGACGCTGACCTATTACGCCGCCTACGCCTATATCGTCTGGCGGACGCTCCATGGCGAGTTCTCCATCGGCACGCTGGTGTTTCTGTCGGGCAGCTTCTCGCAGCTCAACGGCTACCTGCAGCAGATCCTGATCGGCTTCACCCAGATCGCCGGGCAGTCGCTCTATCTCGACGACCTGTTCAGCTTCTTCGAGATCAAGCCGACCATTCTCGAGCCGAAACACCCAAAGTCGTTCCCGCTGCCGGTCAAGCAGGGCATCGCGTTCGACAATGTCGGCTTCCGCTATCCAGGCTCCGAGAACTGGGCGGTGCGCAATCTGAGCTTCACCGTGCCTGCCGGCGAGACGCTGGCGCTGGTGGGAGAGAACGGCGCCGGCAAGACCACCATCGTCAAGCTCATGACCCGGCTCTACGACCCGGACGAAGGTCGCATCACGCTCGACGGCATCGATCTCAAGGAATTTTCGACCGCCGACCTCCACACCCATATCGGGGTGATCTTCCAGGATTTCCTGCGCTACAGCTTCACCGCCTCGGACAATATCGGCGTCGGCCGCATCGAGGTGGCAGGCGATCGCCAGCGCATCGTCTCGGCCGCCGAACAGAGCCTCGCCGATCCGGTGATCCGAAAGCTCCCCGAGGGTTACGACCAGATGCTTGGCCGCACTTTCCTCAAGGGTCAGGATCTGTCGGGCGGCGAGTGGCAGAAGATCGCCATCGCCCGCGCCTATATGCGCAATGCCGAGATCATCATCCTCGACGAGCCGACCGCGGCGCTCGACGCCCGCGCCGAGGCGGAAGTCTTCACGCGGTTCAAGAACCTCGCCGAAGGCACCACCGCCGTGCTGATCTCGCACCGCTTCTCCACCGTCCGCATGGCCGACCGCATCGTGGTCCTGGCCGACGGAAAGGTAGAAGAGCAGGGGACGCACGCCGAGCTGATGGTGAATGGCGGGCGCTACGCCGAGCTGTTCGAGCTGCAGGCGGCTGGGTATCGCTGAAGGTTGCAGTCGGGACCCCTCTCCCCTGAGGGGAGAGGGTAGTGCAGCTGGGACCGAAGGTCCCTAGCGGAACTAGGGTGAGGGGTTCAGCTTCTCAACGAGCGCGTATGGCGCCGCTTCACCCCTCATCCGGCCTTCGGCCACCTTCTCCCCTGAGGGGAGAAGGGATCATCGCCCCATCGGCAGTTCCGGCACCGGCATCGCCAGCTCTGCCCGCTCGGTGAAGATCGCGTCGATCAGCCCCCAGTCACGTGCTTCTTCCGGCGACATGTAGCGGTCGCGGTCGAGCGTCTGTTCGACTTCCTCGATCGTGCGTCCACAATGCTTCGAATAGATGCGGTTGATCCGCGCCTTCACCTTGCGGCTCTCCTCGGCATGGATGAGCACGTCCGTCACCTTGCCCTGCGCTCCGCCCGAGGGCTGGTGCACGAGGATCGAGGCATTGGGCAGGGCCATGCGCCGGCCGGGCGCGCCGCCAGCCAGCAGGAACGAGCCCATCGAATAGGCGGTGCCCATGCAGAGCGTCGAGACCGGCGACTTGATGAACTGCATGGTGTCGTAGATGGCGAGCCCGGCCGTCACCACGCCGCCGGGTGAATTGATGTAGAGCGAGATTTCCTTCCCCGGATTCTCGGACTCGAGAAACAGCAGTTGGGCGCAGATCAGCGCCGCCATCTGGTCCTCGACCTCGCCATTGACGAAGATGATCCTCTCTCGCAGCAGCCGCGAGAAGATATCGAACGAACGCTCGCCGCGGGTCGACTGTTCGATGACCATAGGGACGAGCTGCATCATGTCGCGCATCGGCGACCTCCTTCAGAACGAAAAAACGGAAAGCTTTGAGCTTTAGGCGGCGCGCAGCATCATGGTGTTGGCATTGGCCGGGATCGGCACGCGCATCGGCGCTGCCACCCGATCATGCACCAGGCGCAGCCAGGTGCCGCCGGTCGACGTCGGCGACAGGGTGAAGGTCACCAGTTCCGCTGCGTCGTCATCGCCTTCGCGCCAGCTGAGCGTCAGCCGCCGCGGCGGCTCCGCTTCGAGGACTTCGGCGGAATAGTGTGCCCCATCGGCCTTCGGGGTCAGCCAGCTGTCGCGGAATTCCGGGACCGACAGCGCCCGCCACACTTTTTCGGGCGCCGCGTCGAGCGCGCACTCCACCATCACCCGCTCGGGCATGCTTTTTGGCTCGCTCATTGGTCCATCTCCTTGAGGAAATCTCGCAGCCGGCCCAGGCGCTCCGGCCAGAAGGCCTGGTAGCGGGCCAGCCAATCGGTCAGCGGCGCCATGCCGTCGGGGTTCACCGCGTAGTGCACGCTTCGCCCTTCGCGCCGCTCGGTGATCAGCCCGGCGCCACGCAGCACCGCGATGTGCTGCGACATCGCCGGCTGGCTGATCTCGAAACCCTGCCGCAATGCCGTGGCGTTCAGCTCCCCCGCCGCCAGGCGCTCCAGCATGGCGCGGCGGTTGGGGTCGGCCAGCGCCTTGAAGATATCTGCTTCCATGCACGACACATAAGCAAATACTTATGAGTCGCGCAAGCCCGGTCGAGTCGCGCGCTCCGGCGCATGGGGATTGCCATGATCTCCCTGGAGTGGAAGGCCTGCGCCTTCCATCCGTCCGACCGACAACCTGGCCGGTGGACGCCAAGGCGGGTGAAGGAGCTGCAGGATGTGGTGGGGCTGACGGCTGACTGACTGAAGCAGACGGCCCCTTCCCATCCTCCCCCATAAAGGGGGAGGTGCCGCATCGAGTGTTTGGCACCATCGAGGACCAAGCCTCGACTCTTCACCTCCCCCTTCATGGGGGAGGCCGGGAGGGGGCCGTCTGCTTCAGTCAGCGCTCGAAAATCTACCCACGCGCCGCCAGCGCCGCCCCCGTCAGACTCCCCTTGGCGTCCCGGAGCCCCGTCGGCGTCCCCTCGAACACCACGCTGCCGCCCTGGTGGCCGGCCCCCGGTCCGAGGTCGATCACCCAGTCGGCCCGGCTGATCACGTCGAGATTGTGCTCGATGACGATCACCGTCGAGCCGGCGTCCACCAGCCGGTCGAACAGCCCGATCAGCGTGTCGACATCGTTCATGTGGAGCCCGGTGGTGGGTTCGTCGAGCACGTAGATATTGCCCGATTTGCCGAGCTCCGCCGCAAGCTTCAGTCGTTGCCGTTCGCCGCCCGACAGTGTCGACAGCGGCTGGCCCAATGTCAGGTAGCCGAGCCCGACATCGTCGAGCCCCTTGAGGATCCTGGCGATCGCCGGCTCGGTGAAGAACTCGGCCGCCTCGGCGACGCTCATCTCGTAGACGTCGCTGATCGCCTTGCCGCGCAGCTTGTGCTGCAGCACCTCGTCGGTGAAGCGCTTGCCCTCGCAGGTCTCGCAGACGCTGGCCACCGGGTCCATGTGCGCGAGGTCGGTATAGGTGACCCCCAGACCCTTGCAGTCCGGACAGGCGCCTTTCGAGTTGGCGGAAAACAGCGCCGCATCGACCCCGTTGGCCTTGGCGAAGGTCTTCCGCACCGTGTCGAGGATGCCCGTATAGGTTGCGGTATTGGAGCGCGACGAGCCACGGTTGAGGTTCTGGTCGATGATCACGGTGTCCGGGTAGGCGACTGGGAGCGCGCCCTGGATCAACGAGCTCTTGCCCGCGCCGGCAACGCCCGTCACTACCGTCAGCACGCCCTCGGGGATCGCCACCGACACATCGCGCAGGTTGTTGGTCCTGGCATGGGCGATCTTCAGCTGCCCCTTGGGCTTCCGGCCCTCGGTCTTGATCGGCTGGTGCTTTTTCATGTGGTTGCCGGTGAGTGTGCCCGAGGTCAGCAGCCCGGCGAAATCGCCTTGGTAGACGATCTCGCCGCCTTTCGATCCGGCGAGGGGCCCCATATCGACCACATGGTCGGCGATGGCGATCATGTCAGGCTTGTGCTCGACGATCAGCACGGTGTTGCCCTTGTCCCTGAGCTGCTGCATCAGCCCGGCCAGTGGGCCGACATCATGCGGGTGCAGTCCGACGCTCGGCTCGTCGAACACATAGGTGATGTCGGTCAGCGACGAGCCGAGATGGCGCACCATCTTAACCCGCTGGCTTTCGCCGCCCGAGAGCGTCGAGCTTTCGCGGTCGAGGCTCAGGTAACCCAGCCCGATGGTGACGAGGTTCTCGAGCCGCGCCGCCAGCGCCTCGATCATTGGCTTGATCGACGGCGCCTCGATCGAGCGGACGAAGGGCGCGAGGTCGGAAACCTGCATTGCCGAACACTCGGCGATCGACCTGCCGTTCACCTTGCTCGCCAGTGCCGCCGCATTGAGCCGAGCGCCGCCGCAGGCCGGGCAGGTCCTGCGGGTGAAGATCTTGTCGTACTCGACCCGCACATGCGGCTGCAGGTTCTCGGGGTCCTTGGAGCCCAGCCCCTTCTTCAGCTTGGCGACCACGCCCTCGTAGGTCAGTCCGATCTTGCCGACCTTGATCTTGCGGCCGTCGTCGAGGTTGAACAGGTTTTCCCGCTCCTCGGCGGTGAACTTCGAAACCGGCTTGTCCATGTCGAAGAGGCCGGAGTTCCGGTAAATCTCCCAGTACCAGCTGTCGACGGCGAAATCCTTGGGCAGCAGCGCGCCCTGGTTGAGCGATTTGGTTTCGTCGACCACGGCGCTCATGTCCATCGCCGCGACCTGGCCAATGCCCTCGCAATCGGGGCACATGCCGCGCGGATCGTTGTAGGAATAGAGTCCCGGGGCGCCCAGCTTCGGCTCGGCGGCGCGCGAGAAAATCACCCGCAGCATCTGCGCCGCGTCGGTGACGGTGGCGACGGTGGAACGCGAGTTGCCGCCCAGCCGCTGCTGATCGACGATGATGGCAGCTGAGATGTTCTCGAGCACGTCGGCGTCGGGCTGGCCGTAATGCGGCATGAACTGCTGCACGAACGCCGGATAGGTCTCGTTGATCAGCCGCTGGCTCTCGGCCGCGATGGTGCCGAACACCAGCGAGGACTTGCCCGACCCGGAAACCCCGGTGAACACCGTGATCTTCCGCTTGGGGATATCGAGCGACACGTTCTTGAGGTTGTTCTCCCGCGCCCCGCGGATCTTGATCGAGCCGTACATGCAAAACCCTCGTTCGTACTTTACCAGGTAGTTAAATAAACGTGCCGACCTTGGCAACCCCTCTCCCGGTCGGAGGCTTAGCGCAGCCGGTCGAGCACCGCGAACTCGCGATGGATCCGGCGGCGTTCGGCCTCCGACAACGGCAGCGCGAGAAAGCGGCGATGGAGGTCGATCGCTACCTGCTCCTGGCCCATCGCGACGGCCAGTTCGATCCGCGCGGCAAGCGCCTGTGCTTCGTCGGGACGGCCATCTGCCGGCCCGGTGTCCAGCACCGGGATGGCAATGTTCTCTGCGTTCATCTCTCTGGGCCTCCGATGTCTGGGGAACCGGGCGCCAGCATGGACGCCCGGCCGTTTGTTCGCTGATAGGTGGGTCGCGATCAGAGGCTCGCCTTGCGGATCGCCCGTGCGCCGATGCTGAGCCCGACCACCGCGGTGCCGAGCGCCACCAGCACCCCCCAAAGTACTGTGGCGCTGAGCATCTCGCCGGCGAACAGCGCCCGTTCTGCCTCGATCAGGTAGGTCAGCGGGTTGAAGCGGCTGGCGATGTACAGCCAGCCCGGCCCGTTCTCGATCGGTAGCAGCACCCCGCCCAGCAGCATCAGCGGCAGCGCCACCGACTGGCTCACCATGTAGAACAGCGAGGTATTGTGCCGCGCCGCGATGGCCAGCGCATAGGAGAGCGCCGCCACTCCGGCGCCGAACAGGGCCAGCAGCGCGAGTCCGAACAGCATCTGGAACCGATGGAGCTCGAGCCCGAACGGCCAGGCCAGCAGAATCAGCGCCAGCGCCTGCAGCGCCAGCGGGAACATTTCCTTGAGCGAGCGGCCGAAGATCAGCGCCGGCCGGCTCATCGGCGTGGCAAGGAAGCGCTCGAGCACCCCGCTCATCAGCTCCTCGGTGAGGCTCCAGCCCACCATCGCGGTGCCGAACAGCGTCAGCATGACGATCATCCCGGGTACGAACCACTGCAGCGCCTCGGCGGTCGAGCCGCCGACATCGAGCAGCGGCACGAAGAAGGCGAGATAGAGCACAGGCTGCACCAGACCGAACGCCATCCAGGATGGATCGGCCAGGGTCGGTTTCATCTCGCGCGTGAATGAGGTCGCAACGTCACGAAAGAAGCTCATGGGTGGATCTCCCAGATGGGGACGAAGGTTGCGGTTCGATGGCTTCCCTCTCCCTTGAGGGGAGGGATTGAGGGTGGGGGTGGAGCGGTTCTCGAGCCGATGGACCCCCACCCCCCACCCCTCCCCTCAAGGGGGAGGGGAGCTGGAGGAATCCGGTGGCTTTCAACTACGGCTGCCCTCTGCCTCACTGGTGCAAACGGCCCTTTCATGCGGCGGTCTCCCTGAGCGAGCGGCCGGTCAATCCCAGGAACACGTCGTCCAGCGTCGGCCGCCGGACATTGGCCGCCAGCACCCGCGCTCCGCGCTGGTCGAGCGTCCGGATGAACTCCGGCAGCACAGCCTCGCCGCCCTTTACCGTCACCCCGACACGGGCGCCGTCACGGCTGACTTCGCGCGCTTCGGGCAGATGCGCGGCGAGTTCGGCGGCGAGCACGGGATTTTCGGCATCGATGCTGATGCGGTCACCCGCCAGGTTGGCTTTCAGCCGCTCCGGGGTGTCGTTGGCGATGATCTGGCCATTGTCCATGATCATCATCCGCTCGGCCATCGAGTCGGCTTCGTCGAGGTAGTGCGTGGTGAGAAAGATCGTCATCCCGGTCGCCTTCCTCAGCTTGAGGATGTGTTCCCAGAGATTGGCGCGGCTATGCGGGTCGAGCCCGGTCGAGGGTTCGTCGAGGAACAGTACCCTGGGGCTGTGCATCAGCCCGAGAGCGATATCGACGCGCCGCTTCTGTCCGCCCGACAGACTCATGCCGGTTCGCTTTTCGAGCCCGCTGAGCTCGAGCATGCCGATCAGCTCGTCGGCGCGGCGGGCCGAGTCGGCCTTGCTCATCCGCTGCGCCGCGCCCTGGGTCAGCAACTCGTCGCGCAGCTTGTTGTAGCCGCCGGCCCCGGCGCCCTGGCCGACATAGCCGATACGGCGGCGCACGGCGTTGGCGTCGCGCAACACGTCATGCCCGGCGACGCTCGCCGCTCCCGCCGTCGGCGGCAACAGCGTCGTCAGCATGCGCACGCTGGTGGATTTGCCGGCGCCATTGGGGCCGAGGAACGCCACCAGCTCGCCTTCTGCCACATCGAGGTCGAGGCCGCGCACCGCCTCGACGACACCCTCTTTGGTCTTGAAGCTGCGCTTCAGCCCGCGGGCATGGATCATTGCTTCACTCCTCAAACGCGGTTCATTTTGGACAAGCTAACCAGCCCTGCTGACATGACGTGTCAGCAGGCTGGTTTTCGACACGCGGAGCCGGATAGCCGAAGGGATAGCTCGACTTTCGCAGGGCGCGGATATAACGTTGTGCAGTGTACGGTGTTTTGATAATCCAAAGCCCGTACAGTGTAAAGAGTTTTTTGCGGAGGCTGGATGGCCGAGGAAATTGTCGGTCGGGGCGATCCGATCCGGGCGCTGGAGCTGATGTGGGGCAGGGCCCCCGCACCCAAACGCGGACCCAAGTCACGGGTCGGCGTTGCCGACCTGGTGGCTGCCGCCGTCGCCATTGCCGATGCCGAAGGGATCGGCGCGGTCTCCACCCGACGGGTCGCCGAGGCGGTCGGCATCTCGCCGATGAGCTTTTACACCCACATTCCCGACAAGGCGGTACTGCTCGACCTGATGCTCGATGCGGTGGCAATCGCCCAGGCCGGCGAGCTTGCTCCCGACTTTCAGCCGGCGAACTGGCGGGCCAACGTCACGCTGGTGGCCCGCAGCTTCCGCCGCTTCTATCTCGCCCATCCGTGGGCGCTGGAGATTGGCACGCATCGGCCGGTGCTCGGTCCCAACACCATTCGGGCCTATGACACCATCCTGGGGGTGTTCGATGGGCTGGGGCTCAGCGCAGTCGAGATGGATTTCTCGGTCACCCTCGTCGCCAACTATGTGCACGGCGCGGTGCGCGATGTGGTGCGTGCCAGCATGGTCAAGGCGCAGACCGGGATGAGCGACGACGAGTGGTGGTACACCATTGCACCGTTCATGGAGACGATAGATTTCTCGCCCTACCCGGTGGCCAGCCGGGTGGGTGCGGTGGTCGGCGAACTCTATGGTCTCGGCAACCCCGACCTTGCCTTCGATTTCGGGCTCGAGCGGATTCTCGACGGGCTCCAGCGGCTGATCGAAGGCAAGCGGGGTGGTCCCACCGTTGAGAGAGGGTAGCTCAATGTTGCCAACCCACCGGATGCCGTTCCTGGGGCAGTGCGGCCGTCACCGTTGACGCCGGCCTGCCAAGCGCCTAACTCGGACCGATGAAACGCGACACCCACAAGCCCAGCGGCCCCAGCCAGCGCATGCTGCGCGTCGGCGAGCTGGTGCGCCACGCCCTTTCCGGTGTCTTTGCTCGTGGCGAGATCGAGGATCCGCTGCTCGAAGGCAAGGTCATCACCGTCCCCGAGGTCCGCATGACGCCCGACCTCAAGCTCGCCAACGCCTATATCATGCCGCTGGGCGGTGAAGGGGCCGAGGAGATCGTTGCCGCGCTCAACCGCCACCACCGCTTCATCCGCGGCCGCGTGGCGCCGGCGCTCGATCTGAAATTCGCGCCCGACCTGCGCTTTTTCGTCGACAACACCTTCGACGAGTTCGGCAAGATCGACGCCCTGCTGCGCTCCGAGCGCGTGCAGCGCGACATCCATAAGGATGAGGAAGAGGAGTAAGCGCCCTCGGACTCTCCACTCGCCTCCCCTTCTTCGGGGAGGGCAGGGGTGGGGGTCCACACGCGCCGGCGCTAGCTGACCCCCATCCTCAATCCCTCCCCCTGAAGAAGGGGAGGGAGGCCAAGGAAGATGCATTGAACGCACCCAAATCCCAGAAACGCGACGTCTCCGGTTGGTTGGTTCTCGACAAGCCCTATGACATGACCTCCACTCAGGCCGTGGGCAAGCTCCGCTGGCTGTTCGGTGCCAAAAAGGCCGGCCATGCCGGAACGCTAGACCCGCTGGCAACCGGCATCCTGCCGATCGCCCTGGGCGAAGCCACCAAGACCGTGCCTGCCGTGCAGGACGGCACCAAGGTTTACCGTTTCGCCATCAAGTGGGGCGAGGAAACCACCACCGACGACGCCGAGGGCGACGTCAGCGCCCGTTCCGATATGCGCCCGTCGGAAGCCGAAATCCTCGCTGTATTGCCCGACTTCACCGGCGAGATCATGCAGACCCCACCGGCCTTCTCGGCCATCAAGGTCGATGGCGAGCGCGCCTATGACCTGGCGCGCGCCGGCGAGACGGTCGAGCTGGCAGCACGACCGGTCTATATCGAGGCCTTGCGGCTCCTCGAGCATACCGGCGAGGTCAGTCGACTGGAGATGACCTGCGAGAAGGGCACCTATGTCCGGGCTCTGGCGCGCGACCTGGCGCGGCAATTGGGCACGCGCGGCCATGTGGTCGAGCTCCGCCGCACCGCTGTCGGCCCGTTCGACGAGGCACGGGCGGTGACGTTCGAGACGCTGGAAGCGACGGCCGACCGCGACGCCTTGCTGCTGCCGGTTTCCGCCGGCCTGTCGTTGTTGCCCGAGATTCGGCTCAGCCCCGATCAGGCCAGCGCCGTGCGCCACGGCAATCCGGTGCTGCTCGGCGGCGCCACGGCGCCGATCGCGCTCGACAGCGCCTGGGCCAGCAGCGCCGGGACCGCCGTGGCGCTCGGTCGCGTCGAGGCGGGCATGTTCAAGCCGCAGCGCGTCCTTGTCTGAAATTCGCGGACGCGTCTGGAACCAACTCCCGCATCCCGCGTTTTCGAGCACTGACGTGCGCGGGGGTCTGGGTTGAGTATCGCCGGGGTGCTTTATGGCTGACGGGCCCGGCCCGGCTGAGACTTCTGCTATTGTGCGTCGCCGCGGACCGACGGCTCGCCCGATAGCGGTCTACCTGTTTGTCCTGGCACTGGTGGCGCTGGTTCCCGCCTTCGTTTTTTCCGCTATCCTGCTGCAACGCAACAACGAGGCGCAGGAGCGGGTGGTCGAGACGCTGATCACCGGCAATTCCCGCTCCATCATCCAGGCCGTGGATCGTGAGATCAACGCCAACATCACCACCCTGCGTGTGCTGGCCACCACCCCGCCGCTGAATCCCGCCGAGTACCCGGAATTTCATGCCCGGGTCAGCGTCGCCCTCGAGAATACCGGCTCGTTCGTTTACCTGATCCACCCTGACCTCACCTCGGACCTCTCCACCCGGGTGCCCATTTCGGAACAGGTCACGACGCCGATCGGCGACACCGAGACGGCCCAGCGCGCCTTCGACAGGCGCGACGTCACGGTGTCCGATGCCGTATTGGGCCGGCTGTCCAAGCAATGGGTCGTCAACATCCTGCAGCCGATCTTTCCGGCCAACCATCCACCCCTGATCCTCGGTTTCAGCCGCACTGCCAGTCAGCTTTCGATGGCCCTGCTGGCGAGCCGCATGCCGGAGGGCTGGCATGTGGCGCTGGTCGACCGCAAAGGGGTGATTATCGCCGCGGCCGATCAGGGCGGCAGCACCGGCGATACCTTCAACCTGATCCCGGTCGCCGACCTCGGCACCACCGGCGGCTGGCGCGCGCTGACTGTCGAGGGCACCGACTATCTGGTGGTATCGCAGCGCTCCACGCTGACCGGTTGGTCGCTCGTTGCCTGGGCTGACCGCGACGTGGTGGCCAAGCCCCTCGCCGACGCGTTCTGGTCGCTGCTCGCCGGCGGCGTGCTGCTGGCCGCGCTGGTGGTGCTGGTGGTCTACGGCGTCAGCCTGCAGATCGGCCGTTCGGTGCACGGCCTTGAAGCGGACGCCAAACGGCTCGGCGCCGGCCAGCCGGTCGAGGCGCGGCACTTCCCGATCGAGGAGATCGAGACCGTGTCCGCCGCGCTCGGCGACGCCTCGCGGCGCCGGCAGGCCGCCGAAACCGAAGTGCGCTTCCTGATGCGCGAGCTGGCGCATCGGTCGAAGAACCAGATGACGGTGATCGCTGCGATGGCCAAGCAGACGGCCCGCGGCGCCGATTCCGTGCCCGAGTTCGTCTCGAGCTTCGAGCGCCGCATTTTCGGGCTCGCCCGCTCCACCGACCTGCTGCTGGCGCACGGGGTAGCGGGGGTTGATCTCAAGGAACTGCTGGTCAGCCAGATCGATCCGTTCTGCCCGGTCGACGGTGAGCGCGTCGTCGTCGACGGCCCGCCGCTGCGGCTCAACGCCCAGGCCGGCCAGATCCTCGGCATGGCGGCGCACGAACTGGCCACCAACGCCGTCAAGTACGGCGCCTTCGCCAAGGAGGGCGGGCGGCTGGAACTGACCTGGGAGCGGGTCGGCGACGCGGTGAGCTTTCGCTGGCACGAAAGCGGCAATGCGCCGGCCGAGGCCGCGCCGCGTCGCGGCTTCGGCACCACCGTGCTCGAGAACATGGTCGGCCGCTCGCTCAATGGCGAGGTCAAGCGCGAGGTGCACACGCAGGGCATCGAGTGGCGGTTCACCATTCCGCTCAGCTCGCTCGACCCCTCCGACACCCTCAACAGCGCTGCCGAGAAGCCCGAGACCGACAAATAACTGGCGTTCTGCGGCCCTTTCCCCTATAGAGCGCGCAAGTTCCGGCCCGGCCGGCGCTTATTCATGGCTCCACCTGGACGACATCCCGGGCGGCAGCGTCCCGATGATCCTCTGTTTGAAAGGACCTTTCCGATGTCGATTACCGCAGAGCGGAAGACTGCGCTCATCAAGGACTTCGCCACCAAGAAGGACGACACCGGTTCGCCGGAAGTCCAGGTCGCGATCCTCTCCGAACGCATCGCCAATCTCACCGAACACTTCAAGCTGCACGGCAAGGACAACCATTCCCGCCGGGGCCTGCTGAAGATGGTTTCGACGCGCCGCCGTCTCCTCGACTATGTCAAGAAGTCGGACGAAGCGCGCTACAAGGCGCTCATCGAGCGTCTGGGCCTGCGCCGCTAAGGCACGGGTCGTTTCGACTACCCGGACCCACGAGGCACGCCTCGCGGGTCCACCCCGGCGGCGACGCCGGATAGTAGCGTAGGCTGACGAACTACGCGGAGCATGGCGAGATCATCGGCCGCTCACGGTGCAGAGGCACCCTCTTTTCAGAGACATGAGCGGCTCATCGTCTTGTCCATGTTCCGCCCCAGTTGACACCTGGGTGGAGCGTACTCGGGAAAGGTCGTGAGACTTTTCGGGTTCGAGTGCGCGACAACGCAGAACGTCAGCGCGGAACCGTGCCGATTTTGGGCTGCTGCCGCACATGGGGTGCGGCGTGCGGCTGGCACACCGGATGAGTTCGCGGGGTGGCTACGCCCCCGCGTTCCCGCTCATTCCGGCAGAATGGAAAGACAACGATATGCCCATCAACTTCGACTACCACAAAGTTGAGCTGAACTGGGGCGGCCAGCCCCTCACCCTCGAGACCGGCAAGATCGCCCGCCAGGCTGACGGCGCCGTGCTCGCCACGCTCGGCGAAACCGTGGTCCTCGCCACCGTCGTTTCGGCCAAGTCGCCGAAGCCGGGTCAGGACTTCTTCCCGCTGACCGTCAACTATCAGGAGAAGTACTTCGCCGCGGGCAAGATCCCGGGCGGCTACTTCAAGCGCGAAGGCCGTCCGACCGAAGGCGAGACGCTGATCTCCCGCCTGATCGACCGTCCCATCCGTCCGCTCTTCCCCGAGGGCTACAAGAACGAGACCCAGGTCATCGTCACGGTCCTCCAGCACGACATGGAGAACAATCCGGACGTGCTCTCGATGGTCGCTGCTTCGGCCGCGCTGACCATCTCGGGCGTGCCCTTCATGGGCCCGATCGGGGCTGCCCGCGTCGGCTACGTCGATGGCCAGTACGTCCTGAACCTCGCCGTCGACCGTCGTGCCGAGTCCAAGCTCGACCTGGTCATGGCCGGCACCCAGGACGCCGTGCTGATGGTGGAATCGGAAGCCCAGGAGCTCTCCGAGGAAATCATGCTCGGCGCCGTGATGTTCGGTCACGAGGCCTCGCGCAAGGTGATCGACGCCATCATCAAGCTGGCCGAACTCGCCGCCAAGGAACCGCGCGATTTCACCCCGCCGGATTATTCGGCGCTTGAAGCCGACGTGCTGAAGATGGCCGAGGCCGACCTCCGCGCCGCCTACAAGATCACCGACAAGGCGCAGCGCTATGCTGCGGTCGATGCCGCCAACGCCAAGGTCAAGGAGCATTTCGCCGCCCAGATCGAAGCCGGCACCGTCTCGGCCGAGGACCTGGGCGAAGTGGTCCATAACCTCCAGGCCAAGATCGTCCGGTGGAACATCCTCGACACCAAGTCGCGCATCGATGGCCGTGACCTGACGACGGTCCGCCCGATCGTCGCCGAAGTCGGCGTTCTGCCCCGCACCCACGGTTCGGCCCTGTTCACCCGCGGTGAGACCCAGGCCCTCGTCGTTGCCACGCTCGGCACCGGCGACGACGAGCAGTTCGTCGACAGCCTCGAAGGCACCCAGAAGGTGAACTTCATGCTGCACTACAACTTCCCGCCCTATTCGGTCGGCGAAGCGGGTCGCATGGGTTCGCCCGGCCGGCGCGAAATCGGTCACGGCAAGCTCGCGTGGCGCGCCATCAACCCGATCCGTCCCAAGGCGGAAGACTTCCCCTACACCATCCGCGTCGTCTCCGAGATCACCGAGTCGAACGGCTCGTCCTCGATGGCGACCGTCTGCGGCACCTCGCTGGCGCTGATGGATGCAGGCGTGCCGATGAAGAAGCCGGTGGCCGGTATCGCCATGGGCCTGATCCTCGAAGGCGACCGCTACGCGGTGCTCTCCGACATCCTGGGTGACGAAGATCACCTCGGCGACATGGACTTCAAGGTTGCGGGTACCGCCGACGGCGTCACCTCGCTGCAGATGGACATCAAGATCGCCGGCATCACCGAGGAGATCATGAAGGTCGCCCTCGGCCAGGCCAAGGCGGGTCGCGAGCACATCCTGGGCGAAATGGCCAAGGCGCTCGACACCTCGCGCTCCAGCGTCGGCGAATTCGCCCCGCGCATCGAGACCATCACCATCCCGACCGACAAGATCCGTGAAGTGATCGGCACCGGCGGCAAGGTGATCCGCGAGATCGTCGAGAAGACCGGCGCCAAGATCGACATCAACGACGACGGCACCGTGAAGGTCTCGTCCTCGGACGGCGCGTCGATCGATGCGGCCATCAAGTGGATCAAGTCGATCACCGATGAAGCCGAAGTCGGCGCCATCTACCAGGGCACCGTGGTCAAGACCGCCGATTTCGGCGCGTTCGTGAACTTCTTCGGCGCCAAGGACGGCCTGGTGCATATCTCCCAGCTCGCCGCCCAGCGCGTCGGCAAGACCACCGACGTCGTCAAGGAAGGCGACAAGGTGTGGGTGAAGCTGCTCGGCTTCGACGAGCGCGGCAAGGTCCGCCTCTCCATGAAGGTCGTCGACCAGGCGACCGGCAAGGAAATCGTCGAGGAAAAGACCGACGCCGCCGAGTAATCGGCAGCTCATTGAATGAGAAGAGGCCCGGGAGCGATCCCGGGCCTCTTTGTTTGCGCCCGGTGCCGGTGACCCTTGGCTCAAAGGGCAGGGCAATCGCATATGTGGGGAGTCACCGGTCTCAAAGGGGGAGGAAAGATGGAACGAGCGCCTGCTCCTGTGCCGGACCGGGCGGCATTGGCGGGCGAGCCTGGTCGCCCCATATCAGGAGCATGACGATCTCCATCGCTCCCTCAGCCGCACTGATCTGGTCGACCCTCAACTCCTGGCCCCGCGGCTACTTCACCGCCCGCTACCAGGGTCGGCGCTACGGGGTGACCAGCACCGCGCATGCCAACGGTCAAAGTTTCAAGCTCTATGCCGAGCAGCTTGGCGGCGCCGACCGCATCAGCCTCAACATCTATCGACCGCCCGGCAGCGGCGAACCGGCGCTCAAGCCCTGCGAGATGCCGGTCGACAAGGTGACGGCGTTCGTCGCCGGCGCGCTGATCGACCAGCCTGAGTAGCCTGGTGGTCAGTGCCGGGGCGGCGGGTTGCGCAGCAGCCCTTCGACCAAGCGCCGATAAGCGGCAGTCGCGCGGTGTGAGACGGCGACCGGATCTTCCGCATTGGCGATCCACTGCGCGGCGTAGCAGGAGGCGCCGGTGATCATTCGCGCGGTGGCCTGGCAGTCCACGTCGGCGATCATGCCGTTTTCCAGCAACCCCTCGAGACTCTGTTTCATCGCCGTGATGCAGCCATTGGCGCTCGGCCAGGACGACGGGTCGCCCAGTACTGCCGGGCCGTCGCGCAGCATGATTCGCTGGATCTCCGGCTCGAGCGCCATCTCGATATAGCCGATGCCTTCCTCGACGAAACTCTCCCAGGCGTTCGGCGCCTTGGCGGCCCGCGTCTTCAGCCGCGCCGTCATCTCGCTGTCGATCTGGGCGACGACGGCCTCGAACAACCCGCGCTTGTCGCCGAAATGGTGATAGAGCGCGCCGCGCGTCAGTCCGACATCGGAGGTGAAGTGATCCATCGAGGCCTCGGCATAGCCGACTTTGGCAAAGGCCTCGCGGCCTGCGGCCATCAGCTTGGCGCGGGTCTCCAGAATCATCTCGCTGCGGGTTCTCTGAGCCATGCCCTGCCATTTCATATACGCGACGTATGTCAATTGACATACGTCGCGTATGTCACTAGATGCTTTTGCATACGCCGCGTATGTCAATGATGTAGGCCGCGGCTCAGCAAATGTCGAGGGATCGCCATGTCGAATCCATATGCAGAGATTTTCCGTGCGCCCGGCGCCAAAGGCTTTGCCGCCGCGGGTTTCGTCGCTCGCATGCCGATGGCGATGGCGCCGATCGGCATTGTCGCCATGCTGTCGCAGACCCACGGCGAGTTCTGGCTTGCCGGCGCCGTATCGGCCACTTACGCGCTGGCCAACGCGCTGTTCGCGCCGCAGATCTCGCGCGTCGTCGACCGGCTGGGTCAGTCGCGCGTGCTGATCCCGACGACGCTCATTGCCGTCGCGGCCTTCGCCGTGCTGATGCTGGCGGCCGCCCAGCACTGGCCGCTCTGGACCTTGTTCGCCGCGGCCCTTGCTGCTGCGTTGATGCCGAGCTTTCCGGCGATGATCCGGGCGCGCTGGAGCGAACTGTTCCGAGACCGGCCGGAACTCAACACCGCCTTCGCGTTCGAGTCGTCTGCCGACGAGCTGGTCTACATCGCCGGAGCCTCGCTGTCGGTTGGCCTTGCGGTGGCGCTGTTCCCCCAGGCAGGGCTATTGGCCAGCACGCTGTTCCTCGCGCTCGGCGGCCTTGCCTTCATCGCCCAGCGCCGCACCGAGCCCAGGCCCAGCGTCGCGGCGGCCGGCGCTGGCAAGTCGGCCATCCGGCAGCGGCCGGTGCAGATCATCACGTTGGCCCTGATCTTCGTCGGCGCCATCTTCGCCACCGCCGAGGTGAGCGCAGTGGCGATCACCGAGAAGTTGGGTCAGCCCGGCGCCGCCAGCCTCGTCATCGGCGTCTACGCCGTCGGCTCGTTCCTCGTCGGCCTGATCGTCGGCGCGCTGAACCTGAAGCTGGCGCTCGAGAAGCAGCTGGCGATCGCGTTGGCCGTCATCGCCCTCACTGCCTGGCCGCTGCCGTTCGTCGACAACGTGCCGATGCTGGCGCTTGCCGTGTTCGCCAGCGGTGTCGCCATTTCGCCGACCTTCATCACCGCCTTCGGCCTGATCGAACGGCGGGTGCCGGCGGCGATGCTGACCGAGGGCATCACCTGGGTGATGACCGGCATCGGCATCGGCATGGCGCTCGGCTCATTCGTCACCGGCTGGGTGGTCGATAGCTACGGGGCCAGCAACGGCTTCATCGTCTCGGTGGTCTCGGGCGCCCTGGCTTTGCTCACGGTGCTGCTGGGGCAGCGGACATTGGCCGGGCACGGCGCGGCGGCAGCAGCCCAGCCGCAGGCGGCAGAATAGGTGCGGCTCCCCGAAATGCCGGTGCGAGCTTACCCCCACCCTTAATCCCTCCCCCGTGCGGGGAGGGGGCAGGGGTGGGGGCGGCGCGCGCCAGCCTGGGTCTTGCTGAACCCCTGCGCCTCACGGCTTCTCCCAGGTCAGGGCTTCCGCCTTGGCGCCCAACCCGCCGAGGGCCGCCTTCAGGTCGGCTACCATCGGATCCGGACCGCAGAGGTAGAAGTTCTGGCCGATGTCATGCACCTCGCGCCTGAGGAAGGCTTCGTCGATCCGCTCGTGCAGCACGCCCTCGGCGGCGGGGTCGTCGGTGATGGTCCAGGTGGTCTCGAGCCCCGCCATGGCTTCGAACTCGTCGCGGAGGATAATGTCCTCGGCCTTGCGGTTGGAGGCGATCAGCCGATGTCCAGCCAGCTTGCCGTCCCTGGCGAGCTGCCTGAGGATGGCGATGAACGGTGTCACGCCGGCGCCGCCGGCGATGAAGGTGCCCGGGCCTTTGTAAGTGATGGTGCCCCAGGGGTCGCGCAGCACCAGCCGCTGGCCGGCGCCATAACCGAACAATCGCTCCGTCATCCCGTCGCCGCCGGTCTTGAAGTAGCTCTTGATGGTGAACTCGAGATAATCCCAGTCGTTGAGCGCGGTGAAGGTGAAGGGGTGCTTCTTGTCGCGCCAGCCATCCTCGTCGAGCGACAGTTCGGTGGCCTGGCCGGGTTCGAAGCGGTATCCGGCGGGCTTTTCCAGCACGTAGCGGCGCACATTATGCGTAACTTGCTGAATATTTAGGATTCTCACGGTTTGGTGCACGGCACGCCTCCTTGTCACGCTCAGACGCCGAAAGTGCCCCGGCGGTTCCTGGAAATCCACGCGGGAATCGTGCCCTGAACCCCTCCAAACCCCACTCCCACCAATGGTTTCCTCAAGGCAACCAACCCGCCTCGAGGGAGGTGGGTTTCTCACGAGATGGTGGCGTTCCCTCATGTAACCCTCTGCAGCCATTATCGAATTTCAAGAGGGTGAGGTGCAGATTTCGCGTCTTGCGAAGCGGCGCAAGGAGTCCGATCTCCCTGTTGTCCAGACAACGAAAGGGACGTGAAAATGAAAACTTCTGCTCTTGGCCTTGCCGCTCTGCTGCTCGTGGGCGGTCTCTCGGTTCCGGCTTTCGCGGCCTCTGAGGATTCCAGCTTCGACTCGGACTTCCTCGTGACGCAGCTGCAGCACAAGGGGATCAATGCCACCGACGTCTACGAGAACGCTGACGGCATCATCCGCGCCGTGGTGAAGCAGGCCGACGGCTCCTCGACCTTCCAGTACTTCTACAAGGACACGCTGAAGCCGGTGCAGAGCACCGCGCAGGGCAACACCCGCGTGCTGAGCAAGGTCGATACCGGCGTCAAGACGGCTCCGGTCTATAACAAGTCGCTGCTCGTCGACGATTTCTTCGACTGATGGCGATCCCCCGAGCCGGCTGGCTACGTGCCTGCCGGCTCGCTGATCCCTCAGGCGGGGCGATCGCCCGCCTGGGATCAACGCCCGGTGCTGATCCGCAGCACCGGAGGTTCGGGCAGCTCGGCGTCCCCGCGCGCGTCAAATTGCTGCCGCGCCTCAAGCACTCGGTGCCAGTGCAGCGAGGCAAAGGTTTCGAAGGCCTCGAAGGCTTTCAGTGCCTCGGTACCAAGGTCGGTCAACGCATAGTCGACTCGCGGCGGAATGGTCGCATAGCTGGTGCGGGTGACGAAGCCGTCGCGCTCCAGGGCCCGGAGGCTCGCCGTCAGCGCCTTCTGCGAGATCGTGCCGATCTCACGCTGCAGCTCCGAGAACCGCAGCGTTTCGTGCCTCAGATGCAGCACCACCGTCGGCGTCCATTTGCTGTTGCGGGTGGTCAGGAGTTCGTCGATCACTGCCTGATTGACCGGCGGACGCTTCGGCTCACGCATGCGCCAACTCCGTGAGATAGAATTTTGGCCAGCCGTTGCCGGCTGGCGCGAGATCCCCTCGGTCGCATATTGTTCATGAGCCGGCATTTTCCAGAGGCCGACGGCACATTTCAATGCCCGATTGCCTAAACGTTCTGTTAATTCGCCGTAACGCGGCGCCGCTCAGCGGCGCGTGAACGTCAGGTAGAAGCTGATGTTCCGGCCCGCAGCCCGGGCTTTCTCCTCGTACCGCGTCGGCTCCCAGCCGGCATAGGGCTCGTGCCAGATCCGCGGCCGTTCCGGCACGAAAACAAAATCCGGCGCGCGCAGGATATGGGCCAGTGTCCAGTTCGCGTAGTCCTCGATATCGGTCGCGAAGCGGAACGGCGCACCCGGCTTCAGCGTCCGTCCGAGTTCGCTCAGGGTCAGCGGCGAGATGAAGCGGCGCTTATGATGCCGCGTCTTCGGCCACGGGTCGGGATAGAGCAGGAAGGCGCCATCGAGGCTGGCCTCGGGGAGCTTCTGCAGCAGCTTCAGCGCATCATCCGTGAACAGCCGGATGTTGCCGAGTTCCTCCTCGTCGATCTGCTGCAGCAGCTTGGCGATGCCGCCCGAGAACACTTCGCAGCCGATATAGCCGGTGTCGCGGTGCCGGCTGGCTTCCAGCGACAGGTGTTCGCCGCCGCCATAGCCGATTTCGATCTCGCGCCTTGTCGCTTCCGGGAACACCGCCGCCGGGTCGAGCATCCCCTCGCCGAGCGCGATCTCCAGCTCAGGCAGCAACTCCCGGAACAGCTGATCTTGCCCTTTGTGCAGGCGTTTGCCGGAGCGCCGGCCGAAAAAGGCTCGCGGCTCGCCGTCGACGTTGAGGGGATGGTGGGGTTTGTCGGACACTGGTCCTCCGTGAAAAAGGCCCCCTCACCCGGCCCTCGGCCGACCTCTCCCCCAAAGGGAGAGGTGAGTTGTGGCACGATTTCGCCCTGTCACCACCACTCCCTTGGGGGAGAGGTCGCCGCGTAGCGGCGGGTGAGGGGGCCTTCTTACTGAGTCGCTCAGGCGGCCGCCTTGACCGCGGCCTTCAGCGCCGGGACCAGGTCGGTCTTTTCCCAGCTGAACGAGCCGTCGCGGCCCGGCTTGCGGCCGAAATGGCCATAGGCCGAGGTCTTGGCATAGATCGGCTTGTTGAGGTCGAGATGGGTGCGAATGCCGCGCGGGCTGAGGTCGAACACCTCGCTCAGCACCGTCTCGAGCTTGTCCTCGGCCACCTTGCCGGTGCCGTGCAGGTCGACATAGATCGACAGCGGCTTGGCCACGCCGATGGCGTAGCTCAGCTGGATGGTGGCGCGATCGGCGAGGCCGGCCGCGACGACGTTCTTGGCGAGGTACCGCGCCGCATAGGCGGCCGAACGGTCGACCTTGGTCGGGTCCTTGCCCGAGAAGGCGCCGCCGCCATGCGGCGCCGCTCCACCATAGGTGTCGACGATGATCTTGCGGCCGGTGAGCCCGGCATCGCCGTCGGGGCCGCCGACCACGAACTTGCCGGTCGGGTTGACGTGCCAGACGGTATCCTTGGTGATCCAGCCCTCGGGCAGTGCAGCGCGCACATAGGGCTCGACGATCTTGCGCACGTCTTCGGACGAAAGGCTCGCATCGACATGCTGGGTCGACACCACGATCTGGGTGACCCCGACCGGCTTGCCGTTCTCGTAGCGGATGGTGACCTGGCTCTTGGCGTCGGGGCCGAGCTTGATCGCGGCGCCCTCACCGGCCTTGCGCGCAATGGTCAGCGCCTCGAGGATCTTGTGGGCATAGTAGATCGGCGCCGGCAGCAGCTCGGGGGTCTCGCGGCTGGCATAGCCGAACATGATGCCCTGGTCGCCGGCGCCGACATCCTTGTTGCCCGACTCATCGACACCCTGCGCGATGTCGGCCGACTGGCCGTGCAGCAGCACGTCGATCTTGGCGGTCTTCCAGTGGAAGCCCGACTGCTCATAGCCGATCGCCTTGATCGCCTTGCGTGCCGTCGATTTGAACTTGGCCGGGTTAACCACCGGATGGCCGGCCGCGTCGAGCAGCACCTTGCCGTCCTTGCCCTTCTTGAGCAGCGTCTCGGGCACCCGCACTTCACCGGCGATCACCACGCGGTTGGTCGTCGCCAGCGTCTCGCAGGCGATGCGCACCTTCGCCGGATCCATGCCGGCCTTCTTGGCCTCGCGGAACACCAGGTCGACGATCTCATCGGAAATCCGGTCGCAAACCTTGTCCGGATGCCCCTCCGAAACCGATTCCGACGTGAACAGATAGGAAGACCGAGCCAAGGCGAAACCCCCGAAAAATGGTCAAAAAGTGCGAAAATCGCACAGTTGCGCGCTGTTTTGCCACCGGGGCAAGGCGCGGTCAAGCCATATAAAGGAAGCTTTATGTCCCGTTCGGCCGCTGTTGCAGAAAATTCATGCGACGCGGCGGGGCCGCCGGGCCGCAATCAGCGAGCCGAGGAGACCCAGGACCACTGCCGCCCAGAACGGCAGGTCGCCGAGACGGTTGAACAGCGTGCCGCCCGGCACCGGCTCGGTCGGCACCACGTCGAGCACCCCGACCTGTTCCTCGGCCAGTTGCGCCACCACCCGGCCGAGCGGGTCGACGCTCAGCGTCACCCCGGTATTGGCGGCGCGCAGCATCGGCAGCCCGGTCTCGACTGCCCGCATCCGGGCATGGTGGGCATGCTGCGCCGGGCCGATCGAGCCCATGAACCAGGCATCGTTGGTGACGTTGAGAATGAACTGCGCCTGGGTCGGGTCGCCGATGTCGCCGGGGAACACCGCCTCGTAGCAGACCAACGCCAGAAACGGTGGGGTGCCCGGCGGCGTCATCAGCCGGCGGCCGTCGCCCGCCGCCCAGCCATTGGTGCCCGGCACGAACTGGTTGATACCGAACAGCCGCCAGAAGCTCTGGAACGGCAGGTACTCGCCGAACGGCACCAGGTGCGACTTGTCGTAGCTCGCCACCACCTCGCCATTGGTGTCGATGGCGAGGATCGAGTTGTAGCCGGGGTTGTCCGGGATCGGCAGCCCGTCATCGCCGAGTGGCTCGCGCGGCGCACCGGTCAGCAGCAGCGTTGTGTCGGGCAACATGCGGGCGATGCGGGCAATGCCGTCGGGATAGTTGGTGAGAAAGAAGGGAAACACCGATTCCGGCCATACCACGTGGGTAATGCCGTCGAGACCCGCATCGGATGGCGTCGGCTTGCTTTCCGACAGGCTGATCAGCTGGTTGATGATGGCGTCGGGGTCGGCCACCGACCAATCGGCATGTTCGAGGATCATCGGCTGCACCAGCCGGACCTTCATGTCGGTGCGGGCCGTGAGTGTCGTCGTGGTGAGCCGCCAGTTGCCGTAGCCGACCTGCGCTGCGATCACTGCGATGGCGAGAAACATCGGGATCAGCCGCCGCACCAGGCCGCGCTGGTCGGCCGGCCAGATCAGCGCCGGGGTCATGGCGATCAGCGCCGCGATGAAGGTCAGCCCATAGCTGCCGACCACCGAGGCGAGTTGCAGCATCTGGTCATTGGCGGTGAGCGCATAGCCGAGAAGATCGAACGGGAAACCGGTGAACAGATGCCCGCGCCCCCACTCGGCCAGCGCCAGGAAGCTGGCGAGGGTGACGATGCGAAAGGCGCCGCCCGACCAGACGAGATGGGCGAGCGCACTGCCCAGCCCCCAGAACACCGACAGGATCGCCGCCAGCCCGACGATGGCGAACGGCATCAGGACGAGGAAGAAGCCGCCCTCCTGCAGGAAAGCGGCCCCCAGCCAATGCAGCGCCACGGTGAAATAGCCGAGCCCGAAGCCGAAGCCGATCTGGAACGCCGGACCGACCAGCCGGCGCCAGCCGCGGCTGTGCTCGGCGCCGTCGAGCGCCCAGACCCAGACCGGCAGGGTGAGGAACAGCGCCGGCAGCAGGAAGAACGGCGGCATCGAAGCAGCGGCAATTGCTCCCGCCGTGACGACGATAAGGAAGCGTCGCCAGCCATGGCTCAGCATCACGGTCTCGGCGAGCCAGGTCATGCGGCGCTCGAATCACAGGGCATGTGGCAAGGTCGCGAGGCGCGCGCGCCGGGTCAAGCGCGGCAACGTCCGGCTCGTCGTCCCTGGCGCAACCGGGATCAAGCGGCGAAACCGGCCCATGCCGCAGCATGTCGCCGGTAAACAGGAGGGACGATGGTGACGAACTGGACCAGGACAACGCCCGAAGCGGCGGGCTTTGCCGCCAATCTCGAGAAGAAGCTCGCCGCCGGCTTCGAATCGGGACTGCTGCTGCCGATCCACGCGCTGCTGGTCAGCCGTGGCGGCAAGCTGGTGCTGGAGCACTATTTCGAGGGCGAGGACGAGAGCTGGGGCGATCCGCTTGGCCGCGTGCAGTTCGGGCCGGCGGTGCTGCATGACCTCCGCTCGGTGACCAAGAGCATTGTCGGCCTGCTCTACGGCATTGCCCTGGAACGCGGGCTGGTGCCGGCGCTCGACACCCCGGTGATCGACGGCTTTCCGGAATACCCCGACCTCGTCGCCGACCCGGAACGACGCAAGGTCACGGTGGCGCATACTCTCAACATGACCATGGGCATGGAGTGGGACGAGAACAAGCCCTACACCGACCCGACCAATTCCGAGATCGCCATGGAAATGGCGCCGGACCGCTATCGCTTCGTCCTCGATCGCCCGATCGTCGGCGCCCCCGGCGAGAAGTGGATCTATTCCGGCGGCGCGGTGGCGCTGATCGGCGCCCTGATCGAGCGCGGCTCCGGCCAGAAACTCCCCGATTTCGCCCGCGAGGCGCTGTTCGCGCCACTCGGCATCACCGATTTCTACTGGCTGGCAGGCAGCGACGGCGTGGCCTCCCCCGCTTCAGGCCTGCGCCTCACCGCTCCGGACTTGCTGCGGATCGGCGCCATGCTGGTCGATGGCGGCCGGTTCGAGGGACGGCAGATCGTACCGGCGGCCTGGCTAGAGGCGTCCTGGACTGCAGCGATCCAGACCTGGGACGGGCTCGGCTATGGGCACCTGTGGTACATGCACGAAGCGCCGGCCCCCGGCTACGACAGGCCGCTGCGCTGGATTGGCGCCTTCGGCAATGGCGGCCAGCGGCTCTGGCTGGCGCCGGAAGCCGGCATTGCCTGCGTCATCTACGCGGGCGACTACAATCTGTTCGAGCGCTGGGTCACCCCGGCCCGCATCTGGCGCGAGATCGTGGTGGGGAATGTGGTGCGGGCTTGACACCGCCGAGCTCGCAGTCGGCGAACCTCTCCCGCTTGCGGGGGAGGGGGACCAGCCGCAAGGCTGGTGGAGGGGGGTGCGGCAAACACCGGCTCAGTAACATCGCCCGCCGTCAGTGCGTGGGGCTCCCCCCTCCCACCGCCTGACGGCGGCACCCTCCCCCGTAAACGGGAGAGGCGTTCCTGACTGCAAACGCCAAACTACTCCGCCGCCGGCGCTTGCGTGTCCTCCGGCGCCTTCGCCACCGGCGGCTTGGGCGGCCGCGGCTTGGGCTGCTTCAACCGCTTGATCTTGACGCGTTTGACCTGGCGGCTGTCGGCCTGCAGGATTTCGAACTCGAACCCCTTGATGCCGTTGACGTGTTCGCCCTTGGCGGGGACGTGCCCGGCCAGTTCGAACACCAGGCCGCCCAACGTATCGACTTCGTCGGCATGGCTGCCGGGATCGAAATCCGGACCGATCACCTCCTGCACTTCCTCGAGCTCGGCGCGCGCCGAGGCGATGAAGACGTTGGAGTTGATCTTGCGCACCAACGCCACGTCGTCGTCGTGCTCGTCCTCGATCTCGCCGACCACCGCTTCCAAGAGGTCCTCGATGGTGACGAGGCCGTCGGTGCCGCCATACTCGTCGATCACCACTGCCATGTGCACCCGCTTGAGCTGCATCTGCTGCAGCAGGTCGCCCACCGGCATCAGCGGCGGCACGAACAGCACCTGGCGCACCAGGTCGAGCTTTTCGAGTCTTGAACGGAGCGGCGTTGAAACCAGCTTGACCGGCACCGTGGCCTCCGGGTCGGTCACCGGCTCGGTGATCCGCCGCAGCGCGTCCTTGACGTGGATGAAGCCGGTGATGTTGTCGAGGCTGTCGGTATAGACCGGCATGCGCGAGTGGCCGACCTGCCGGAAGCGGGTGACCAGCACGCCAAGCGTTTCCGAGCTCTCGATCGCCTCGATGTCCGCACGCGGAATCATCACGTCCTCGACCCGCTTCTCGGCGAGATCCAGCACGTTCTTGAGGATGGTGCGCTCGGACTGGGTGAAGTCGGCGGTGCCGCCATTGTTCTCGCTCTCGAGCGCCACCTCGAGATCGTCGCGCAACGATACGGTGCGCATGGCGATGAGGCCGCGCAGCCGATGCCAGAGTTTCTGCCCCCACGTCGCCGTGGAGGCGGGACTAGAAGGAGGCTCGTTGTTGGATTTTTGCGCCAGCTTTCTGTGCGGCGCGGACGGACTGTCGGAGTCGTTCATCTCAATGGCCGCGTGCGGCCTTCAATTCATCGGAGGGTGTAATTTAGCTATCGGCGTAGGGATCGGCAATGCCGAGGGTCGCGAGGATCTCGCTTTCGAGCCCTTCCATCTCCTCGGCATCCTCATCCTCGATATGGTCGTAACCGAGGAGGTGGAGGAAACCATGCACCACCAGGTGAGTGAAATGGGCCTCGAAGCCGATACCCATCTCCTCGGCTTCCCTGGCCACAGTTTCGCGCGCCAGGGTGATGTCGCCGAGCAGTCCCGAGACCGGCGCGAACGGCTCGATCTGCGGAAAGCTCAGGACATTGGTGGATTTGTCGAAGCCCCGCCACTGCCGGTTGAGCTCGCGCTGCTCGGCGTCGTCGGTCAGCACCACCGAAACCTCGGTGACGCCGGTCACCTCGGCTTCGGACTGTTTCAGCGCCGCGCGAATGGCGGTTTCGGCCACCGCCTCGAGGTTTTCGGGCCAGCCCTCCGCGTTGATCGCGAAGGCGATTGATAATGGGGCTTGCATCAGGCCTTCGTGTTGTTCTCGGCCAGCCGGCGCGCTGCATCGGCTTCGTAGGCACGGACGATCCGCCCCACCAGCGCATGACGCACCACGTCCTTGTCGTTGAAGCGCGAGATATGCACGCCTTCGACCCCGTCGAGCAGGTGCACGGCCTCGATCAGCCCGGATTTCTCGCCGCGCGGCAGGTCGACCTGGGTCGGGTCGCCCGTGACGATCATCTTGGAGTTCTCGCCCAGCCGGGTCAGGAACATCTTCATCTGCATCGAGGTGGTGTTCTGCGCCTCGTCGAGGATCACCACCGCGTTGGCGAGGGTACGGCCGCGCATGAAGGCGAGCGGCGCCACTTCGATGATGCCCGAGGTGATGCAGCGCTCCACATGCTCGGGGCGCATCATGTCGTAGAGCGCGTCATAGAGCGGGCGCAAATAAGGATCGACCTTGTCCTTCATGTCGCCGGGGAGGAACCCCAGCCGCTCGCCGGCTTCTACCGCCGGACGGCTGAGGATGATGCGGTTGATATCGCCGCGCTCGAGCAGCGTCGCCGCATGGGCAACGGCAAGATAGGTCTTGCCGGTACCGGCCGGGCCGACGCCGAACACCAGTTCCGAGCGGTCCATGGCGCGCATATAGGCGTCCTGCGCCGGAGTGCGCGCCACGATGGTGGCCTTGCGGGTGGCGATCTGCGCCATGCGCACTCTGCCCTTCTTCTCGAGCGTGGGCAGCGTCAGCTGGCTGTCCTCGGTCTCGATCATGCGGATGACGCCGTCGACCGTCGAAACTTCGATCTGCTGGCCCTCTTCGAGCTGCTCGTAGAGCGACTCGAGCACGCGCCGCGCCTGGTCGACGGAGCTGGCACCACCCTTCAGCATCACATGGTTGCCGCGCGGCGTCGCCTGCACGCTGAGGCGCTGCTCGATCAAAGCCAGGTGCTGGTCGAAATCGCCGTAGAGCTGCGCGGCGAGCTTGTTGTCTTCGAAGGCGAGTTCAAGCTGGGAGGACGGGCCGTGGTCGGTAGACGGGGGCAAATGCCTGCTCAAATCTCTGGGGCTCCTTGGGGCGGCCTCTCAGATATGGGCCGCGATGGCTTGAGACTCAATAACGCTAGCAGGATTCGGTTCCCCGACTGTGACAATCTTGCCGATGAGGGAATTATTCCGGGCCTCGACGATCTCGACCGGGATGATCTGGCCGATCAGCCGGGCGGGGCCCTCCATGTGCACCGCCTGCAGGTAGGGCGATCGGCCGCCGATCTGGCCGGGCTGGCGGCCCGGCTTCTCGATCAGCACCGGCAGCGTGCGCCCCACCACCGAGCGGTGGAAGGCGTGCATCTGGGTATTGATCTGGTCGTTGAGCCGCTTCAGCCGCTCGGCCTTCACCGGCTCGGCGACCTGGTCCGCCATCGACGCACCGGGCGTGCCGGGCCGGATCGAGTATTTGAAGGTGTAGGCCGAGGCATAGCCGACATCCCTCACCACCTGCATGGTCTCCTCGAAATCGGCATCCGTCTCGCCGGGGAAGCCGACGATGAAGTCACCCGACATCGCCATGTCCGGCCGCGCCGCCATGATGCGCTCGATCACCCGCATGTATTCGGCTCGGGTGTGGCGGCGGTTCATCGCCTTGAGGATGCGGTCCGACCCGGCCTGGATCGGCAGGTGCAGGTAGGGCATCAGCGCGTCGAGGTCGCGATGCGCCTCGAGCAGCTCGTCGGTCATGTCGAGCGGATGCGAAGTGGTGTAGCGGATGCGCGCAATGCCCGGGATTTCGGCCAACCGGGCACAGAGCTCGCCGAGCCCGACGCTGCGACCGCGAGCATCGAGCCCGTGATAGGCGTTGACGTTCTGGCCGAGCAGGGTGAGCTCGCGCACCCCGGCCTCGGCGAGATTTTGTGCTTCGCGCAGCACCTGCTCGACCGGGCGCGACACTTCGCTGCCGCGGGTATAGGGCACGACGCAGAACGAGCAGAACTTGTCGCAGCCTTCCTGCACGGTGAGAAAGGCGGTGAGGCCGCGCGCCAGCGTGACTTCCTTCCTGGCCGCCGGCAGGTGCTCGAACTTGTCTTCCTCGGGGAAGTCGGTGTTGACCACCTTGGCGCCGTTATGGGCGCGGGCGATCAGCTCCGGCAGGCGGTGATAGCTCTGCGGCCCGAACACCAGGTCGACCGCCGGAGCGCGGCGGACGATCTCGTCGCCCTCGGCCTGCGCCACGCACCCCGCCACTCCGATCATCAGATCCTGGCCCAGCGCCCGGCGCTCCTCGCGCAGCTGGCGCAGCCGCCCAAGCTCCGAGAACACCTTCTCCGAGGCCTTCTCGCGGATGTGGCAGGTGTTGAGCACGACGAGGTCGGCATCTTCCATCACCTGCACCGGCTCATAACCGTGCGGCGCCAGGGCGTCCGCCATGCGGTCGGAATCGTAGACGTTCATCTGGCACCCGTAGGTCTTGATGAACAGCTTCTTGGGCGTGTGCTCGGTCATGGCGGGCTGAATACACCGAAGTGGCTGGGAGTGCAAAAGCAGGGCCCGCGCGGGCTGACCCCCACCCTTGATCCCTCCCCCTAAGAATGGGGAGGGAGACGAATACTGCGAGCCAAGTGCGAGGGTCTCCCTCCCCAGTAGGGGGAGGGGACAGGGGTGGGGGTCAGCCCGCACCGGGTTGTCAGCGAGCGCGCCTCGTTGCAGGCTCCCACCCGGAGAAACCACCATGACCCACCATCTCGATACCCTGGCCCTGCATGGCGGCGATGGCGACCGCGTCGTCGGCGAACCGCTGGCGCCGCCGCCGGTGCTGTCGACCACCTATTTCACCCATCCCGACGCCGTCGGCTTCTCCGCCTCGGACCTCAAAGCCGATGCGCCGCATTTCTACAGCCGCTGGTCGAACCCGACGCTCGAGCTCCTCGAACAGCGCCTGGCGCTGCTCGAGGGTGGCGAGGCGGCCCTGAGTTTCGGCTCGGGCATGGCGGCCATTACCGGGCTGTTTGCCGGCCTGCTGCAAGCCGGCGATCATCTGGTGCTCTCCGATGTCTGCTATGCCGGCGTCGCCGAATACGCCCGGCACACCCTGCCGCGGCAGGGCGTCGAAGTATCGTTCGCCGACAGCTCTAACCCCGATGCGGTCGCTGCGGCGCTGCGGCCCAATACCCGGCTGGTGCATATCGAAACTCCGGCCAACCCGATCCTCAAGCTCACCGACATCGCCGCGGTCGCCGCTATCGCTCACGCCGGCGGCGCCGAACTGTCGGTGGATTCGACCATCGCCACCCCCGTCGGCACCAACCCGCTGGCGCTCGGCGCCGACTATGTCTGCCACTCGCTCACCAAGTACCTGTGCGGGCATGGCGATGCGCTGGGCGGTGCGGTCATCGGCCGGGCCGAGCCGATCGCCCGACTGCGCAAGGACGTGCTGATTCACCACGGCGCAGTGCTGTCGCCGTTCTCGGCCTATCTGATCCTGCGCGGCATCGAGACCTTGGGCTTGCGGATGGAAAAGCACCAGGCCAACGCCCGGGCGGTGGCCGAATGGCTGGAACGGCACCCCAAAGTACGGCGCGTCCTGTGGCCCGGCCTCGCAAGCCACGAACAGTCCGGGCTGGCCCAGCGACAGATGCGCAATTTCTCGGGGCTGCTGAGCTTTTCGGTAAACGGGGACAGCACGGAGATGGCCCGGCAACTGGCCGAACGCCTCAAGCTCGTCAGTTATGCGGTGTCGCTGGGCAAGACCAAGTCGCTCTGCTTCTACATCCCGACCGACGACATCCTCCGCTCCTCCTTCGCGCTGGCCGACGAGCGCAGCTATCGCGCCTCTGCCGGGGACGGGGTGTTCCGCGTTTCGGTGGGCCTCGAGGATGCCGATGCGCTCATCGCCGATTTCGACGCGGCGCTCGGATGAGCGGGTCGCTGAAGGAGATCGTGTTCGACTGCCGCCGGGCCGCGCCTTTGGCCCGTTTCTGGGCCGAGGTGATCGAGGGCTATGCGGTGCGCGCCTATGACGACGAGGAAATCGCCCGGCTCGCCGCGCTAGGCCTTACGCCCGAGACCGATCCGGTGGTGATGGTCGATGGCCCGGGTCCCACGCTCTGCTTCCACGAGATCGAGCGCGGCCGCGTGCAGGGCCGTATCCATCTCGACATCCAGGTCGCAGATCGCCCGGCGGAGCGCGTCCGCTTGCTGGGCCTCGGTGCAAGTATCGTGCGTGAAGCCGACGGCTACACGGTGATGGCCGACCCCGAAGGCAACCATTTCTGCATCGTGGACTGAGGTGAGAAAGGCCCCTCACCCGGTCCGAAGGCAGGATCTCGCCGCCGCGCACCTCTCCCTTGGGGGAGAGGTCGCCGCATAGCGGCGGGTGAGGGGGCCTTTTGGCGGCCTACTCCGCAGCCACCGGCAGCGGGGTGCCGCGGTTGAGCGCCACCAGCATGCGGCGGACTTCGGTCTCGGTCTGCTTGGCCAGTTCCTTGCGGTTGGCGCCTGAACTCAAGGGGCGCGGCGTGCCGAATGCGAGGGTGACCTCGCGGGTGCCGCCGGTCATGATTTCCCTGATGTTCTGCTTCACCGACTTGGATTTGATCCAGGCGATGAACGAGCGGTCGGTGCGGCCGACCGGCAGGCCCTGCAGCTTGGTATAGGCAATGGTCAGCGGCTGGATCAGCACCTCACCGGCGCCGGCCTCCTCCATGGCGTGCTGGGCGGCGCCGATCAGCGCCGAGCGGAACGGCAGCACATGCGTGCCCAAATCCGACTGTCCCTCGGCAAACAGCAGCACGGCGCCGCCGGAGGCCATGCGCTTGCCCATTTCCTTGCTGGCGCGCGCCGCATCGGAGCGCTTCTTGCGGTCGACATAGAGGGTGCGCTGCAGCGAAGCCATGAAGCCGACGAATGGCCATTTGGCGATCTCTGATTTTGCGACGAAAGTGACGTCGGCCTTCGAGCCGATGGCGATGATGTCGGTCCACGAGATGTGGTTGGAGACGATCAGCGTGGCGCGATCATGCGATGGGGCGCCGATCACGTTGACCTTCATGCCCAGGAACTTGCAACCGGCCCAGTGAAACAGCTGCACCGGGCCATGCCAGTAGAGGCCCAGCCGGGTGATGACGAACATCATCGGGATGCCCACCACCATGATCGGGATGTAGACGAAGATGAAGAACAGGACGCGCAGGATCATTTCTTGGTCTCGTCCGGCGTTAGCGGCACAGCATAGAGTTCCAGTCGGTGGTCGACCAGACGGTAACCCAGCCGCTTGGCGATCACCTCCTGGATGGCCTCGATCTCTTCGTTGCGAAACTCGATCACCTTGCCCGAGCGGATATCGATCAGGTGGTCGTGATGCTCGTCGGGGATCAGCTCGAAGCGTGCCCGGCCGTCCTTGAAATCGTGCTTGGTGACCAGCCCCGCTTCCTCGAACAGGTTGAGCGTGCGGTAGACGGTGGAGAGCGAGATACGCGCATCGATCGCCGAGGCACGGCGATACAACTCTTCGACGTCAGGGTGGTCGATCGCCTGCTCGATCACCTGCGCGATGACGCGACGCTGGTCGGTCATCCGCATGCCCTTCTGGGCGCACTGCTCCTCGAGCGTCTGAATGCCGGGTTTGCTCATCGGGCGTCCCGCGTGATCGAATGTCGTCTTTGTTGGTCGCGCTCTCGAGCCGGAAAAGTCTGCAACTTTTCCCGATCACGCTCCACGTTCGGGTTAGCCAAGATCACGGGCCATGACAATAGCGGTGGCCGGGCTGCCGTCGGGGCGCGGATAATAGCCCTTGCGCTCGCCGATCTTGGCGAAGCCGAGCTTGGCGTAGAGCTTCAGCGCCGCCATGTTGTCGGCCGCTACCTCGAGCAGCATGCGCCGCGCCGGGCTCATCCGCACCGCATCGAACAGCGCCCGCATCAGCATCAGGCCGACGCCCTTGTTCCGCCATTTGCGATCGACCGCGATGGTGATGAGTTCGACCTCGTCGCCCAGGTGCCGCAGCATGGCGAAACCGGCAATGCGGCGCCGGCTGTCGCAGGCGACATAGACCGGCGTGCCGTCGCCGGCCACATAGGCGGCGAACTCCTCGCGCGTCCAGCCGCGGTAAAAGCCCTCGGCATGGAGCCGCGCGATGGTTTCGGCATCGGCGCCGTGGGCCGGCTCGACATGCAGCGTGGTGGGCGACAGCCAGAAATTCACCGTTCCACTCCTGGTGCGACCCGCGCGACGCGGAACTTTTCCTGCGGCTTGGCATCGGCGTCGCGGATATAGGCCGCTTCGGGCGGATAGCGGGCGGGATCGGCGGTGGCGGCAAACCGCGCCAGGGCGGCGATGTCGACCAGCGGTGAGGTGATCAGCCCGGCGCCCGGCGGCACCCGCCGCCGCGCCTCGTCCATGGCGAGGACTTGCGGTTCGCCGACCGGAATGGCCGGGCCGCTGAACAGCTGGAAATACGCCTCGTCGCGCCGTGCATCGAGCAGCACGGCGGTGGCGTCGCATTGCGTCGCGAGCGACAGCGCCAGCAGCGAGGGCACGCCGATCACCGGCAGACCGAGCGCCAGGCCCAGGCCGCGGGCGGCGCTGAGCCCGATGCGGAGCCCGGTGAACGAGCCCGGACCGGTGGTGACGGCGATCCGGGTCAGGTCCTTGTAAGCGACGCCGTTGCGCGCCAGCAGCTGGTCGATGGCGGGAAAGATCCGCTCCGCCTGCCCCTGCGCCATCTCCTCGACCAGGCTGTCGGCACGATCATCGCGCAACAGCGCCAATTGCAGGCGCGGCGCGGCGGTATCGATGGCGAGGAGGACGCTGGACATGTGGGGAGAGATAGGGGTTCGGCGGGGGGTTGTCACGGGGGATCACTGATAGAGACGGCCCCCTCCCGGCCTCCCCCATGAAGGCGGAGGTGAAGAGTCGAGGCCCTGTCCTCGATCGCGCGAAACACTCTGGCGGAGCACCTCCCCCTTCATGGGAGAGGATGGGAGGGGGCCGTCTCCATCGGAGAGCCCTAAAAAACAGAACGCCCGGCACCAAGGCCGGGCGATTGAAACTTCATTGCCGCAGCATTCAGACCTGCTGCACGGCCTCCACGCCCGGCACGAAATGCCGGAGCAGGTTCTCGATGCCCGACTTCAGCGTGGCCGTCGAGGAGGGGCAGCCCGAGCAGGCGCCCTGCATGTGGAGGAACACCGTGCCCTCCTTGAAGCCCTTGAAGGTGATGTCGCCGCCATCCATGGCCACCGCCGGGCGCACCCGGGTGGCGAGCAGCTCTTTGATCACTTCCACGGTCTCGCTGTCGCCTTCGTCGAAGAATTCTTCCCCGGTCGCGACTTCTGCCGTGCCGTCGTTCAGCACCGGCTTGCCGGAGAGGAAATGCTCCATGATCACGCCGAGGATCGCCGGCTTGATATGGCTCCACTCCGCTGTGTCCTTGGTGACGGAGATGAAGTCCGAGCCAAGGAATACGCCCTCGACGCCGGGGACGTCGAACAGCGCAGCGGCGAGCGGCGAAATCGCTGCCGATTCGGCCTGCCGGAAATCGCGCGGCTCACCCACCAGCACATCGCGGCCGGGCAGGAATTTCAGGGTCGCCGGGTTCGGCGTCGCTTCGGTCTGGATGAACATCGGGCGGGTTCGGACTCGTGTTAGAACAATTCCAAACTAGTGTTTTGGAGCCCGAAATGCAAGGGTCAGGAGCTCTCGCGTCAGGTCACTGCGACGATCTGTTCGTCCGTCATGGTGCCCGGGATGATGGTGACGATCACCGGCAGCGCGGCCTGGCCGGCGCGCGTCGCAAATGCACTGACCAGCGGGCCCGGCCCTTCCTTGCCGCCGGCCGCGGCGATGACCAGGATGGCGATGCCGGGGTCTTCGCTCACCAGCCGCTCGATCTCGCCCACCAGGTCGCCCTCACGGATCACCGTCTCGGTGCGGATGCCCTCGCCGATCTGGCTGATGCGGGCGCGTTTGGTGTCGAGCAGCCGCTCGGCTTCCTCGCGCGCTTCGGCCCGCATCACTTCCTCGACCCCGAGGAACTGGGTGAAATCCTGGCTGTCGATCACCGAGAGCAGCACCACGGTGCCGCCGGTGCGCTTCACCCGGTTGGCGGCGAAGCTGATGGCGCGATCGGCTTCCTTGCTCTCGTCGATGACGACGAGAAACTTGCGTTTATATTCGCTCATGCTGTCAGCCAAAGCGCCGCACCTTCAGCTTGTAAGGTGCGGCATTGTCCCAAATGCGCGACGGCGCTGCAAGGTCGACGCAAATCGTCAGCGGACGAAGCCGACGATCTTGCGCACGTCATCCATGATCGGCACGGCGATGGCCCGCGCCCGCTCGGCGTTGCGGCGAAGGATCTGGTCCATCTCGCCCTTGTCGGCGACCAGCCGCTTCATCTCGATGGCGATCGGCGACAGCACCGAGACCGCGAGATCGGCCAGCGCCGGCTTGAACCTGCCCCAGCCCTGGCCCCCGAACTCCGCCAGCACTGCATCGATCGACTGGTCCGACAGGGCGGCGTAGATGGCGACGAGGTTCTCGGCTTCGGCCCGGCCGGCGAGGCCCGCCGCCTCGCTCGGCAGCGCATCGGCGTCGGTGGTGGCGCGCTTGATCTTCTTCGAAATCGTGTCGGCGTCATCCATCATGTAGATGGTCGACATGTCGGAAGCGTCGGATTTCGACATCTTCTTCTTGCCGTCCTTGAGCGACATCACCCGCATCGCCGGGCCGGTCGAGAGCGTCTCGGTCAACGGGAAGAAGTCGTCCTTGAAGCCCAGACCTTTGATCTGCTTCTTGAAATCGTGGTTGAACTTCTTGGCGATGTCGCGCGTCAGTTCGAGGTGCTGGCGCTGGTCGTCGCCCACCGGCACGCCGGTCGCCTTGTAGAGCAGAATGTCGGCCGCCATCAGCGAGGGGTAGGCGAACAGCCCGAGCGAAACCGCTTCGGAGTTCTCGCCACCTTCGGCGCCTGCCTTGTCCTTGAACTGGGTCATGCGCGTCATCCAGCCGACGCGCGCCACGCAGTTGAAGATCCAGGCGAGCTCGGCGTGCTCGACCACCTGCGACTGGTTGAAGATGATCGACTTGTTCGGGTCGAGCCCGGCGGCGATGTAGGCCGCGGCGATCTCGTAGGTCCAGCGCCTGAGGTCCTCGGGGTCCTGCCACACCGTGATTGCGTGCATGTCGACGACGCAATAGATCGTCTCGTGCGTTTCCTGCAGCGGCACGAAACGCCGGATGGCGCCCAGATAGTTGCCGAGGTGCAGGTCGCCGGACGGCTTGATGCCGGAAAAGACGCGCGGGGTGAAAGCCATGAGGGGAGTCCCTATAGATCAGGGGTTTGCCTCTACCCCCCTCCCAACCTCCCCCGCAAGGGGGGAGGTGCCGTTTCGTGCTTGTGGCTCGCTCGTGCCACGCACACGGCGGACACCCTCCCCCTCGCGGGGAGGGTTAGGGAGGGGGGAGAGCCAGCTTGTCTCAGCTCCACGTGAGCACGATCTTGCCCTTCTCGCCCCCGGCCGCCAGCTTGAACGCCTCGGCATAGTCGTCGGCCGGCATGCGCCGGGTGATGACCTTCCGGACGTCGAGCCCGGACTCCAGCATCGCCAGCATCTTGTGCCAGGTCTCGAACATTTCGCGCCCGTAGATGCCGCGCAGCGTGATCATCCGGAACACGATCTTGCCCAGGTCGAAGATGAACGGCCGCGCGGGGACACCGAGCAGTGCAATCCGCCCGCCCATCACCATGTGGTCGATCATCTGGTCGAGCGCCGCCGGCGCGCCGCTCATCTCGAGCCCGACATCGAAACCTTCCTTCATGCCGAGCCGATCCATCACGGCGCGCAGCTCCTCTGTCGCGACATTGACCGGCACCACGTCGGCGACTTCGGTCGCGAGCTTCAATCGCTCCGGGTTGACGTCGGTGATCACCACGTGCCGCGCCCCGACATGCCGGGCGACGGCCGCCCCCATGATGCCGATCGGCCCCGCCCCGGTCACCAGCACATCCTCCCCGACGATGTCGAAGGCGAGCGCCGTGTGCACGGCATTCCCCAGCGGATCGAGGATGGCGCCCATCTCGTCGTCGATCGCATCGGGCAGCGGAATGATATTGAAGGCCGGAACTTTTACGAACTCCGCGAAGGCGCCGGGGAGGTTCACCCCGATCCCCTTGGTGTCGGGGTCGAGGTGGAATTTTCCAGCGCGGCTGGCCCGGCTCTTCATCCCCACGACATGGCCTTCACCGGAGACCCGCTGCCCGACCCTGAGGTTGCGGACCTCGGCGCCGATGGCGGCGATCTCGCCGGCATACTCGTGGCCGGTGACCAGCGGTACCGGTACGGTCTTTTTGGCCCAGTCGTCCCAGTTGTAGATGTGAATGTCGGTGCCGCAGATGCCGGTCTTGTGCACCTTGACCAGCACATCCTCCGGTCCGATCTCGGGGATCGGCCGCTCTTCCATCCAGATACCCGGCTCGGTTCTGGCTTTGACCAAAGCGCGCATCAGATCACCCCCACTTCCTTGCCGGCCTCGGCGAAAGCGCCGATGGCGAAGTCGATATCGTCAGCCGACAGGGTTGCCGATATCTGCGTGCGGATGCGCGCCTTGCCCTTCGGGACCACCGGGAAAAAGAACCCGGCGACGTAGACGCCCCGCCGATCGAGGGCGGCGGCAAGGTTCTGGGCCAGCGTTGCCTCGCCCAGCATCACCGGGATGATCGGGGTTTCGCCGGGCAGCAGATCGAAGCCGAGCCTGGTCATTCGACTGCGGAACTCTCGCGTGTTCTCCGCGAGCTTCGCCCTCAGGTCATCGGCGGCCTGCGCGATCTCGATCGCCTTGAGCGAGCCGGCCGTCACAGCAGGGGCAAGGGCGTTGGAGAACAGGTACGGCCGGGCGCGTTGCCGCAGCAGGTCGATCACCGGTTGCGGGCCGGTGATGAAGCCGCCCATGGCGCCGCCAAGCGTCTTGCCGAAGGTGCCGGTGATAATGTCAGGCTCGGCCCCGGTCAGCGCCCCGGTCCCGCGTCCCTCGGGGCCAAGATGCCCGGTGGCATGGCAATCGTCGACCGCAATTATGGCGCCATACTTGTCCGCCAGCGCGCGGATCTCCGGCAGTTTGGCGATATAGCCATCCATCGAGAACACCCCGTCGGTGACGATCAGCCGGAAGCGCGCGCCATCGGCAACCGCCTGCTTCAGCTGGGTTTCGAGGTCGTCCATGTCCGAGGTCTGGAAGCGGTAGCGCTTGGCTTTCGAAAGCCGCACCCCATCGATGATGGAAGCATGGTTGAGGCTGTCGGAGATGATCGCATCGTCCTCGGTCAACAGCGTTTCGAACAGCGCGCCGTTGGCGTCGAAACAGGCCGCGAACAGGATCGCATCATCCTTGCCGAGGTAACGCGCGACGGCGGTTTCGAGCTCGCGGTGCAGGTCGAGCGTGCCGCAGATGAAGCGGACCGAGGCCATGCCGAAGCCATACTGCTCGAGCGCCATCGCGGCAGCGTCGGCGATATCAGGGTTGTCGGCGAGGCCGAGATAGTTGTTGGCGCAGAGGTTGACCATCTGCCTCGGTCCACCGGCTCCCGCCACGGTAACCCGCCCGCCCTGCGGCGAGGTGATCTGGCGCTCGCGCTTCATCAGGCCTTGCGCCTCGATGTCGGCAAGCACGGTCCTGAGATGATCGAGATATCCGGTTTGCATGGTCGTTCCTCCGATATGGAGGAAATTCCGCTATAACGGACATATAGTCAAGTAATCGCGGAATTTCCGCTTGGCAGCCAGATGGTACTTGGCGATAAAGGCAGCATGGCAAGCACTGAAGCCCCCGATATCGGCCCGATCATCCAGCGCGAGCGCAAAGCCCGGCACCTGACGCTGGAGCGGCTGGCGGCGCTGTCGGGCGTGTCGCGCTCGATGTTGAGCCAGATCGAACGCGGCGAGTCGAATCCCACCTTCGCGGTGCTCTGGGGCCTGACCCAGGCGCTGAAGATCGACCTCGCCGATCTGATCGAAGGCGGCGTGGCGCATCGACGCGCCGCCCCGGTGGACGTTGTGACGGTGCCGCTGACGCCCGAGATCAACAGCCCCGAGGGGCATTGGCGCCTGCGTATCCTGAGCCCGACCAGCATGGCCGGCCGGGTCGAGTGGTACGAGGTCGACATCGCCCCCGGCAGCCGGCTGCACAGCGCGCCGCACGCCGCCGGCACCTACGAGCATCTGACGGCACAGACCCACGGCCTCAGGGTGAAGACGGCGCTCGGCGAGCAGGCGCTGGGTTCAGGCGAAACGGCGCGCTACCGCGCCGATGTCGAGCACGAGATCATCAATGACGGGAATGTGCCGGCGCGGGCGCTGATGGTGGTGGTGTACGAGTAAGGGGTACGTTGCTTCTCCGGTGGCTGCGGATCCCCACCCTTGATCCCTCCCCCCTGAACAGGGGGAGGGAGACGACAGCCTCGATGTCAGCGTGAGCGTCTCCCTCCCCATGTTTAGGGGGAGGGGACAGGGGTGGGGTCAGCCCGCACCTCAGCCAGCTTTCCGCCGCCGCAACCGTCGCAGCAACCCACCCAGCCGCTGCACGCCCGTCAGATGCGCCAGCGCAAAATACAGCCCCGCTCCGAAAACGCAGAGCGCCAGCAGCGCCAGCGCCTGCGCCGGGAAGAAGTAGCCAGGATCGAACACCGGCCCGAGCAGCAGCACCAACCCATAGAGCGCGCCCGACATCACCAGCGTCAGCAGCACGATCATGCCCTCCTGCCGCCATTCCGCGCCAGTGATGGTGAAATGACCACGCCGGGCAAGGAAGATGGCGAGCAGCGCTACGTTGACCCAGGCGGCGAGCGAGGTGGCGAGCGCGATGCCGACATGCTTCAGCGTGGGAAACAGCGCCAGCGAGAGCCCGATATTGATCACCAGCGAGACGAAGGCGAACCAGGTCGGTGTCTTGGTATCCTTGCGCGAGAAGAACCCTGGCTGCAGCACGCGGATCAACACGAAGGCGGGCAGCCCCACGGCGAAGGCGATCAGCGCCTGTGCGACGTTGACGCTGTCGGTCGGCCCGAACGCGCCGCGCTCGAACAGCACCCGTACCACCGGCAGGGCCAGCGCGACCAACGCCCCGGCCGCCGGCATCGACAGCAGCATCGACAGAAACAGTGACTGGCTCTGGCTTTGCCGGGCCTCGAGGTCGCGTCCGGCGCTGAGATGGCGGCTGAGCTCCGGCAGCAGCACCGTGCCGATGGCGATGCCGATAATGCCGAGGGGCAGCTGGTACAGGCGGTCGGCATTGTAGATGATCGACATCACCTCATCGGCGCCCGAGGCGATGATGGTGCCGACGAAGATGTTGATCTGGGTGATGCCGCCGGCAATGATCGCCGGCACCGCGAGGATCCAGAAACGGCGCACTTCGGCGTCGAACCGCGGCAGCCGCAATCGCGGCACGAAGCCGGCGCGACGGATCGCCCAGTAGACCAGCATGAGTTGCGCAATGCCGCCCAGCATGGTGGCGATCGCCACCCAGAACGCGGTGTCCGGCGCCTCGAGCGTCAGAATCGCCAGGGGAACCAGCGCCCCGATATTGACGATGTTGAGCACGATCGGCGCGAAGGCCGCGGCGAAGAAGCGTCCCAGGCTGTTGAGGATCGCCGCATAGGCCGCCATCAGCGACATGCAGGCGAGATAGGGGAACATGATCCGGGTGAGGAACACCGTGAGGTCGAACTTCCCGGGGTCGCCGACGAAGCCCGGCACGAACAGCACCATGATCTGTGGCGTGAAGATCTCGACGAGGATGGTGACGATGAGGATCGCCGCCACCAGCCAGCTCATGATCCGGCCGGCCAGCTCCTTCGCCCCCTCGTTGCCCTCGGTCTCGAGCGCACTCGAGAACATCGGCACGAACGCGGTGTTGAACGCTCCTTCGGCGAACAGTCGCCGGAACAGATTGGGGAAGCGGAACGCCGCGTTGAACGCATCGGAAACCGGCGAGATGCCGAGCACCGCCGCCATCAGCGCATCGCGCGCAAAGCCGAAGACGCGCGAGACGAGGGTCAACCCGCCGACCGAGAGGAAATTGCGATAGAGGCTCATGGGAACGCCGGTGCGAGCCGACCCCCACCCCTGTCCCCTCCCCCTAAGGAAGGGGAGGGAGACGAGAACACAACCGCCGCGGGGAGGGTCTCCCTCCCCCTGTTCGGCGGGAGGGGACAGGGGTGGGGGGCCACGGCCACCGGATTACCCATTCGCCACCTTGGCCTTCTCGTCGACGCCCCCGAACACCGCGAGCAGTGCGTCGTGGATCTTCTTCTGGCGCGATTTCGATTCGATCTTATGGCCGGTGAGGTCGGTGACGTAGAACACGTCGACCGCCTTCTCGCCGTAGGTGCCGATATGGGCTGAGCCGATGGTGAGGTTGAGGTCGGAGATCTGGCGGGTGAGCTGATGCAAGAGGCCCGTGCGGTCGAGGCCCATCACCTCGATGACGGTGAACTTCTCCGAAATGGTGTTCGATACCGCCACTTGCGCCGGCAGGGTGAAGGGTTTGAGCCGCTTGTTGTGCCGACTCTCCTTGCCGAGATCGATCAGAACCTGCCGCTTGCCCTGCAGCAGTTGCTTCACCGTGTCGATGATGCGGGTGGCGCGGACCTTCTCGTCCTCGTCCGAGGTGAATGAGCGGCGCAGCCTGAAAGTGTCGACGGCGCGGCCGTCGCGGGTACCGAAGATCTGTGCGCCGATGATCGAGGCGTCGGCCATGGTGCAGGCGCCGGCGATCAGCGACAACAGCCGCGGATGGTCCGGGGTGTAGAAATTGACTTCGGTGATGCCCTCGAACGATTTCACCCGGATGGAGCCGGCGAACATCTGCCCGGCCTGGTCGGCGGCGCGGATCATCCGGGCGTGTTCGACCTGCAGTTCCGGCTCGGCGCGCAGCCAGTAATGGTCGTAGTGGCGGCCGAGATAGGTATCGACTTCCGCCGCCGGCCAGGCGGACAGAGCGCCGCGCAGCACCGTCTTTGCCGCCTCGATGCGATCGCGCTGCGTCACCTGGCTGTGGCCGCCCGACAGCAGTGGCTCGGTGGCATAGTAGAGGGCGCGCAGCAGCGACCCCTTCCAGCCGGTCCACACCCCGGGGCCCACCGCGCGGATGTCGCAGGCGGTCAGGATCATCAACAGCGCCAGCCGTTGCGGCGACTGCACCACGTCGGCGAACGAGCGCGCCGTTTCGGGATCCTGGATATCGCGGCTCTGGGCGATCTCGCTCATCAAGAGGTGATGTTCGACCAGCCAGGAGACGGTGTCGGTTTCGGCCGGGTCGAGCCCCAGGCGCGGGCAGAATTTCCGCGCGATGCGGGCTCCGGCGATCGAGTGATCCTCCGGCCGGCCCTTGGCGATGTCATGGAGGAACAGCGCCACATAGAGCAGCCGCGTGTCGTTGAGATGCGGCAGCAACTCGTGCGTCAGCGGCAGCTGTTCGCGCAGGCCCCCATTGGCGATGTCGGCCATCACTCCGACGGCGCGGATCAGGTGCTCGTCCACCGTGTAGTGGTGGTACATGTTGAACTGCATCAGCGCGACGATCTTGCCGAATTCCGGCACGAAGCGGCCGAGCACACCCGCTTCGTTCATCTGCCTCAGGATGCGCTCGACATAGGTCGGCGCGGTCAGGATCTCGAGGAACCAGGCATTGGCCTGCCTGTCGTTCCGCAGATCATGGCCGATCAGCTTGAACGAGCGGCGGATCAGCTTGATGGCGTCGGGATGGAGGTGCGCATCGTGCCGCCCCGCCAGCATGAACCCCTTGATGAGGTTGCGCGGGTCTTTCTGGAATACGTCGGGCCCGGCGACGTTGAGCCGGCCGCCCTCGATGACGAAATCGGTCTCGCCCTTGATCGCCACCTTGCCGCGCTTGAACGGCGCCAGCACCCGCCCGACCATGTCGAGCGGCTTGGCGTGGTCGAATTCCAGCGACGTGCAGAAGATGCGGGTGAGGTCGCCGACATCCTTGGCGACGAGGAAGTAGCGCTTCATGAAGCGCTCGACCCCGAGCATCCCGGCGCGGTCGTTGTAGCCGAGCCGCGCGGCGAGGTCGGGCTGGACGTCGAAGGTCAGCTTCTCGTCGGCCCGGCCGGTGAGGAAGTGGAGGTTACAGCGGATCGCCCAGAGGAAATCCTCGGCCCGTTGAAACAGCCGGTACTCCTCGGCGCTCAATACGCCCTTGCCCACCAGCTCGGCGCTGGATTTGACCCGGTAGAAATACTTGCCGATCCAGAACAGGGCGTGGAGGTCCCTGAGACCGCCCTTGCCGTCCTTGATGTTGGGCTCGACCACGTAGCGGGTATTGCCCATCTGCCGGTGCCGTTCGTCGCGCTCGGCCATCTTGGCGGCGATGAATTCCGGCCCGGTCTTGGGCATGATCTCGGTTTCGAACCTGTGTACCAGTTCTTCGAACAGCTTTTTGTCGCCGGTGAGGTAGCGTGCTTCCAGCGTTGCGGTGCGCACCGTCATGTCGGAGCGCGCCATGCGGATGCAATCGTCGACCGAGCGCACGGCATGGCCGACCTTCTGGCCGAGGTCCCACAGCATGTAGAGGATATACTCGGTGATCTGCTCGCCCCAGGGCGTCTGCTTGTAGGGCAGGATGAAGAGCAGATCGATGTCGGAGCCGGGCGCCAGCGTGCCGCGGCCATAGCCGCCCACCGCGGCGATCGAGATCATTTCGGCCCCGGAGGGGTTGTCGACCGGGTAGACGTCGCGCACCGCGAAATGGTGCACCGCGCGGATGATGTCGTCTTCGGCGGCGCTGAGATTCATGGCACAGCGGGTACCCTTGCCGGTGGCCATCAGCTCCGCCTCGGCACCCCTGCGGGCGTCGGCGAGGACGGAACGGACATGCTGGAGCACGATGCTGCGGGCCGCCGCGGATTTGGGGTCTTCTGCGCCGACGAGGCGCCTTATGTCGCCGAGGATGGTCTCGGCCGTGGTGAGCTGGAAGGCCGGTTTTCGCGGTCGGGCGTCAATTTCGGCGAGCTGCATCGCGGATTTTCTTAAGCTCGTAGATCAGGTCGATGGCCGCGCGGGGCGTAAGGTCGTCGGGGCGTACCTGATCGAGCATGTCATGAATGGGATTAACGGCCGCCTTCGGGGTGGGCGGTTGATGCGCAAAGAGCGGCAGATCGTCTAGCACGACGGCTTTTCCGCCGGAAGAGCGCTGTTCGAGCACGCCCAGCACCTGGCGGGCGCGCGCCAGCACGGACTCGGGCAGGCCGGCGAGCTTGGCCACCTGGATGCCGTAGCTGCGATCGGCGGCGCCGTCGGCCACTTCGTGCAGAAACACAACTTCCCCCTCCCACTCGCGCACCTTCATGGTGTGGTTGGAGACGCGCGCCAAGGTTTTGGACAGGGCCGTCATCTCATGGAAGTGCGTCGCGAACAGGGCGCGGCAGCCGGTCTGGTCGTGCAGCGCCTCGACGGCAGCCCAGGCGATGCTCAGCCCATCGAAGGTGGCGGTGCCGCGGCCGATCTCGTCGAGGATCACCAGCGAACGCTGCGTGGCGCGGTTGAGGATGGCGGCGGTTTCGACCATCTCGACCATGAAGGTCGAGCGGCCCCCGCCGATATCGTCTGAGGCGCCGACGCGCGAGAACACCCGGTCGACCACCCCGATATGCGCGGCCGTGGCCGGCACGTAGCTGCCCATCTGCGCGAGGATCGCGATCAGCGCGTTCTGGCGGAGGAAGGTGGATTTACCGCCCATATTCGGGCCGGTGACCAGCCACAGCGCTCCGCCGGTCAAGTCGCAGCCATTCTCGACGAACACCTCGTGCTGCGCCCGCACATTGGTCTCGACCACCGGATGCCGGCCGCCTTCGATGTAGAAGGCGAGGCTGTCGTCGATGGTCGGGCGGCAGAAGTTGCGGGTCATCGCCAGCTGCGCCAAAGCGGCCGCGACGTCGAGTTCGGCCAGCGCATCGGCGATGGCGCGCAGCCGGGTGTTCTCGGCGGCGACGGCGGCGGCGAGGCGGGTGAAGATCGTCGCCTCGATGGCCAGCGCCGCGTCATGCGCCTTGGCGATGCGGCCCTCGAGCTCGGCCAGCTCCGCGGTGGTGAACCGCATGGCGTTGGCCATGGTCTGGCGGTGGATGAAGGTGTCGCGATGCGGCGCTTCCAGCAGCTTGCCGCCATGCCCGGCCGGCACTTCGACGAAATAGCCGAGGACGCCGTTATGGCGGATCTTCAGCGACCGGACGTCGGTTTCCTCGATCAGCCGGGCCTGCAGCGCCGCCACCACCTCGCGGGTTTCCGAGGCCAGCGCCCGCTCGGCATCGAGCGCCGCGTCATAACCACGCTTGACGAAGCCGCCGTCGCGAGCGAGCAGCGGCGGTTCGTCGTCGATGGCCGCCGCCAGTTCGGCCGCCAGCGCCGCCGGCGCGTCGGCAAGGCGGGCGCCGATCGATCTCAGTTCGGCGGGAGGGCGTTCGAGCGTGGCGAGCCGGTCGGCCAGCGCGATGGCGGCAGCAATGGCGCCGCCAGTGGCGCGGAGGTCGCGCGGACCACCCCGACCCAGCGCCAATCGGGTCAGGGCGCGCGTCAGATCGGGCACCGACTTCAGCTCGCCACGCAGCCTTTGCGTGAGGAGGCCATCGGCGACGAGACACTCGACCGCGTCGAGCCGGGCATTGATCTGGTTGGCGTCGCAGAGCGGCGCCGCCAGCCGGCGCGCCAGGAGGCGCGAGCCGGGTGGGGTGACCGCCAGGTCGATCTCATGGCGGAGCGAGCCCTTCTCCTGGCCACGCTGGGTTTCCAGCAGTTCGAGCGACACCCGGGTTGCGGCGTCGATCGCCATATGGGCGCTGAGCCGTTCGGCGGCGGGCGGGCGCAGCGCCACCGGCACGCCCTTCTGGCTGTCCCTCACATAGTCGAGCAGTGCCCCCAGCGCGGCGCGGCCGGCGCGCGAGTAGGCGGTGGGGTCGACCTCGCCATCGGGGAAGGCGGCGATGATGCGTTGGCTCGCCAGTTCGCTGTCGAACTGAGAGGTGTCGAGGCCGACCAGGGCCGCATCGGGCAGCGGAATCTTCGCCTCGGCGAGACTGGTGCGGGTGGCCTCGGTAAGCAGCAGCTCGGCCGGCGCGATGCGGGCCAGTTCGTCGCCGAGCGCCATCGCCGAGACATCGAGCACCGCCACCTCGCCCGTGGAAACGTCGGCCCAGGCCAGCGCGAAATCGGTCTCGCCGTGGCGCACCATGCTGAGCGCCGCGAGATAGGCCGAGCCGCGGGTCGGCAGCAGGTCGTCTTCGGTGATGGTGCCGCGGGTCACCAGCCGCACCACGTCGCGCTTCACCGGCGATTTCGAGCCGCGCTTCCTGGCTTCCGCCGGATCTTCCACTTGCTCGCAGATGGCGACGCGGTGGCCCAGCCCGATCAGTTTCTTGAGGTAGTCCTGCGCCGCGTGTATCGGCACGCCGCACATCGGGATATCCTGCCCCTGGTGCTTGCCGCGCTTGGTGAGGACGATGCCGAGCGCCTGACTGGCGATCTCGGCGTCCTCGAAGAACATCTCGTAGAAGTCGCCCATCCGATAGAACAGCAGGTACCCCGGATTGACCGCCTTGATCTCGAGGAACTGCGACATCATCGGCGTGATGGGCGCGCCTTCGACGGCACTGGGGGCGGAATAGGGCGCTTGGTCCATCGGGCTCGGCAGCAAAGACAGGGAGGCCGGGACGTTAGGGGGTTTGGGGTGAGCGGGCAACTGAGTCGGGGTCGCGCTCCACAATGAGCAGCCGGTGAGAGTCGACCCCCACCCCTGTCCCCTCCCCCTAAGAATGGGGAGGGAGACCCTTCCACTGACATCGAGGTTAGCGTCTCCCGCCCCCTTCTTAGGGGGAGGGATCAAGGGTGGGGGTCAGCCCGCGCCAGCACCAGCAGCGTCGCTCAATACCGATCGCTCGGATCCTGCACCGGTCGATAGACGAAGTCCGAAAACACCGCCGGCTTCGCCGTGCCGTTGAGATCCGACGCCGCCATGCCGACAAAGGCGCCGGTAAAACTGCCGTGCTCGGCGTGCCCGCCGCATTCGTCCGAGAGGATCGAGGCGTCGAGCGTGCCGCCGACCGGCTGCCAGTTGCCGGCGGCCCTGGCGTCCCCGGCGGCATAGAAGAACTGCAGCTTCGGCCCGCGGATCTCGATCTTCAACCGCACGGGCCCCTCCTGCGGCAGCGGCACCGGCGCCGCCGGGTAGCTGAGCTTGCCATCCGGGTGGCTGGCGAGCGAGCTCATGATCAACAGCTCACGCTTGCCGTCGGAATGCGCGGTGACGGTGAGATAGTGGAAATTGTAGCGACCGTAATAGCCCGTTATGCCAGCAAATTGCCGCTCGTCGACGGGGGCGAAATCGAGCGTCACCTCGGCGTCGTAGGAGAAATGCGTCTGCCGGCGCGCCACCAGCGCCTGCTCGAACCAGCTGCCGATCGACTCGCGCCCGAACAGCGTCAGCTGGTTGTCGCCGACCGAGAAGATGCGCTCGGTCTCGGGCGTCCTGAGCCACTGGAAATCGGGGTGCAGCGTATCGAAACGGTAGCGTTGCTCGGCCCAGTAGCCGCTGTCGTCGCGGGTGCCGGGGATCTCCACCTCGAGCGAGGGAACGGGGCCGTTCTTCACCCACAGCCAGTCGTCGGCGCCCCAATAGGCTTCCTGGATGCCGGTCTCGCGGCCGAGCACGCAGCGGCGTTTCTGGGTGGTGGGGCGCCCCATCAGGTGGACGAGGAAGGTCTTGCCGTCGGCCGTCTCGACGATGTCGCCGTGCCCGGCCCGTTGCACCGGGTTGAGCGGCGCATCCTTGGCGGTGAGGATGTGCTTTTGCGGATGGGTCTCGTACGGTCCATCGATCTGGCGCGAGCGCGCGAAGGTGACGGCGTGTTCGTAGCCGGTGCCGCCCTCGGCGGTCAGCAGGTAGTACCAGGGCCGTCCGTCCTTGCCGTTACGCTTGTAGAGGTGCGGGCCTTCGACCAGCTTCAGGTCGGTCCCCTGGTAGATGTTCTTGATCGGCCCGACGAGCTTCTTCTGTGCGTGGTCGTATTCCTGTAGCGCGATGCCGGCAAACAGCAGGGGGCGGGTCCTATGGTCCCATAGCATGTTGACGAACCACTTCCGGCCGTCGTCGTCGTGGAACAGCGACGGGTCGAACCCCGAGGAGTTCATGTAGACCGGATCGGACCAGGGTCCCTCGATGCTGGGCGCGGTGACGAGATAATTGTGCGCGTCCTTGAACGAGCCGTCCTTGCGCTTCACGTCGGTGTAGATGAGGAAGAACTGCTCGCCGTCATGCGACAGGCAGGGCGCCCAGATGCCGCACGAATCCGGATCGCCGCGCATATCGAGCTGCGACTTGCGGGTCAGTGGCCGGGTCACCAGCTCCCAGTTGGCGAGATCCTTCGAGTGATGGATCTGCACCCCCGGGTACCACTCGAAGGTGGAGGTGGCGATGTAGTAGTCGTCGCCGACTCGGAGGATCGAGGGATCGGGGTTGAAGCCGGGGAGGATAGGATTGCGGATGGTGGGCATGCTGGTACTCGATGGTTCAGTCGGGATCACCTCCCCCTTTGACGGGGGAGGTAGCGAAGCTTGGCCAGAGGCCTAGCGCAGCTGGGTGGGGGTGTGCGGTGGACAACGAAGCGTGGGGCCCCCCCACCCTGGCTTCGCCAGGTTGCTGGCGCTCCCGAGCTGCGCCACCCTCCCCGCGAGGGGGAGGGTGAAGCGGTGGCTCACACGAAGCGGTTGACCAGGTTTTCCAGGTATTCCTGCTGTCCCGAGCGCGGTTCGGGGTTGATGTTTTCGGCCTCCACCCACTGGGCGATCTCGGCCAGCGTGCGCTCGCCCTTCAGCATCGCGGCGGCGCCCTTCTCGTTCCAGCCGGCGTAGCGCGCGTCCAGCGCCTTGTCGAAGGTGCCGTCCTCGATCATCGCCGCCGCCGCCTTGAGGCCGCGGGCCAGCACGTCGAGGCCGCCGATATGGCCATAGAGCAGGTCGACCGGTTCGATCGACTGGCGCCGCACCTTGGCGTCGAAGTTGAAGCCGCCTTTGCCCAGCCCGCCGGCCTTGAGGATCTGGTAGAAGGCCAGCGCCATTTCGCCCGGATTGTTGGGGAACTGGTCGGTATCCCAGCCCGACTGCAGGTCGTTGCGGTTGGCATCGACCGAGCCGAGGATGCCGAGCCCGCCAGCGACCGCCAGCTCATGCTCGAAGCTGTGGCCGGCGAGGAAGGCATGGCCGACTTCGATGTTGACCTTGACCTCCTTTTCGAGACCGTAGGTCTTGAGGAAGCCGTAGACTGTTGACACGTCGTAGTCGTACTGGTGCTTGGTCGGCTCCTGCGGCTTGGGCTCGATCAGCAGCTGTCCCTTGAAACCGATCTTCTTGGCGTGGTCGATGACCAGCGACAGGAAGCGCGCCGCCTGGTCCTGCTCCTGCTTGATGCGGGTGTTGAGCAGCGTCTCGTAGCCCTCGCGGCCACCCCACAGCACGTAGTTGGCGCCACCCAGTTCATGGGTGATCTCCAGCATTTCCTTCACCTGCCCGGCGGCATAGGCGAACACATTGGGGTCGGGATTGGTGGCGGCGCCGGCCATGTAGCGGCGGTTGCTGAACAGGTTCGCCGTGCCCCAGAGCAGCCTGGTGCGCGAGCTCTGCATCTTCTTGGCGAAGATGTCGGTGATGGTGCGAAGGTTCTTGTTGCTTTCCTTCAGCGTCGCCCCCTCGGGAGCGACATCGGCGTCATGGAAGCAGAAGAACGGCGCATCCAGCAGGTCGAACAGCTCGAAGGCGACATCCGCCTTGAGCTTGGCGCCCTCGAGGCCTTTGTCGTACCAGGGCCGGTCGAAGGTGCGGCCGCCGAACGGATCGCCGCCTTCCCAGGCGAAGGTATGCCAATAGGCAATTGCCGGCCGGATGTGATCTTCCATCCGCTTGCCCAGCACCAGTTCGTCCTTGTTGTAGAACCGATAGGCGAGCGGGTTGCTGGACGTCGGTCCTTCGAACTTGACGGGCTGCAGTCCCTTGAAGAAATCAGTCACTTACGGGCCTCCTCGATGGCAGGGTAAAGGGCGCGGTAGCGCGCATATTGTTCCGAATAGGCAGACTTGAGCGCCGGCTCGGGTTTGATCACCCGCTTGATCGCCGGCATGGTCATGATCTCGGCGGGATCGGCGCCTTCCGCGGCGCAGAGGCCGAGCCGGGCGACGCCCAGCGCGCCGCCGAAATCGCCGTCCTCGGGCAGTGCGATCTCGGTATCGAGATTGGTGGCGATCAGTTTGAGCCACAGTTCGGATTTCGACCCGCCGCCGACGGCGAGCAGCTGGCCCATTTCGGTGCCGGCGTCCTGCAGCACCCGCTGGCAGTCGCGGAAGGCGAAGGCGACCCCTTCCATCACCGCCTGGGCCAGGAGGGCCGCGTCGGTGGAATGGCTGAGGCCGGTAAAGCTGCCGCGCGCCGCCGCATTGTTGTGCGGGGTGCGCTCACCTGACAGGTAGGGCAGGAAGATCTCCTCGCCCGGGCCCTTGAAGCCGGCCTCGGCGGCGCCGGCGAGTTTGGCCGGATCCTGGCCGGTGATCTTGGCCAGCCAGTTGAGGCTGTCGGTGGCCGACAGGATCACCCCCATCTGGTGCCAGGTCTCCGGAATAGCATGGCAGAAGGCGTGCACAGCGCCCCGGGTATTGGGGCGGAAGCGGTCGTTCGAAACGAACAGCACGCCCGACGTGCCGAGCGACACGAAGCCCTCGCCCGGCTTGATCGCGCCGATGCCGCAGGCTGCGGCCGCATTGTCGCCGGCGCCGCCGGCGACCACCACATCCCCCGACATGCCCCAGCGGCTGGCGAATTCGCTCTTCAGCGGGGCCGAGGCGGCCGAACCCTCGACCAGCCGCGGCATGTGCGAACGGTTGAGCCCGGTCAGCGCCAGCAGCTCATCAGACCAGTCGCGCTTGCCGACATCGAGCCACAGCGTGCCCGAGGCGTCGGACATCTCTTCGATATGCTCGCCGGTCAGCAGCAGCCGGATATACGCCTTGGGCAGCAGCACCTTGGCGATCCGGCCGTAGATCTCCGGCTCGTGCTTGCGCACCCAGGCGATCTTTGGCGCGGTGAATCCCGGCATGGCGATATTGCCGGCGATGTCGCGCAGGCTCGGCAGCGCGGCTTCCATCTCTGCGCACTCCGCCGCCGAGCGCCCGTCATTCCACAGGATAGAGGGTCGCAGCACCTCGTCGTTGCGGTCGAGCAGCGTCGCACCATGCATGTGGCCGGAAAGCCCGATGCCGCGCACCTTGGCCAGCTCCGCCGGATGCGACTTCGACAGTTTGTCGATCGCTTCGAGCGTCGCGTTCCACCAGTCCCTGGGGTTCTGCTCCGACCAACCGGGATGCGGCCGGGTGGGCTCGACCGCCTTGGCGGTGGCTTCGCCGAGCGGTTGGCCGGCCCGGTCGATGAGCAGCGCCTTGACGCCGGATGTGCCGATATCGATGCCGAGATAGGTCATGAGGCACGTACCTCAAGACCGAGCAGTAGCAACATGCCGTAGTCCTCCCCCGGGGCGTCGTTATGATGGATTACCCTCTGGGGAGATTGTCGCGCAGATAGAGGCCGATTTCAATGGGGGCCGGTCGGCGCTCCGCATCCTGCCCCAGGGCCAGCGCGCGGGCGACCGCGAGAGCGGCGGCGATTTCGCCATCCGGGTTCTGGTCGATCACCACGTCGATGGCACCGCTGGCGAGCCCGGCCCGCGTCGCTTCGGTCAGTTCATGCGCCACCACGCGCACCTTGCCGGTCTTGCCGGTGCGCTCCAGCGCGCGCAGCAGGCCGGCATAGCCGCCGCCCATGTTGTAGATGCCGCTGAGCGGCTGGCTCAGCAGTTCGATCGCCGCCGCCTCGGTCTTGGCGTCGTCGTCGAACCCCTCCAGTGGGCCGACGATCCGGTGCTGGGGGAACTCGGCCCCGAGCACCGCCTCGAACCCCTCGCGGCGCTGGTGATGGTCGGCGAGGCTGAGCGAGCCGGCGATGAGCCCAATCCCGCCGGCGGGACAGAAGCGGCCGATCAGCGACGCCGCGGTGCGCCCTGCGGCCACGTTGTCGATGCCCACGAAGTGCCGGCGGGCCGAACCGGGCAGGTCGGAAACCAGCGTCACCACGGCGATGCCACGGCGCGACGCCTGGTCGATGGCGCGCCGCACCTTGTCGTCTTCGGTGGCGACCACCACGGCGCAGTCGCAGCTCTTGGGGTCGAGGCTGCTCAACGCGCTGGCCAGCGCGGCCGCGTCGAACGCATGCACCAGTTCGGTGGTGATCGAGATGCGCTCGCCCTTGGTGGTGCGGGCCCGCCGGGCAATCGCGTCGACCAGCGCCAGCATGAACTGGTTGCGACCGTCCGGGATCAGGAAGGTGACGCCGAGGTCGCGGGCGCGGGCCAGGAGCGACGCCGACAGGTCGCGGCGGAAATCCAGCGCCTTGATCGCCTCGGCCACCTTGTCGGCGGTTTCGGTGCGCACGCCCGGACGACCGTTGAGGACGCGGTCGACCGTCGCCAGCGACACGCCGGCCTCTCGCGCGACGTCGTGCACCGTGGCGCGGCGCTTCACTTCGTCCATCTCCTCCCCCTCTCCGGCTTCCGCTTCTTGCCGATTGCGGCTATCAACCCGTCGCACGAAAGAGGAGATAACGGCAATGAGCGTCGCGGTGGAAGAGTTCGGCAGCTTCAATGGTAAGCGGGTCGAACAGTTCAAGCTTCGGAGCGACACCGGGGTCGAAGTCGATATCATCTCCTGGGGCGTGCTGGTGCGCGATTGGCGCGTGCCGGTGGCGGGCGGCCTGCGCTCGGTGGTGCTCGGCTACGACAAGTTCGACAGCTATCCGGCCCATTCGCCGTATTTCGGTTCGCTCGCGGGGCGCGTCGCCAACCGCATCAGGAATGCGCAGTTCACCCTCGATGGCGAGACCTACAACCTCGCCAGCAATTTCGTTACCCACACCCTGCATGGCGGCCCCGAGGGCATCGGCCGCCTGGTCTGGGATGGCGAGGCGGACAGCGCCAATAACGCGGTGCGCTTCACCCTCGATTCGCCCGATGGCGCCATGGGCTTCCCGGGCAATGTCAGGTTCAGCGCCACCTATACCCTGACCGGCAACCGCCTGCGGCTCGATCTCGGCGCCAAGGCCGATCGCCGCACGCCGATCAACGTGGTGCAGCACCAGTACTTCAACCTCGGCACCGGCCCCGATGTGCTCGACCACACCTTCAAGATCGATGCCGCGGCTTATACCGAACTCGGCGGCCCGCTGATCCCGACCGGCGCCATCCTGCCGGTCGACGGCACCATCTGGGATTTTCGTCAGGGCCGCACCATGCGCGACGCCGAGGGCAAGCCGATCGACTATGACGGCAACGTCGTGCTCAACACCGACCGCCGTTTCGAGGATCCGGTGGCGGTGGTCACCGGCCCCGACAAGCTCCTGACGCTGAAGCTCTATACTGATCGGCCGGGCCTGCAGGTCTACAACTCGGTGACCACCGACGTCTCCGCCGAGGGCAAGCACTACGGCCACCATTGCGGCTTCTGCCTCGAGGACCAGGATCTGCCCGACGCTGTGAACCACCCGCATTTCCCTTCGACCATCTACGGCCCGGAGCGCGATTACAGCCATCGCGTCGATATCGAGATCGCCTGATGGCGGCCTATGTCGCCCTGATCCGCGCCATCGGTCCGGTGACGCATGCCAAGATGAAGATGGCGGCGCTACGCGATGCCTGCGCCGCCGCCGGGCTGGACGACGTTTCGACCGTCGGCAACACCGGCAACCTCATCCTTCGCGCCAGCCACACGATGACCCAGGTGCGCAAGCTCGTGCAGAGGGCAGTCGACGGTTTCGGGCTCGGCCCGGCCAACGAGGTGTTCGTCGTAAGGCCCCGGGACATGGCCACGGTGGTTGAGGCCGACCCCTTTCCAGAGGTGGCCGCCGAGCGTCCGCACGAGCTTGGCGTCTGCACTTTCCACCAGGCGCTCGACTGGGCGCCGCTGCGCGATTGGGCCGGTCCGGAACAGCTGGCCATGGTCGGCGCCCACCTGATCGTCGCCTACCCGAAGGGCATCAGCACCTCGAAACTGCAGATCGAAAAGGCGCTCGGCGCCCGCATGACGCAGCGCAACTGGAGGGTGTTCGCCGGCTTGGCAGACAAGGGCACGGCGCTGGCGAAGGGCTGACCTAAGGCGTTGCCCCAGCCGAGGCTCGGTGCCGGCCAGCAGCCGCCGGATATCAGCCCGATGCCGCGATCACGTCGCCGTGCTGCGCAACTCTTCCGGGGGACCGCTCCAGATCCTGCTGACAGCCTCTGTCAGCAGGCCCGGCGCATTGCTCTCCGCGTACCAACGTGGAGACGAGTGCATGACCCCTTTCACCATCGCCATTGCCGACGCGGAGATCGTTGCGCTCAAAAGCCGGCTGCAACACGCGCGCTTCCCGGACGAAGTCGAGGATGCCGGCTGGGACTACGGCACCAGCGTGCCCTTCTTGCGCCGCTTCGTCGCGTACTGGGGTAATGCGTTCGACTGGCGGGCGGCTGAGGCGCGCCTGAACCGCTATCCGCAGTTCACCGCCATGGTCGACGGCGAGATGGTGCATTTCGTCCATGTGCGCGGCAAGGGCGCCAACCCCGTGCCGGTGCTGCTGGCCAATGGCTGGCCAAGCAATTTCGTCGAGCTGCTGCCGCTGGTCGACCGGCTGACCGCCGAGGTCGATGGGGGATCGTTCGACGTGATCATCCCCTCCCTGCCCGGCTACGGCTTTTCCAGCCGGCCGACCAGGAAGGGCATGAACCTGACGCAGATCGGGCATCTCTGGGCCAAACTCATGCAGCAACTCGGCCATTCCCGTTTCCTCGTGTCGGGCTCGGATCTCGGCGGCGGCGCCGTGCTGGGGCTGGTGCGTCACTACCCGGAGCGCCTGCTCGGCGCACACTACTGCAACGTGTTTTCAGGGTATCCGCGGCCGCCTGAGCCGACGGCCGAGGAAGTCGAGTACTTCAGGCGGGTCGACCATTCCAGTTTCGTCGAGGGCGCCTATGCGCTGCTGCACGGCACCAAGCCGACCTCGCTGGCGGTGGGACTCAACGATTCGCCCGCCGGGCTTGCAGCTTGGATCATCGAGAAGTTCCATCACTGGGGCGATACCGGCGGCGATGTCGAGAGCGTCTTCCCGTTCGAGACGCTGGCGACGCTGCTCTCGGTCTATTGGTTCACCGAAACCATCGGTTCCTCGGTCCGGCTCTACAAGGAAGCCTTCGCCGACCAGGAACTGCTCGCGCCGATGCCCACGCACGACGTGCTGCAAGGCGTGCTGGTCCCCGCCGAAAGCGACCTGCCCGCGCCGCGCGCCTGGGGCGAAAGGAACCTCCAGAACCTCGTCCACTGGAACGAGGCGCGGCAGGGCGGGCACTTTCCGGCGCTGGAAGTCCCCGACGTGCTGGCCGCCGACATCCGGGCGTTCCATCGGGAGATCGTTTCCATCGGAGGCTGACCGATAGAGACGGTCCCTCCCGGCGTCCCGCATGAAGGGGGAGGTGAAGAGTGGGGGCGCTGTCTTCGATGGTGCCAAAAACACCAGGGGGGCACCTCCCCCTTGGGGGAGGCTGGGAGGGGACGTTTCAGTGAGTTCAGCTACCTCTTTCGCCGCCCATTCCACCACCCTCGCGTTGCTACGGTAGAACCAGAAGCGGCCGCGCTTCTCGAGCAGCAGCAGGCCGGATTTCCCCGGTACCTTGGAATGTTCGGAGAGCGCGGCGAGCTCGCCTGCCGCCTTCGCTTCGTTCTTGCACGGGGAAACGAAAGCGCGCCGCTCTGGCAGCAATGGCCCCGAAAGGTGAGGCAGTCTAAAACGAAGGACCGAGGAGATGCTTGCTTGGACAAGACCGAACGCCTGTTTTCCGTCATGGACGCCCTGCGCCGTCACCGCCGCCCGGTCACCGCCGCGGCGCTGGCCGAGGAGCAGGGCGTTTCAGTCCGCACCCTCTATCGGGACGTGCAGACGCTCATCGGGCTGGGCGCGCCGATCGATGGCGAGGCCGGGGTGGGCTATATGCTGAGGCCGGGTTTCTTCCTGCCGCCGCTGATGTTCACGCCCGAGGAACTCGAGGCGCTGGTGCTGGGCGGCCGCTGGGTCGAGGCGCAGCCCGATGCCGGGCTCGCCGGCGCCGCCAGGAACGCGCTTGCCAAGATCGCCACGGCGTCCCCCGACGACCTGCGCGACCGGATCAAGGATACCGGCCTGTGGCCGGTGCTGATGCGCGGACCGCAGGAGCCGACCCCGGTGCTGGGCCTGGTGCGCGCCGCCATGCGCAGCGAGAAGGCGCTGCATATCGAGTACGCCGACGAGAGCGGCAAACCGTCCGAGCGCGATATCTGGCCGGTGCAGCTCGCCTATTACGAGGGGAAGCAGATCGTCGCCGGCTGGTGCTGCATGCGTGAAGCCTTCCGCAATTTCCGCACCGACCGCATCATCTCGGCCGCGGAAACCGACCAGCGCTATGGCCGGCGCCGCCTGCAACTGGCCAAGGAATGGCGTGAGGAATGGGCGCGGCAGCATCCGGCCTGGGCCAGCCAGCCGGGCTGAACCTGAGCGCCCACACCGTTCACTCTCCCTCGGGGGAGAGGTGAGGGGGCTCCCCACGCGGGACCATCTGGCGAGGCGGCCGCCCGCACCTGCTCGCGGGCTGCCCAGTCTCCTGCCACGTCCTGTCAGCAGGCTGGGCGCAGGGTCTGCGCAGACGCCGGGCCATGGGGTCCGACGCGGGCAGAGAAGCCAAAGGACCGATCTCGGCGCCCCGGCTTCTCCACGCAACCGGAGCAGACGAAAATGAGCATCACCCCTTTCAAGGTCCAGGTGTCCGACGATGCGATCGCCGATCTGAAGGAGCGCCTGACCATGGCGCGCTGGCCGCATCCCACGAGCACCGACTGGAGCCGCGGTCAGCCGGTCGGCTTCATCAGCGAGCTGGCCGAGCAATGGCTCAACAAGTTCGACTGGCGCGCCTGGGAGGCTCGGCTCAACGCCCATCCGCAATTCCTGACCGAGATCGACGGGCAGACCATTCACTTCCTCCATATCAGGTCCAAAGAGCCCAACGCCTTTCCGCTGATCCTCACCCATGGCTGGCCTTCGAGTGTGCTCGAGTTCTTCGAGGTGATCGGGCCGCTGAGCGATCCGCGCGCGCACGGGCTCGATCCGGCGCTGGCTTTCGACCTCGTCATCCCCTCGCTGCCCGGCTACGGCTGGTCGACGCCGCTGGCCGCGCCGGGCTGGGATACCGCCCGGGTGGCGAGGACCTGGGACATGCTGATGCGGCAGCTCGGCTATACCCGCTACGGCGCGCAAGGCGGCGATGTCGGCTCGCTCGTCGGCAAGGAGCTCGGCACCCTCGCGCCCGAGGGTCTCGTCGGCACCCATCTGCAGCAGATCTTCGCCTTCCCCCAGGGCGAGCCCGGCGAGATGGAGAGGCTGACGCCCTTCGAGCAGGAAGGCGTCGCCAACCTCGAGAAGTTCACCAAGTACAATGGCTACCAGGATATCCAGTCCAAGCGCCCTGGCACCCTGGGCTACGGCCTCGTCGATTCGCCCGTCGGCCAGCTCGCCTGGAACACCGAGCTGTTCTTCGGCTTCGAGGGAGAAGGGGTGAACTATGTCGATCGCGACCGCTACCTGGCCCATGTTTCGATCTACTGGTTCACCGCCTCCGGCGGCTCCGCCGCCAATATCTATCTCGAGGATGCGCGCTCCGGTTCGGGCTATCGCGAGGCGCGCAACGACATCCCGACCGGCGTCGCGGTGTTCCCGTGGGATTTCCGTTCGGTGCGGAGTTTCGCCGAACGGGCCAACAACATCGTGCACTGGACCGAGATGCCGAGGGGTGGCCACTTCGCTGCCACCGACGTGCCTGACCTGCTGGTCGAGGACATCCGGACGTTCTTCGGAAAGCTGATCTGAAGCGCGTGTGCCGGCCGGTGGTGGGCTCGATCTGGACCCGCTCACCGGCCGCCGGCCTCCCTCCCCTTGAGGGGAGGGATTGAGGGAGGGGGTGGTGCGGTGATCACCGATGGACCCCCACCCCCCACCCCTCCCCTCAAGGGGGAGGGGAGCAGGCCGGCCCGCCCTAGGTCCTCAGCACCGCCGCCAGCCGGTCGATGTTCTCGTCGTTCGAGCGGCTGACCAGTTCGCGCGCGGCGCGTTGCGCCTCGGCGCTCTCGAACGTCATGCCCAGCGAGAACAAGGTCTTGCCGCCGGGCGCCGGCCGGAAGCTGAGAGTGAAATGCTTGCCGGAGTTGTGGTCGTATTCGATCCTTGATCCGGGTTCGATAACGGTGAAGCGCGCTTCGTTCTCGTGCTCGTGCCCATCGGGATTGTGCAGCGTGTGCCGCCAGATACCGCCCACCCGGAAGTCGAAGGCATGGATGGTATCGCGGAACCCCCTGGGACCCCACCAGGTCGCCAGCACCTGCGGATCGGCGAAGGCCGCGAACACGGCCGCCGGCGGCGCATTCAGCACCCGGCTGGTGACGATGTCGAAGCGGTGGTCGCGAGCGGTCGCAAAGTCGTCCATGGCATGTCTCACTTAAGTCATGACTTTAGTAATTGCGGACCCTGCGACGGTCAATCCTTACGATGCCTGAGCGAAGCTCCACCACCCGAGGCCGAGGCTCGCCAGCGCCGCCAGGTGCGCGAGGGCGATCAGCACGGTCACCGCGACAAAACTCTGCTTGCTGGTCTTGTGGCGCAGCAGCTGCTGCGCGACGAGCCCCCCGGCAATGCCGCCGACGGCGTCGATGAGGTGAAGGCTCTTTTCCGTGACCCGCCAGCGGTCCGCTTCCGCCGCCCGCTTGTCGAACCAGTAGACCGCGATACTGGTCACTCCGAGCACCAGGTAGGCAAAGGGCAGCCAGACCGGCGCCCGTCCGATCAGATAATCGGCGAGCGCGAGCAGGACGATAATGCCGGCTGTCAGGCCTCGCACGCCGATCTGCGGCGCGGCAGGCATTGCTGCCCCACGGCGCCTCGCCCCGACATTGATCGGGTTGGCGCCGGCGATCTTTACCTCCTTTGCCGCCGCCCGTCCGTCAGCGCCACGCCCGAGCGTGAATGACACACGGTCACCGGCGCGGGGCCGCGTGGCGATCCGGCCGATATCGCTGATATGGACGAAGTGGCGGCCACCATCGTCGCCGGCAATGAAACCGAAACCGCGCTCGTCGTTCCACTGCACCAGTTCGCCGCTCTGCCGCGCCATCGCTAGGCCCCGAGTTCGGCTTCGCTCCAGCCGAGCGCCGCCATGTCCTCGGCTCGATCCCGGAAATCGCTGGCGGTGAGGAACTCGTCGAGCTGGGGTGGTTGCACCGAACTGCCGGCCAGCATGGCATGCACCTGGCCGCGATGGTGGGTCTGATGCATGAACAGGTGCAGCAGCAGGTCGTCGGTGCGCTCGACCTGGATGCGGTTGGTGCGATGGACGCGCGTCTGGGCGGCAAGGCGTGCGTCGGTCAGGTCGGTGCAGAAGGCCAGCAGGCGTCGGTCGACCGCGAACTGCGCCTCGGCCAGCGGCGCGATGGCATCAAAGGGCTCTTCCGGATCCCAGGCGCGCGGCCCGAGCGTGCCGCCTTCCAGCGCGTCGACATAGAACCAGTCGATGGTCACGATGTGGTTGAGCGTCGCCTTGAGCGAGGGAAAAAAGCTTACCCGCTTGGCTTCGAATTCGCCCGGCTGCAACGAGAAGCACGCCGTCAGCAGCCGGTGGTTGGCGAGGTGGTTGTTCTGCGCCAGCTTGCGCATGATGCGGCTGGCGACGGTCATCGGGTGCTCCGGAAATGACGGCGAGACGAGCGTGGTATCATTTGCCTTGCTGTCGTTAACGGGCGCCCGAATATGGCGAGCGAGTCATACCATTTCTTGCGCAAAATGGGGCATCGGTCGATTGCGTACTCGCGAGCGACTACCGGGCCTCCGCCACTGGGACTGGAGCCCGACAGGTGGAACGGAAGCGAGGCGGCAGGTGACTGCCGCCTCCTTTTTCTCACCGGCAGCCGGCGAGGCTGACCAGGGCATCGATGAGCAAGGGCGTCGCCGCGGTTTCGCCCCAGCTTCTGGTGTTGGGCGCACCATTGGCCAGCACGTCACGCACCAGGCCGGCATCGAGCGCCAGCGGCTTCGAACAGGTCACGTAGGGCTTGCCCTTGGCGTCGGTGGCGTTGAGCAGCACGCCCGCCGACTCGCCCACGCCGCCGAGATAGGCATACAGCAACTGGCCGGCCTGCTTGTCGGTGTCGGCGCGATCGAGCATCTGCATCACCTGGGCGACCGAAATCTGCCCCTTCGATGTGCTGGCGGTAGCCGCGATTGCTGGTGCTGCGAGGGCCACAAGCAACAGCGCGATGAGTGACGAACGGATAAGAGGCATTGGAAGGCTCCTGTTGAAAAGCGAACGTTGAGCTTGTTAAACAGCTATTTCTTATTGCGCAACAATAATTTCTTGCTGTATGGATTGCATGGTGGTGCAAAGGAGCCCGAGATGACGACAGCCGTTTCCGACGCGAACCGCCGCAAGCGGACAGCGATATTGAGCCAAGTGACGCGGGTTGCAGCCCTGGTCATCGCGGTGGCACTCCCATTGGCCGGCCTGACCTATTGGGGTTTTGCGCCCGCCGAGACCCTGGCGGGCGCCGCGCTGATTCCCTCCGTATGGCTTGCCGAGTTCGGGCCAGGCCAGCGTCTGCTTGCCACCGCCCTGGCGGTGCTGCCGGTATTGCCGCTCAGCTGGGGGTTGGTGCGGCTGGCATCGGCGCTCGAGGCCTTCCGGCAGGGCAGGGCGTTCGGACTGGTCGCTGCAACCGGCATGCGTGACTTCGCTGTCGGCGTGTTCGGCTGCACCCTGCTCAAGTTGGCCTCCGGCGCGTTGCTGAGCGTGGTGCTGAGCTGGAACGCCCCGGCCGGGCAGAAGCAGGTGGCCATTTCGGTGAGCTCCGACATGCTGCTGATGCTGCTCGTCGGTGCCGTGCTGACCCTGTTCGCCTGGGCGCTGGCCGAGGCCGCCGCCATCGCCGAAGAAAACGCGCAGTTCGTCTGATGCCGATCAAGGTCAACCTCGCCGTGCTGCTGGCCGAACGCGGCATCAAGTCCAAGGATCTGGCGGAGTTTGTCGGCATCACGGAAGCCAATCTGTCGCTGCTGCGGCAGGGCAAGGTGAAGGGTATGCGCTTCGATACTCTGGAAGCGATCTGCATCTATCTCAAATGCGAGCCCGGCGACCTGCTGAAGTTCGTGCCCGGCGATGCCGAGACGCCCTGACGGTTTGCCTTCGGCGCCGAACTCGGGGATGTTCGGCGTCGAGGAGACCATCCATGAAACTGCTGCATACGACCCTCGGCCCGAAGCGCGCCGACGAGCTGGGCATGATCCTGCCGCACGAGCACGTGTTCGTGGATCTCAGGACCCCCGACCAGCCCGGCTATGCCCAGGCCGACCCCGCCGAAGTGGTGCGGGTCATGGCGCCCGAGATCGAGGCGATCAAGGCGCGCGGCATCACCGCCCTGGTCGAGTGCTCGACCGGTGGCGTCGGTCTGCGGGTCGATATCGACCTGGCGGTCAGCCGGGCGACCGGCTTTCCGATCGTCGTTCCCACCGGCAACTATCGCGAACCATGGATTCCCAATTGGGTGCGGGACGCCACTGAAGCCGAACTCGAGGTCCGGATGTATCGCGACCTCAGCGAGGGCGTCGGCGATACCGGGGTGAAGGCGGCGTGGATCAAGGTGTCGGCGGGCGACGACGGGATCACCCCGCTCGAGGCAAAGATCCTCCGGGCGGCGGCACGGGCGGCCCAGCGCACCGGAGCGGTGATCGGCAGCCACACCATCAGGGGGCGAGTGGTGATGGATCAGCTCGACATCATCGAGGCCGAGGGCTATCGCGCCGACCGCTTCATTTCGATCCACACCCAGGAGGAGCACGATTTCGGCCTCAACATCGCCGTGGCGCAGCGCGGCGCCTGGATCGAATACGACCATGTCGGGCGCGCGCCGGATGCGGCGGTGAGCGAGCTGATCCTCCGCGCGCTCGATGCCGACCTCGGCTCGCAGCTGCTGCTCAGCCACGACCGCGGCTGGTACGATCCCGCCATTCCCGGCGGCGGCACGCCGACGCCCTACACCCACCTCAGCGACGTGATGCTGCCGCTGCTCCAGGCCAAGGGGGTCGATGCGGACACCATCCGCTTGCTGACCGTCACCAACCCGTTCGCCGCCTTCGCTCGCTGACAACGGCTGCGCCGTCAAATCTGCAACCCAGAAAAGCGAATGGCAGCACGGCGTTGCCGGGGCTTGTCCGGCTATCGGAGTGGCGCTAGAATTCATTAGGATCATAATTAATTGAGGTTCCGCGATGAGCGCCGGGCCAAAGTCCTACTTCACCTCCATCCTGAAAGACGCAGGCATCGAACTGGGCGGCAGCCGGCCCTTCGATGTCACCGTGCATGATGACCGCTTGTGGGCCCGCGCCCTGAGTCACGGCACGCTCGGCTTCGGCGAAGCCTATATGGATGGCTGGTTCGACACCGATGCGCTCGACCAGTTCATCTACAAGCTGCTCGAGTACGACATCTACGCGCACCTGAAGCCCGACATCGGTCTGGCGCTGAGTTTTGTGCGCGGCAAGCTGCTCAACCTGCAGCGCGCCCGCGTCACCGAAGTGGGGGAGCGGCACTACGACATCGGCAACGATCTCTATGCGGCCATGCTCGACAAGCGGATGATGTACTCGTGCGGCTACTGGGCCGAGGCGACGACGCTCGATGCCGCCCAGGAAGCCAAGCTCGATCTGATCTGTCGCAAGGTCGGGCTCGAGCCAGGCATGAAGATCCTCGATATCGGCTCGGGTTGGGGTGGGTTCCTCAAGTTCGCCGCCGAACGCTATGGCGTTGAGGGCGTCGGCATCACCATCTCGAAGGAGCAGGCCGCCTATGCCGAGGCGACCAAGGGCAGCCTGCCGATCGAGACCCGGCTGATGGACTATATGGCGCTCGAAGGCCAGTTCGACCGCGTCATCTCGATCGGCATGTTCGAGCATGTCGGCTACAAGAATTATGCCGCCTACCTCAACAAGGTCCGCTCGCTGCTCAAGCCCGACGGGCTGTTCCTGCTCCACACCATCGGCAACAATTTCTCCTCCACCCACGGCGACCCGTGGACCGAGAAATACATCTTCCCCAATGGCATGCTGCCCTCGATCAAGCAGATCGCCGCTGCCAGCGAGCGGGTGTTCGTGATCGAGGACTGGCACAATTTCGGCGCCGACTACGACAGGACGCTGATGGCCTGGTGGGCCAATTTCGATGCCGCCTGGCCGAGCCTGCGCGACAGGTACGGCGATCGCTTCTGGCGCATGTGGCGCTTCTACCTGCAGGTGTTCGCCGCCATGTTCCGGGCCCGCAACATCCAGCTCTGGCAGGTGGTGCTGAGCCCGGGCGGCGTCCGCGGCGGCTATCGGCGGATTTCCTGACCGCGGGTTGCAGCGAGCCCGCAAGTGTAGCAGGACTTGCTGCATGTCGAGAGAAACCCGATGCCGCCAGTCCTCGTCTCACCGAACCTGACGATGCGGCCCGCCACCGCGGCCGACGTGGCGTCGCGCCTCGCCCTGGGGCCCGAACCCGACGAGAATCTTCGCCTCTATGGCGTGCAGCCGGATGGCGCTCCCTTCGACCGGGCGGATGCGGAGCGCTGGGTCAACGCCCTGATCGAGCACCCCTACGCCTGGATCATCGAGGGCCGGTCGCTGCTTGGCGTCATCCGGCTCGATCGGGTGAACCTGGTCGACAAGCGCGCCTCCCTGGGGATCGGCCTGCTGCAGCTCGAACAGCAGGGGCGCGGCATCGGCACCGAGGCGGCGCGCCGGGTGCTCGCCTATGGCTTCGACACACTCGGGCTGCATCGCGTCTCGGTGCGCGTCCTCGCCGACAATGGCAGAGCCATTCGCTGCTACGAAAAGTGCGGCTTTCAGCTCGAGGGGCGCGAGCGCGAGACGGTGTTCCTCGATGGCGCCTGGCGCGACGATCTCATCATGGGCGTGCTGGCCCATGAGTTCCGGCGGCATAGCCCAAGGCTTTCATCAACCACGATCTGCCTGGAATCGAGGTGAACCGGCCGATGCGCTACATGATCATCCTGAACAACGATCCCGGCATGGAACAGCAGACGCCGACCCCGGAGCTGTTCGCGGCCATGGGCCAGTACAACAGGGCGCTGTTCGACGCCGGCGTCCTCAGGGCGGTGGAAGGGCTTTCGAACACCCGGCACGATGCGCAGCTCACCTTCAGCAAAGGCCGGCGCCGAGTCGTGGATGGACCATTCACCGAGGCCAAGGAACTGGTCGGCGGCTTCTGGATCATCGAGACGGCGTCGAAGGCCGATGCGCTCGAATGGGCCGCGCGGATGCCGCGGATCGAGGGCGCGAGCATTCAGGTGCGGCGAGTCTCCGAGATCGACGACTTCAAGGGCGCGATGCCGGCCGAGGTGATTGCCGAGGCCGAAAAGCTTCGTGCCGCCCTGGCCGAACGCGGGAGCTGATGCGAGGCTGCGGTGGAGGGTCAGCAGCTCTCCGTATCGCGGGAACTGCTGCTGACCCAGCCGGCTGCTGCGGCGGCGACCGACGCCAGGTGCGACGTCCCGTCCGGCGCCTGCATCCCATGGTCGAACGCCGGGAACTCCCAGTAGGTCAGGTTGCATTTGCCGGACGCCGCGAAGCGGTCGGCGGTGGCGCGGGCCGCGGCCACTGGCGATGAGCTGTCCCGGCCGCCCTGGATGATGAGGAACGGTGCGCTGCTGCGCAGCATCGAGTCGGCCGGGATGCGGTCGAGGATATCGGCCCAGAAGCGATGCGAGGAGCCGGCGAACAGCGTAGCGCCCTGCGGGTCGGCACGTGCAGCAGCGAAGCCGGCCTCGATCGTTGCGTGCCCCTCTGGTGGCACGGTGCTCAGTACCATTCCCGAAAATGGAATGCCGCTGGCAGACGAGAGCAGGATCGCAGCGGCAGGCTGGGTCTGCTCCGCCAGCATCGAGACCGCCAACCCACCCTCGGACCCACCGAACAGCACCAGCGGGGTGCCCGAAGGCAACCGCAGTTCGGCGAGCACCGCAACGTAGTCGGCGACCCGCTGCGCCACGGTGTGCCCGCCATGGAAGGCAGCCGGGCAATCAGTGAAACCGTCTGTGATCGCTGCGTCGGGCGCGATCCCGTACTTCTCGACCATCACCGCGACGTAGCGGGGAAACGCCTGTCGCACCGTCGCCAGTTTGGCATTGAGCCGAGTCGGCTGGCAGCCCGATCCCTGGGCCAGCACGAGCAGGCCCTCGCTCGGCGCGGTCGGCCTGTCGACGGAAAAGTCGATCGTGCTGCCGTCTGAACGGAGCAACTGGCGATGCTCGATCTGGGCGAGCGCAGGGGTGGCGGCGAGCGCCGCAAGGCAGGCAGCGATGATCGGGCGCATCAGCGGACTCTGAGGTGACGATGGAGCAGCAGGAAGGGCGCTATGGTGACGAGAGCGTAGAGAGCAAGGACGCCCGGTGCAGGGCCGCCGAGGCTGATCGCGACGGCATCCGAACCGATTGCCAGATCGAGCGCCGTCGCGGCAAGCAGCGTGGCGAGCATGCCGCCGACCGGCCACGCGAAGCCGGCGCGACGGCGCAATGCGCTCACCCCGATGCTCCAGGCGATGCCGAGCGGCGCCAGCGCCAGCAACAGATCGACCATCTGCGGCGCCGTCGGTGCCAGCCCCTGGCGGCCGGCGGCGACCAGCAGGACGGCGAGCAGCGCGATGACGCCGAGTTCGGCCGCCAGCGGCAGCGCCAGCCAGACCAGCACCGGCAGCCGGCTCGACAGCGAGCGCAGCCGCGGCTGCCCCAGCATCGCCGCGGCGAGAATTTCGGGATCGCCGAGCCGCGACAGGGCTTCGGCATGGGCTCGGGCGGGCTGCATGCCGCCGGCGATGAGCTCGTCGGTGATATCGGCGAGATGTTCGGTGAGTTCGGCGGTGTATCGGGCGGTGCGGCTTGGCGAGATGCCGGCCCGGAGCAGCCGTTCTCCTAGGCCGGCGATGGGGTCAGGCATGGCGCGGTTCCCCGAGCACCCCCGCAATCGCAGCAGTCAGGCGGCGCCAGACCTGTGCCAGCTCGGCAAGGCGTGTCGCACCCCGCTCGGTGAGCGCATAGTAGATGCGACTCCGGCCGTTCACGGTCCTGCGCTCGGTCGACAGGGCCCCCTCTCGCTCCAGCATGTGCAGCACCGGATACACCACGCCTTCGGCGAGCACGATGTGGTCGTCGGTGGCGCTGCGGATGGCCTGCACCAGCTCATAGCCGTACATCTGCCGGCGCTTGAGGCACTGCAGGATCAACAGTTCAGGCACGCTGTTGAGGAAAGGTGGGTTCTTCGAGGTCGCCATCGCTAATACCTATGGTCGATAGGTATCGTATACCTGACGTCGCAAGGTATGGCAACCGTCCCCTGGATGCTGCGGTGTAGTCCGGGAGTTCCGGCGCGGCCCGGCAGGATCAGATCAGCCGCGGTCCCCGAGCCGGGCGCTGGATTGTCTCGCGATCACCGGACACTTGAGCACCCGCCGCTCGGTCTCGCTGCCCTTGCCCTGCACCAACCGATCCAGCATCTCGGCGCCCTGCCATCCGAGGTCATAATAGGGCAGGGCCACCGTGGTGAGCTCCGGTTTGAGCCCGAGTGAGACCGTCCGGAAGTCATCGAACCCGACGATGGTGATGTCGTCGGGAATGCGAAGGCCGAGCGACAGCGCTGCGAGGTAGGCCTGCAGCGCCATTTCGTCATTGCCGCAGACCAGCGCGGTCGGCCGATCCGGCATGGACAGAATGTCCAGCGCTTCGCGGTAGACGTAGTTGGCTTCGCGACCGATCGGACCCTCCATGCCAAGGCGGATGATGAGGTCGCTTTCGGCGATGCCGCCTGCCCGTGCCGCCGCGAGGAAGGCATCGAGCCGCTGATCGGCCCCCAGCAGCAGCGGATTGAGCCGGATGTAGCCGATGCGGCGGTGTCCGAGCCCCATCAGGTGCCGGGTCAGCTCGTACGAGCCGCCGAAATCGTCCGGTTCGATGGAAGGATAGGCATGGCCCTCTTCGGGATGCGAGTTGACCAGCACCGTCGGAATCGCCACGTCGCCCGCCGCCGGCACCACGACGCGGTGATACATCGCGACGTAGAGCACCCCGTCGATGCGGTGGGCCTTGAAGGTGCGCCAGACATTGGCTTCCCGCTTCTGATCGCCATCGGTGTTGGCCAGCAGCACCGTGCGGTTATTGGCGCCGGCCCAGTCCTGCACCCCCCGAACGATGTCGCCGGAATAGGGCGTCGTCGAAATGTAGTCGGTGATGATGCCGATGATGTTGGTGCGGTTCGAGCGGATGCTGCGCGCCGCGAGGTTCGGGATATAGCCGAGGTCGGCGATCGCCAGTTGCACCTTCTCGATCGTATCGGCGGTGACGTTCGGCTCGCCGTTGACCACTCTCGAGACGGTTTTGTCCGAGACGCCGGCCACCCGGGCGACATCCTTGATGCTGACCATTCGTCCTCCCCCACACGCGTCGGCAACTCTATCGACCCATCCGCGGAGCTGCAACCGACAACGTCGACATTCATCATGTCGACGCTGTCATTTCAATTGACGACGTCGACATTGCTGAATATGGTCGCGCTGCTCCGGTCGTTCCGGGAGCCAACAATCAAGGAGGGGACATGAACAAGACGCTCTTGTGCACGGTGGCCGGGCTATGCCTCGCGACCTCCGTCGCGCATGCCGAAACCATCACCGTGCTGGTCGAAGGGGGTGGTCATTCGCTGCAGCAGGCCGCTGCCGATGCTTTCACCAAGGAGACCGGCATTACCGTCAATTTCGTCGAGGTCCCCTATCAGGGCGTGTTCGACAAGCTGACCGCCGAGATCGCCTCGGGCACCTCGAACTATGACGTCGCCACCATCGACGTGGTCTGGAACGCCGCCTTTGCCGGCCATGTCGAGGATTTGAGCGACCTGTTCACCGACGCGGTGAAAGCCGACATTCCGCCGGCCCTGCTCGCCGACGCCAAGGTCGACGGCAAGCTGATCGCCATGCCGGCCTGGGCAAACGCCGAGATCGTCTTCTACAGGAAGGACCTGTGGGAGGATCCCGCCAACCAGGCAGCCTTCAAGGCGCAGTATGGCTACGACCTGGCGCCGCCCGCCACCTGGCAGCAGTGGCGCGACATGGCCAAGTTCTTCACCAAGGACGGCATGTTCGGCACCGACGTGATCGGCGCCACGTCCGAGGAATGGATGGCCGAGGTGTTGCAGGCCGGCTCGCCCGGGGTGATCCTCGATGATGCGGGCAATGTCATCCTCGACAACCAGGCCCATATCGACGCGCTGGAGAACTACCGGGCGCCGCTCTGTGCGGACAAATCCGCGCCCGACAATGCGCTCGAAATCAACTGGGGTGAGGCGCAGAACCTGTTCTACCAGGGCCAGACAGCGATGATGAAATTCTGGGCCCACGCCTACCGGATGACGCCCGAAGACAGCAAGATCGCCGGCAAGGTCGGCGTCGCGCCGATGATCGCCGGCCCGGCCGGCATCGCCGGCATCCCCGGCCCCTGGTACAACGTCATCCCGTCGACCTCCGAGCACAAGGATGCGGCACGCCAGTTCGTCACCTATGCGATTGCTCACAATGCGCTCGGCATCGAGGCGCCGCTCGGGCTGGCCGCCACCAACTCGGCTTATGCGAGCTACGCCGATAAGCCAGGCTACGAGCATTTCGGGCCGCTCATGGCCACGCTTGCCGCCCCGGCGACCAAGGGTCGGCCGATCAACGAGCACTACCAGGAACTGGTCGACGAAGCCGTGATGCCGGCCTTCCAGGGGGCGCTCGAATGCAAGGACAACGTCGCCGAACTGCTGCAGGACGCAGCGGCAACGGCGCGCGACATCCTGGACAAGTAAGAATCCAGGACATCCGGAGCCGAGGCGGCGACACCGCCCCGGCCCAGATGCTCAACCGGGGAGGGGAGCATGACCGAACGCAGGTTCGTGCTGCTTATGCTACTGCCAGCCATGCTGTTTCTGGGGTTCCTGGTGGTCTACCCGGTCGTGCTGCTGGTCTACAATTCGTTCTTCGACGTCAAGCTGATCGATCCGTCGAGCCGCGTCTGGGTCGGGCTCGGCAACTATGTCGAGGCCCTCACCTCGAAGCGCATCCTTGAGTCCGCCCTTCGGACGCTCAAATACTCGACCTTCGCCTTGTTCTTCGAGCTGGTATTCGGCCTTGGCGCGGCGCTGCTGTTTGCCGCGATCGCCAAGCGGTCGCACTGGCACCGCACCATTTTCGCCCTGCCGCTGATGATTTCACCGATCGTCGCCGGTCTGCTGTGGCGGTTCCTCCTCGTCGGCAATATCGGCATCCTGAATTACGGGCTGGCCGGGCTCGGCATCATTGCCGACCCCGGCGCCATCAAGTGGCTGTCCGACGCCGACATCGTCATCTACTCGGTGGCCGTCGCCGACATCTGGCTGACCACCTCGTTCGTCGCCCTGGTCAGCTATGCCGGCCTCACCAACATCCCGCAGGAGGTGCTCGAGGCGGCGCGCATCGACGGCACCAACGCCATAACCCGCTTCTGGTACATAACCCTGCCGATGCTGCGCCCGGTGCTGGCCGTGGTGGTGCTGGTGCGCGGCATCGACGCGCTCAAGACCTTCGACCTGATCTGGATCCAGACCCAGGGAGGGCCGCGTCAGGCGAGCGAAGTGCTGTCGATGAACATCTATCAGCGCATGGTCCGCTACGGCGACCTCGGCCAGGCCTCGGCCACCGCCACGCTGTTCCTGCTGTTCATGATCGCCCTTGCCGGCCTTGCCTACTGGAAGATCTGGAGGACCGACAATGGTTGACCGCGCTCCCCGGGACGACGGCAAACTCATCATCAACGCCGTCGCGTCGGTGCTGGTACTGTCCTACGCACTCCCCTATGTCTACCTCGTTTCGACCGCGCTGAAGCCGGCGGCGGACGTCCAGCAGATCCCGCCGTCCTTCTTTCCCGCGCAGCTCTCGCTGGAGAATTTCGGCACCGTCATCGCCACGGCCGGCCTGCCCCAGGCCTTCCTGAACTCGGTCACCGTCGCCGTGCTGACGACGCTGCTGTCGCTGCTGATCGCCGTTCCGGCCGCCTATGTCTCGGCCCTCTACCGGCGGAGGATCACTGTCCTCTTCATGCTGTTCGCGCTGGTCACCCGCATGGTGCCGGCGGTCTCGCTGGGCGTACCGCTGTTCCAGATCATGAAGGCGCTGGGCCTGCTGGACACCACCATCGGGCTGGTCCTCGCCCATACCTCCACCGCCGTGCCGCTGGCCATGCTGCTGATGGCTGCGTTCTTCGACGGCGTCCCCAAGGAACTGGAGGAAGCCGCCCGCATCGATGGCTGCAGCCGCTTCGGCGCCTTCTGGCACATCGTCCTGCCGGTGATGCCGTCGGGCCTCGCCATCACCGCGCTGTTCAGCTTCATCGCCAGCTGGAACGAGTTCCTCTACGCCCTGCTGCTCACCTCGCAGCACGGGAAGACCGCGCCCATCGTCATTGCCGAGTTCAACTCCGTCTATGGCCTCGCCTGGGGCCCGATGGCGGCCGCAGCGGTGCTGTTCTCGCTGCCCGTCATCCTCGTCACCCTGATCCTGCAAAAGCAGATCGTCGGCGGGCTGACCTTCGGCGCGGTGAAGGGCTAGCCCATGGCCGGCCCCGGGCCCCACCCCATCAACCGCCACCGGCGCACCGGCTGACATCGCCGATGCTGCTGCGCGCCAGAACCGATCTGTCTGAGGAAGAGCCCGGCATGCCCAGTGCAAATGTTTACGACGTCACGGAATGGCCGGCGGGCAACGCGTACGAGGATATCGGCGCGGTGATCAACGCCATCATCGCCGACATCAAGCGGCGGCAAACCGTGCGCGACAGCAATGACGGCGGCAAGCCCGGCGCGGTCATCTACATTCCCCCCGGCGATTTCCGCCTGCGCACCCAGGTGGTGATCGATATCAGCTTTCTGAGGATTGCCGGCTCGGGGCACGGCTTCACCTCATCGAGCATCCGCTTCAATACGCCTCCGGCCGAACTCGAGCGCTGGCATGAGATCTGGCCGGGTGGCAGCCGCATCCTGGTCGAGCTTGCCGAGCCCGGCGAGGGCGCGGCGGGGGCGGCCTTCCTGGTGCAGCGGGCCGGCAATCCACGGATCAGCTCGGTCGAGTTTGCCGATTTCTGCATCGATGGCCTGCATTTCTCCGACGCCTCGAATGGCGATGCCGAGAACTCCTATCGCAACGGCAAGACCGGCATTCACATCGCCAGCGCCAACGACTCGTTCCGCATCACCGGCATGGGAATGGTCTATCTCGAGCACGGCCTGGTCTCGCACCACGCCGACGCCTCTACTATCGACAACAACTTCATCGCCGAATGCGGCAGTTGCATCGAGCTCAGGGGCATGGGGCAGGCCTCGAAGATTTCCAACAACCTGATCGGCGCGGGCTACCACGGACACTCGATCTACGCCGAGAATTTCGGCGGCCTGCTGGTCTCGGGCAACAACGTGTTCCCGCGTGGGCGCAGCAGCATCGAACTGTCCGGGGTCGTCAGGTCTTCCGTCACCGGCAACCGGCTGCACGCGTTCTATCCCGGAATGCTCATCTTTTCCGGCAGGTGCTCGGAGAACCTGGTCGCCTCCAATCACTTCTTGCGCGACCACGAGCCCTGGGCCCCGATGACCCGCTACGACAATGGGCTGGATGACCAGTTCGGCCTGCTGCACCTCAACGGCGACAACAACTCCGTCATCGCCAACCATATCTCGGCGTCGATCGACACCCGGTTCCTCGAGCCTCGCGGCCAAAGGCCGGTGATCATTCGCATCGTCTCGGGCACCGGCAACTATGTCGCGAACAACCACATCGTCGCGACCACCGAGCGTGCCCCGGCCGGCGATGCGTCCAGCAGCGACTGCTTCTCGACGCAGGTCGAGGCCATTCTCGCAACGGAAAACCGCGCGGCTCTCGACGTGATCGCCATACGGGTCGAGCCGGGCTCCAGTCGGAACACCATTCTGGATTCCGGCAGCGCTCGCGAAGTGCTGATGGACATGTCCGCGAACGCCTTTCGGGCCACCCCCGTGCCGGGCGGCGCTCCGAATTGAAGGCGTCCATCCGTCTTCCCGCCGGCTATCAGCTCGAATTCTGGGCACACGGGCCGGGATCCATCCGCATTTCCGCGGGGGATGCCATGCTCTGGCAGGTCCCGGCATTCCCCGGCTATCCGGACTTCTTCCGCTATCAGCATCGCGAGGCATGCGACGTCACCGTTGAATGGGATCGGTCCGACGCCATCCTTTGGGCCTACGGCTACGATCCGGCGAATGTCGCGGAAGTCGGCATCACCATCTGGGCGTTCGATGCCGCCGGGCTGATGCTGCGCCCCCGGGCCGAGATCGACGCCTGGATGCGATCCGATCCAGCCCGACCACAGATGCACTTTTCGCCCCCTCGCCAGTGGATGAATGACCCCAACGGACTCTGCAAGATCGGCGATGCCTGGCACATCTTCTATCAGTTTCATCCCGCTGGCACCGAGTGGGGCCCGATGCACTGGGGACACGCGGTCAGCCGCGACCTGTTCAACTGGTCCCACCTGCCGGTGTTCCTGCATCCCGAGCAGAACTACTGGCGGCTTGGCGCCACCGGCGGCGCCTTCTCGGGCTCGGCCTTTGCCGATCGCGACGGCAGCCGCATGTTCTTTTACACCGAGCGCCTGCCGGCCTACGATCTGTTCAAGGGCTATCGAGAGGTGCAGAAGCTGGCCCGGCCGGGGCGGGACGTGCTGCACGCCACCAGCTCCGACACCGTGATCGCGCTCCGCCCCGAGGGGCAGGGCGTCGAGCATGATTTCCGCGACCCCAAGGTCTGGTGGGATGCCGCCGCGGGCGCCTACCGTATGGTGCTGGGCGCAGCCCTCCACGGCGATCCCTCGGTGCTGCTCTATGGGTCGGACAACCTCAGCGACTGGACCTATCTGGGTCCGCTCTACCGCGCTCCCGCGCACTACCGGGAAAATGGCGCCCGGGCGGTCGAGTGCCCCGACTTTTTCCCGCTCGGCGACAGGTGGGTGATGGTCATGGGTTTTGTCGGCTACACCGAACCGGCGAGCGGCCGCCACAACCTGCTGTTCGCCCTGGTGGGCGATTTCAGCAACGACAGCTTCGTGCCCGATGCGGACCAGTTGCAGGTTCTCGATTTCGGCACCGATTTCTACGCGATGCAGAGTTTCGAGGCAGAGGGACGGCAGATCGCCTTTGCCTGGCTGTTCAACTGGGAGGATCGCAAACCTGCCGGCTCGCCCTATTCCGGCGAGCTGTCATTGCCGCGCCAGCTCAGTCTCGACGGTTCAGGCCGGCTCTGCATGCTGCCGGTCGCCGAACTGGAAAGCGCCTGGCCGGCCCAGCCCCTCGACAGCGAACCCGACGGCAGTTTCCTGCTCCAGGACGCGCCGTTGGACCTCCGCCTCACCGGCCATCTCGACGGCACTCGCATCGTCGCGACAGAGGATGGCGCGCTCTGCTTCGAACTCACGGTGTCGGGCGGCCACCTGTCGGTGCGCCTGGCTGCCGACGATGGAAAGATCCGCTACGGGGCCGACTGTCCCTCCGCCGAGGACCTGCGCATCAGCTACGACCGCGGCATCCTCGAGGTTTTCGCCGACCGGGGCGCGGTATGCGGAACGCGGCGCAGCTACACCAACATCGCCCCGGATCGGGTCGAGGTCATCTCTGCCGCGGAGGTCGCGGTCTCCCACAGGCGAGATCAGCGCCGCTGACCCCGCGCACGGTTACGCCGTCGCCAGGTTCAGCCGATAGCTCAGTGCTTCGGCCAGGTGCGGGCGGGCGACCTTCTCGGCGCCGGCCAGGTCGGCCAGCGTGCGCGCCACTTTCAGCACCCGGTGGTAGGCGCGGGCCGAGAGGTTGAAGCGCTCGGAGGCCTGCAGCAGCAGGGCCTGGCTCTCCTTGTCGGGGTCGACCAGCTTTTCGATCAGTGCCGGCCCGGCCGCCGCATTGGTGAAGATTTCGGGGTGTCCCGCCTCGATGTAGCGCTGGCGCTGCCGCTCGCGCGCCGCCTAGACCCGTACCGCGACGGCGGCGGAGGGCTCGGCTATAGCGGGCCCGATCATATCGGCAGCTGAAACGGCAGGCACATCGATCTTCAGGCCGATGCGGTCGAGGAACGGGCCCGAGACCCGAGGCCCACCATGCGAGCAGCATCGGTGTGCCCGCCTTCGTCGTCACATCGCGGCTTCAGAAAATGGACGTGACCTATGTATAGCGCCTCACGCGGCAGCATTAGGCTATACATCCAGGTATCCCCTTGATTGATCTGAAAGGGCGCTGAGGGTATACTTATCGATCTTTTGATCATTCGAGTCGTCGGATATGCCAAATACGGGATTTTCGTTACGATCTCTAATGCTGGGCGCGCTGGGTGCCGCTATTGTGGGCTTGGGTGGCTTTTGGTTGTACGTCTTACTTCAACCTCAGTCCGATTACTTCGGCGAGTTCAAACCTGAGGATATAGAGGGTAAATTTGTCCAAAAGACCGATACGCGACCCCATTTTGTGGTGGCCAATGACACGGTCTTCAAGGATCCAAATAACGTCGAGTGGTTTGTGCCCAAAGGTACCGAGGTTGATGGCGCATCAATCCCTCAGGCTTTATGGTCCTTTGCGGGGCCGTTCGAGGGCAACTATCTTTGGGCATCGGTGATCCACGATTACTATTGCGACATGAGGACCAAGACCGCCCACGATACTCACCGAACGTTCTATTATGGCATGCGGGCGAGAGGCGTGGGTAAAGTACAGGCCGACTTCATGTACTGGGCCGTTGCGGTGTTCGGACCGCAATGGGCTAATCCGGTGCCATCATCGACTGGCGCCGTGGAAAGCGCCCAGGAAGCGGCCGAGGTCAACCTGGACGATCCTGTAGTCCGCGCGGCGGCGCTGGCCAAGGCCGCCGCGATCGCGCGGACCCTGAAGGCGAGTTCGGGCGAAGTGCTCGACTCGAGCAATGTCGGCCTCGTTCTCAACACGCTCGACAATATCGATCAGAACGCGGCTGCCTACAGAGGTCTACTGACATCTGGCGACTTCCTCGATCGGCCGAAGGACCTCGGGTTGCTGGCGCATTGGAGCGACAACATGGACGAGGCATCGTTCAACGACGATGCAGTCCCTTCGGTCAAGTATGCGGCTTCACTCACGGCGCTCACCTCCGGACGGGAGGCGGGGGCAGATGCCTTTGTCGTCGACACCGGCACCGACAGGGCAACTTTGGGCAATCTGCTGCTGAAGCTGAACCCCCCTGCACAGGAAAAGAGTACTCCGTTCGGAGAGACGCCTCCCGCGATCGGGACCAAATAGCGCGAACCGACACTATCGCGCCGTCGCTATACAATCACGGTCGACCTCAACAAGCGTAACGGCGACGTAACGCGGCTGTCGCGTGAAGTTATTGCCCGGATGTCGATTCAGAATTAGTGTCCATGGAAGCATCGATCGTCTTGTGAGGTCAAGATGACTGTTACCAAGTGGCGTCTGTCAGTCTTGTGCTGTGGGACCGTGCTCCTTGCCGGGATGTTGTTCGCGACGCCTGCGGCGAGTGCGGCCGAAAAACTTGTTACGGTTGAGGACATTAAGGTCATTGCGCCGAAAGCCAAGCCAGAGCTGATCCAGGCAATCGTCGATGCCGAGGCGGATTTTGCGAAGGCCGGCATCACGACCCGCCTGACCATGGCCCATTTCATAGCTACCGCCTTGGTCGAAACGGGCGGGCTGAAGAGGCTCGACGAGAACACCAACTACTCAGTGAAGGGGCTGCTCCGCGTCTTCAGCCGCAAGCGGATCACCGAAGCCAAGGCTCGCGAGATCGCGGGCGATCCCGTAAAGGTCGCCAACTGGATATATCGGAACATGCTGGGCAACGGCGACTATGCCAGCGGCGATGGCTGGAAGTATCGCGGCTCGGGCTACATCCAACTCACCGGACGCGGCAATTTCCGCGACCGAGGCAAGCAAATTGGCATGGACCTCGAGGGTGATCCGGAATTGGCACGCAGCCCAAGCCAGGGCCTTCTCGCCGGTATTGCTTACTGGACCTCGCGAAATATCAATCCGGTCGCCAACGAGAACGACATTCTCCGCGTGCGTATTCTCGTCAACGGCCCAGCGGCCCACGGCCTCGACCAGTACAAGGTCTTTCTTAAAAAGGCCTGGGACAAGGTCTTCAAGGGCAAGGCCGCAAGCGGCTTTGAGTCCTCGGAGGAAGTCGCTGCCATCGAAGGTATCCAGATCGACGATGCCTTCAACAACATCCTCGAAAGCGGCGATTACCTCCCCCCCTCGTTCGAGAGCTCGTCCGATCCTGTCGGCGATCGCAAGGCGGCGATCCTCGCCTATCAATCCGACATGGGATTGCCTGAAACCGGCGTGATCGACGAAGCGACCGAGGACAGCCTGCTCGATCCGCGCGAATGGCGCTACCTGGAGGACGAGGCACCGGTTGCGGCGCCGGATGAACAGCTCAACCAGACGCTGGCGATTTCCCTCCCCAAGCCCGCCTCGAGCACCGAAAGCAGCATCATCGAGCTTTCCGCCTCCCAGGGGAGCGGCCAGACCGTCGCCGACGTCAACATCGACAATGCGACGCTCGAGGGGATCAACGCCGCAACTGGGACTTACCCTGGCTACGCCCTCGCCACCGCCCCGTCGCCGGATCTGTTCGAGGACCATGCGGTCATCGGAGAGGACACCCGCGTCGCGATCCTGGACACCACCGGCTTTCCCTCCCGCGCCATCGTGCAGATACTGTTCAGTGCACCAGATGGCTCCAAGCATCTCTGCTCCGGCAGCATGATCTCCGCTGATACGGTGCTCACTGCGGCGCACTGCATCCACACCGGCACGGCCAAGGGGCAACTCAACAGCAACTTCCGCATCTTGCCCGGCCGCAATGTCGGCGCCGCGCCGTTTGGCGAGTGTGGCGTCAGCCAGGTGTTCCTGCTGAATGGCTGGGCTACCGCGCAGAGCGAGGATCAAAGTCGCGACTTTGACCTTGGGGCAATGAAGCTCGACTGCGAAGTCGGAAAGTCGACAGGCTGGCTGGGCATCCGCCCGCTCGACGAGGAGGTCGGGCTGAAAACCACCGTCATCGGCTATACCGCCGACCGTGCACCCTCCGGTCGGCAGTGGAGGAGCGAAGACGAGCTGCGCATCGTCTGGCAGTATAAGGGCTTCTACCAGAACGACACCTATGGGGGGACGAGCGGCGCCCCGGTCTTTGCGACCGGCCAGACCGACACTCTGATCGGCGTGCACACAAACGGCGCCTTTGGCGACCTCGATCCCTGGAAGTCGAACAATGCTTTCACGCGCCTGACCCCTGAGCGCATCGCGCTCATCCAGCAGTGGGTCGGGCAATGAAGCGGGACTTGTGGGCTGTGCTGTGGGGCCTGCTTGCCGGATTTGTCTGTCTGGTGGGAATGAGCCGCACAGCTTCGGCCCAGGATGACATCGCGAGCGTCACGGTCTTCATTCAGTGCACCCAGCCCGACGGCAACACGTTTTCCGGAACGGGAGTGCTGGTTGGTCGCGATGGCTACGTGTTGACGGCCAACCACGTCCTCGGCAAGGCCGAGTCCGTGTGTCGCGGGTCGCCGCGAGTTGCCGATCCAGGTGCCACCAAGCAGATGATAAAGCAGCCGGCACCGGTTCCCGGCCTCGATGTGGCGCTGCTGCAATTCTCCGAGCAGATCGACTACCCATTCATCACCTATTGCTCGGTGGAGAACTGGATGATCCGTAGGCCGATCATCGTCGCCGGCTTCCCGGGCAAGACGGAGACCGGGGCTGCATCCTTCCGGTCGGGTGTCCTCGCGACCGTGCGGGCCACGCCCAAGGGCATGATCGAGACCGACGGCCAGACGGCAGCCGGAATGAGCGGCGGGCCGGTCTTCACCAAGGACCTGAAGAGCCTGATTGGTATCGTCATCGGCGCGCAGTTCGATCAGGCAGGCTCGGTGACCTATTACGGCATCCTGCCGGTGGCAAAACTCGCGCTGCAATTGGGGCTGATCCAAAGCCCGCAGCCCTGCTTCCACAAAACTCACGAGGTTGAGTTCGAACCCGGCAAGAATCAGTGGCGTGGCGGGGATCCGATACAGCTCGGCGTGGGCGTCGAGGATGGGGCCTGCTTCCTTGCAACCGTCACCGGCCAGTTCAACGACAAGGCCGACAGCGTCGGAGTGTCGGTCAAGGACGGCCAATATGAGCTGGGCGGCGAGAACCACTCCGGCGGCCAGCACGGCGCGACCGCCAGATGTATCTGGTACGAGTGATGAGCAGGGGCCCGGCCGGACACCCCAACAGGTTGGCGCCTGCAATGGCGTTGGCCGCCATAGCCTTGGCCTGGCCGTTTGCCGCCTATGCTGACCCGCCCCCGCTTGACGATCTGCAGAAGGCATTCTTCCACATATCCGTCTCTGGCGAAGCGGCCGAGGGCGCCGTTGCGGGCAACCGCCAGGGCAAGGCGTTTGCCATCGGTCCCAGCCTGATCGTGACCTCGCGCCATCTACTGGGTGCCGATACCGACTGGAAGCCGAGGGACGATCTCGCCGCCGAGGTCATCCGGGCGACGGGCGCGGTTGCACGCACGATCGAGCTGATCCCGGCGACGGCGGACACGCCCGCCGATCTTGGCATCAATGCCCTGGTGTCCCAGGAGCAGGGCAGCGCTACCGATATTGCCGAGATCTCGCTGCCCGATGCGCATCTGGAGCCCTATTTCGGGCTCAGCATGTGCGACATCCAGGTGGGCCAGACCTATGGTGTATTGCTCGGAACGCGCGAGCCGCCGACCGATCCCCGATCGGTCAAGCACGCCGGCGTCGCCAAGTTGAGCGCCGTCGGTTTCGACGTGCCCGAGTATGGCGGGCTGTTCGTCTTCGACGTAGTGGAAGACAACCCTGCCGTTCAATGGGAGAGCGACGGGCACGAGGGCTCGCCGATCATTGATGGCGACGGCAATGTCGTCGGCATTGTCTCGGCGATCGAGCTCACCAGCGGGGGCGACCACCGAATTCTCGCCACACCCATCCAGTCGCCGCTGCTGTCGGCCATATCCGCGGTCGACCAGGGGCCGCCCGGGCCCAAGAGCCGGTCGATCAAGTGCTCGCTGGCGGATACGGTCAAGCGCATCAATGACCAGGTGCTCGCCTATGCCACCTGGACGGCCGAGGTGGCGCGCGACAAGGACGGCAAGCCCTCCGGGCAACTGCTGCTGAAATACGAGAGCGTCGCCGACTACCCCAACATCGACACCATCACCATCGAATACGACTACTGGGGGAAGCAGCGGGGCGGCGACGAAACTCGCGTCACCCGGCTGCAGTACTACAACGACGATCCCAACGAACTGCCACTCAAGGGCTCGCTGGACGACAAGGTGTTCGATGCCTCCGACATCATAGATGAAGGCACACGGCAATTGCAGCGGGCCCTCGACAAGAAGGGCGAGGGCGGCAGCATCCAGTATGTCGAGATCCGTATTATCGGCACCAAGTTGACCGACGGCCGGGACATCCGGAAGGTGACGACGCTGCGCTTCGACTGGAGGCAACCGTGAGGACGAGCCAGGATCCGTGGCGACTACCCGTTCGGATGATCGCGGCGGTATTGCTGCTGCTTCTCGCGGGCATTGCCGGGGCTTCGGCCCAGCAGAGCACCATCGAGCTGTCCCGTCCGATGGCGCGCATCCTTGCGGCCGGGCCCGGCACGGTGCTGGCGGTGCATGACAACCTGAAGGGTGCCGACTTCATCGACCTCGCGAGCGGCAAGTCGCTCCGGAGCCTCGATTTCGACGGCGAATTGCAGGCGGCAACGGCGTTTCGCCGCCAGGACGGATCGACCGGGGTTGCGGTGATCGTCCACGGCACCGATGGTTTCGCGCTTTTCATCGAAGCCAATGGCGGCCTCGTTCCGTGGGGGCCGGAAGCCATTCCAGCCGACTTCAGCGCCCCGGACCTGATCGCCGGCCGCGATACGGAGGGAGATCCGTCGTTCGTCATCTGGGACAAGGATCCGAACAACCAGGCGTCGTTCTATCGCGTGACCTCGATGCGGACGAGCGAGGACATCGGGCTCAAGGTGCCGTACTACCAGTTCCTCAACTTCGGCGACGACGTGCTCCTGGGGCTGCAACCGATGTCGGAAGTGGCCGAGCTGATCGTCGACTCCGTCACCGAGGACAGCGTCTTTCTCTCCGGACTGCAGGTCGACGACCCAAACCGGTTCGCCACCTTCGTTCCCGACCTCGAGTCCGGTGGCAGCGGCAGGGTAGCCATTGCCAACGGCGAGGCGGACACCCTGTCGGTGCTGAGCAAAGAAGCTGCCCGCCTGCCGCGGATCGGACTGCCCACGCAGGTCCCGATCGGCCGGCTCGAGCCCGGTGACGGTGGCCGGCTGCTGCTGCTCGGCAGCCCCGACCTGTCGCTCATCCTCGTGGCCCAGCAGGGATCGCGCACCATGGCCAGTTTCCGCGAAGTCGAGACGCGGGCCGTGACGCGCAGCATCTCAGGCGAGAGCAAGAGCAAGGGCGGACCATCGAGCGGCGGTGGCGGACTGCAGAGGGGCAATCTGTTCGAGCTCGAAGCGCCGCTGCGCGATGCGATACTGGGCAGCACGCGGGACCAGGAGCCGCAATTCGTGTTCCTGCTCGGCGACGGCACCAGCCTTGCGACCGCCATGGTGGACGCGGTGACCTCGGCCGTCGACGTGCCGGTCGACCCGGGTGCGGACGCTCCGTTCACCGCCGGCGCGAATGACGTCCAATCCATCATGCGCCTGCAGAAGGCACTGGCCTCGCTGGGCTATCCCATCGGCGCGATCGACGGCATGCTGGGGCCGGCCACCAATGGCGCCATCCAGTCATTTCAGGTGAGCATGGGGCTCGAAACGTCGGGCAGTTTCGACGAGGCGACGGCCGCCGCACTCAATACGACTCTCGACGACACCGAGTTCGCCACCGGGGACGAAGCGCTCGCCTATTTCTCTCCCGCTCAATTGAAGGGCGCCATAGGCGACCGGCCGGAACGGTACAAGCATGTGGCGACGCTCGTGCCAGCGCTTTATGAGGGCGGTTATCGCAACCGCAACGCCCTCGCCGCACTGCTCGCCAACATCATCTACGAAACCTCGAACCTCAGGCTATTCGAGGAGAGTGAGTCCCTGGCAGCAAAGCTCTATGAGGGCCGAACCAATCTCGGAAACACCTCTCCCGGCGACGGCGTGCGCTATCGGGGGCGGGGGTATCTGATGATCGTCGGACGGTACAACTACGAACGCTACAGCAAGTTGGTCGAAGTCGACCTCGTCGCCCAGCCTGAGAAGGCCCTCGATCCGCTCGTCGGCGCGAAGATTGCGGTCAGTATCTTCCAGGACCTCGTCCCCCCGGACAGCCTCGCCCGCGGCGACGTAAACCTCCTGGCCATCCGCAAGCGTGTGAATGGCGGCACGAATGGCATCGACGAGGTGACGCGCCTTTATCGGCTGCTCCTACGGGACAGCTCCATACCAGCCCAGACAACTGTCAATTGATGCCTGACGATGCGACAACCGCTTGGGGATAGCGATGGGGCGCGCTTCTCTTTCGTATTGTCCTCGTATTTGGGTCTTTGTCGATGACCAACTGCGCTCCACTCGCAGCTGCGCCACAGCGCGCGGCGCCACCTGCTGGCCGCGCACCTCGCTGAGATCGGGCAGGCCCACCGGCTCGGCCCGTCGCCGCGCCACCGGCCGGCTGCAGATCTGGAAGCCGCCCCAGATGGTTGACCAGCGCCAGCAGCGTCTCAGGCGCAACGATCCCGAGGTCGTCACCGGCCCAGGCCGCTTCGGGTCCCGGGCCTCGGCACAGATGATGCCCATGTCGCGCGACAGCGCCGCGATCGCCGCCGCTGGATGCACGAGCGCTGGTCCGCCTCTTCGCTTGAAGGGTTACGTCCAATAAGCGATCGGCGGTGAACCCACTGTCCGGGATGCTCTGGATGACGCGGTCGGGACCGTCGTAGCGTGGCCCGGACAGCCACGCCCGCGCCCCCATGCTGCTGGGTTGATCGCGACCGGTGCGACCCCTAAGCCATGGCCAGGTTCAGCCGATAGCTCAGTGCTTCGGCCAGATACGGGCGGGCGACCTTCTCGGCGCCGGCCAGGTCGGCCAGTGTGCGCGCCACTTTCAGCACCCGGTGGTAGGCGCGGGCCGAGAGGTTGAAGCGTTCGGAGGCCTGCAGCAGCAGGGCCTGGCTCTCCTTGTCGGGGTCGACCAGCTTTTCGATCAGTGCGGGCCCGGCCGCCGCGTTGGTGAAGATTTCGGGGTGCCCCGCCTCGATGTAGCGCTGGCGCTGCCGCTCGCGCGCCGCCTCGACCCGCACCGCGACGGCGGCGGAAGGCTCGGCTGTAGCGGGCGCGATCATGTCGGCAGCTGAAACGGCAGGCACATCGATCTTCAGGTCGATGCGGTCGAGGAACGGGCCCGAGACCCGGCTCTGGTAGTCGAGCGCACAGCGGTCGCCGCGTTTGCACACATGGCCGGGCGTGCCGGCGAGCCCGCATTTGCAGGGATTCATCGCAGCGATCAGCTGGAAGCGGGCGGGAAAGCTCACATGCGCATTGGCGCGCGCAATCACCGTTTCGCCCGCCTCGAGCGGCTGGCGCAGGCTGTCGAGCACGGAGGGCGAGAACTCGGGCAGTTCGTCGAGGAACAGCACGCCGTTATGCGCGAGGCTCGCTTCGCCGGGCCGCACCTTGAGTCCGCCGCCGACCAGCGCCGCCATCGAGGCCGAATGGTGCGGCGCTCGGAATGGTCGCCGGTCGCTGAGCGCCCCGCCCGCCAGCTCGCCGGCAATCGACTGGATCATCGACACGTCGAGCAGTTCCCGCGGGTTGAGCGGCGGCAGGATCGACGGCAACCGCGCCGCCAGCATGGATTTACCGGCACCGGGCGGCCCGACCATCAGCAGGTTATGGCCGCCGGCGGCCGCGACTTCCAGCGCGCGGCGCGCCACCTGCTGGCCGCGCACCTCGCTGAGATCGGGCAGGCCCACCGCCTCGACCCGTCGCCGCGCCACCGGCCTGCTGCAGATCTGGAAGCCGCCCAGATGGTTGACCAGCGCCAGCAGCGTCTCAGGCGCGACGATCTCGAGGTCGTCGCCGGCCCAGGCCGCTTCGGGTCCGGAGGCCTCGGCGCAGATGATGCCCATGTCGCGCGACAGCGCCGCGATCGCCGCCGGCAGCACTCCGGCAGTCGGGGCGAGGCGACCGTCGAGCCCGAGTTCGCCCAACGCCAGGTAGCCTTCGAGCGCATCGGACGGAATGGCGCCGATCGCCGCCATCAGCCCGAGCGCAATCGGCAGGTCGTAGTGGCTGCCCTCCTTGGGCAGGTCGGCCGGCGCCAGGTTCACCGTGATCCGCTTGGGCGGCAGGCTGAGGCCCGAGGCATAGAGCGCGGCGCGCACCCGCTCGCTCGATTCCTTCACTGCCTTGTCCGGGAGGCCGACGAGAAAGAAGTTGGGAAAGCCCGGCGCGATCTGCACCTGCACATCGACCGGCACCGCCTCGATGCCCTGAAACGCCACGGTGGCGACCCGCGTGACCATTGCCTGCCCCCGATATCCCGGGCGGCACGCTAGCAGGAGGTTCGCTGAGGATGCAAGAACATTTAGGGAACGCATTGGTGCCGACAATAGTGCCGCACCGACAAGCAGCCTGGGTCACCTGACCCGCTGGGGGGCAATCGCGCGTCGCGGGAACAAATGCCGTCACATGGAACCAATCCCCTCGCCCGGCGTAGTGGCTCCGGCACCGAGCATATGCCCTGCCAGCACCCCCACAACGACAGGAGAGGCGAATGGCACAGTTCGCTCTGTACGTTCCGCTCGAGGCCAAGCCTGGCAAGGAGCAAGAAGTTGCGGATTTTCTGACCTCGGCGGTCCCCTTGGTGAATGCCGAACCAGGGACGAAAACCTGGTACGCGATCCAGGAGGGAGCTTCCTCCTTTGCAATCTTTGACACTTTCGATGACGAGGCGGGGCGCGACGCACACCTTAACGGGAAGGTCGCTGCTGCCTTGATGGAGCAAATAAAGGCGGCGAACCTGTTTGCTAACGTCCCCGAGATTCACAAGCTTGGGATCATCGCGGAAAAGCCTTCGCCTTAGGCGGTGCTCTCCCATGGCCCGTAATGATGGCCAACGACACCAAGACTTCGGCTTGCTAGGCGCGATCTGCAGCTGCACATCGACCCACACCGCCTTGATGCCCTGAAACGCCACTCTGGCGCCCCGCGCGACCATTCCCTGCACCCGATATCCCCGGGCGGCACGCTTCGCTGTTGAATCGGTACATGCAGCAGCCATCCGGATTGGGTACGTTTACGCCCAACGAAGGGATTCGCATTTTCGCGAGGGGTTCTGCGGGTGAGTATCTACCAAGACCTGGGCATCAAGCCGATCATCAACGCGTCAGCAACGCTCACCAAGCTTGGTGGGTCGCGCATGCCCAGGGAAGTTCTCGAGGCGATGCATGCGGCTGCTGGTTCGTTTGTCGATCTGCCCCTCTTTCAAACACGGGTCGGCGACCGTATCGCCGAGCTCACCCGGAATGATGCCGCATTCGTTTCCTCTGGTGCAGCAGGCGGGATCGTGCTCGCGGTCGCGACACTCATGGCAGCGCCGAACGAACCCGATCCGATGGCGTATCCGATGCTCAAGGGCATCACCAGGAACGAAGCCATCGTTTTCACGTCGCAGCGTAACGGCTACGACTTCGCGATTCTTCAGACCGGCGCCTCTCTCGTCGAGTGCGACGACACCCTCGAATCGTTCGAGTCGGCCATAACCGGGCGTACGGCGTGCCTGGTCTGGTTTGCCGGGGCGCTGGCAGGGAAATCTCCGCCGCTCGAAGATGTCATCGCGATTGCCAGGAAGCACCGCGTCCCGGTTCTGGTTGACGCCGCTGCCCAGATTCCACCGGTTTCGAGTTTCTGGCACTACACCAGGGCCCTCGGCTGCGCGGGTGTCGTGTTCAGTGGCGGCAAAGGTATCCGCGGGCCGCAAGCTGCCGGTCTGGTCCTCGGGACCAGGGAGTTGATCGCAGGTTGCCGCCGGCTTTCGTCGCCGACGCAGGGCATCGGTCGACCTCTGAAAGTCGGTAAGGAAGAACTCGCCGGAATGCTCGCCGCCGTCCAGTACACGCTGGATCAGGACGAAGACGCGATTCTCGAAGGTTACGAGGCGATCGTCCGGAACTGGATCAAAGACCTCGGCGGCATCGCGGGAGTGACGACGGAGCGCGGCTTTCCGAGTGAAGCTGGGCAACCTCACGCCCGCGCCATCGTTCGTCTCGACGCCGGTTTCAGCAAGACGCGCGACCAGGTCGTTGACGAACTCAGGAACGGGGACGTCTGGATCGAGGTCGCTGCACTCGGCGATGAACCGAACGCCATAGCCTTGAACCCGCAGACGCTGACGAGCGAAGAGGCCGATGTCGTAACCGCTCGATTGCGCCAGGTTCTGACGAGCTGATCAGGTTTCGAGGAAATCATCGATGGCATTCAAGGTCCGCAAGCGCGGCAAACTCACCTACTACTATGAAGGGGATCGACCTGTGCTCTCGGCGCTGGTCACCGAGGAACAGGCGGATGGCGACCTCAAGATTCATTTCGCCGGTCTGACCGGCGGCTACTCGGCGAAGGGCGTCCTGGGACTCGACAAGCTCGTGTCGATGGATCCCCATCAGGAAGTCGCGCTGGTCTTCAGGTGCTGGGAGAAGTGGCTGGTCGAGGCGGGGATCTGCTCGTCCTTGCGGGATATCGACTTCATCGAGATGCATGCCTTCGGCGCCCAACCGAAGACCCCGAACATCCTCGCCGACCCCGCCGGATACGCCGCCGAGCAGGATCGCCTTCGGAAAGCCTATGCCGAAGCGTACTCATCCTTCTTCGCCGACAACCTTCCCGAAAATGGCGTTCCCTGCCGCTTCACAGTCCATCTGATCGATTTCCCGGACAAGGCGGCCTCCTACGAGTTCTATTCAACCGCGCTTCTCCAACGCGCCCTGCAGAAGGGTTAGTCGTCCTGGCGACCGCCGCCATCAGCCTGAGCGCGATCGGTCGGTCAGCGACAGCGCCTCAGCCGAGCCCCATGCCGATACGGTCGGCGGTGGCGAGCGCCGTGGCGCGAACCAGTTGCTCGTATTCGGCGTCGCGGCCGGCGAGGAACGGGATGCTGACGGCGGCGACCACGTCGCCGGAATGATCGCGGATCGGCGCGGCATAGGAATTGACCGACGCGCTGAACTCGCCGGGATCGCACGCCCACCCCTGTTGACGCACCCGCGACAGTTCCTCCTCGAGCGCGTCGGGCTCGAAGATGGTGCGCTCGTTGTACTGCGTCAGCGGCCGCGAATAGATGCGCCGGCGTTCGGCCTCGGGCAGGAAGGCGAACAGCGCCTTGCTGCTGCCGCCGGCATGGATCGGCAGTTGCTCGCCGACCCGGGCGTGCAGCGCGTGCTGCTTGGTCCCGCCGGCGACGGCGACCACCAGCACATGGCCGCGATCGTAGATCGAGATTTTCGCCGTCTCGCCGAGCGAACGCGCCACGAAGTCGAGATGCGGCTGCCCCACCTTGGCGACGCGCCCGCCCGACGGCATCCCGACGCCGTCGGCCAGCGACAGGAGCCGGCTGCCCAGCACATAGTCGGAATTCTCCAGCTGGCGCACCAAGCCATGCGCCGTCAGCGAGTTGAGGATGCGGTAGACGGTCGAGCGGGTCACCCCCGACTGCTCGACCAGGCGCTTCAGGCCCAGCCCGCTGGGGGTCCGCTCCAGCTCCTGGAGGATGGCCATCATCCGTTCGATCGTCGGATTGCGGTTCTGCGCTTCGATCTCAGACTCACGCATGGCTTGACATCCCGTCTGTTTGTCCGCCACGGTTATCATCTGATACCCAGAGTTTCAAATAAGAAACCGTGGTGTCGGAGGTTCAAGTTCTTCGGGGGAGGGGCCCAGTGACCGATCGTCGATTCTCGCGCGCCATTGGCTGCGCGGGCGTCCCCATGGCGCCGCAGAACCACCGATGACCGTCCCCAAAGCAAGGGCTGTCGCCGCGGGTTCGCGGCGGCGCGGATTGTCGTCGCGCGACAGCCTGGTGCTGTTGCTGCTGGCCGTGCCGGGGATTGCCTGGTTCCTGGTCTTTGCCTATGGCCCGATGGTTGGCCTCGTGGTGGCCTTCAAGGCCTTCAACATCCGGGACGGCATTTTCGGCAGCCCGTGGAACGGGCTGGCCAATTTCCGCTACTTCCTGACGAGCGGCGATGCGGCGACCATCGTCTTCAACACGGTGTTCCTCAACGCGCTGTTCCTGGGCGCGTCGCTGTTCGCCGGCCTCGTCCTGGCGCTGATGCTGAACGAGATCCGCGGCGGCCCCTATCGCCGCTTCATGCAGTCGGTGATCTTTTTTCCGTACTTCGTCTCGCCCATCGTCATTTCCATCATGCTGCAGGTGATCCTGTCGGGCGTGGGCGGGCGCGGCGGCCTCGTCAACAATCTGCTCAGCATCGTCGATCTGCCGCAGGTCAGCTGGTACACCGAGCCGGGCGCCTGGCCGTGGATCCTCACCATCGTCAAGGTCTGGCAGCTGGGCGGCTACACCTCGGTGATCTTCCTCGCCGCCATCACCTCGATCTCCGAGGAGGTGTACGAGGCGGCGGCGCTCGATGGGGCGAGCCGCTGGCGCATGGCGTTGTCGATTACCGTGCCGCTGCTGCTGCCGACCTTCGCAGTGCTCGTCGTGCTCGGCGTCGGCCGCATGTTCTTCGGCGATTTCGCCACCATCTACGCCATCGTCCAGGACAACGGCGTGCTGTTCCCCACCACAGACGTCATCGACACCTATGTGTTTCGCTCGCTCAGGATGATCGGCGATTTCGGCACCACGGCAGCCATCGGCCTGTTCCAGTCGGTCGTCGGCTTCGTCTTCGTGGCGGCGGCGGTGATGGTGCAGCGCCGCTTTCAGAAAGAGAGCAGCATCCTGTGAGCGCCGTCGGTCAAGAGAGTGCGGTCACCACTGTTGCGCCGAACGCGGGCGCAGAGCGCCAGCCCGCCCGCAAGGCGACCGGACGTCGGATCGAACCGTTCGCGGCCGTCAGCTACGTCACCGTCACGCTGTTCGGGCTGTTCTGCCTGGTGCCGCTGTGGATGATCGTCGCGGGGTCGTTGACCGACGAGTCGGTGCTCGGCCTCAACGGCTACAGCCTGTTCCCCGCGCCCTTCTCGCTCAGGGCCTACGAACTGCTGTTCACCGGGCAGTCGCTGCTCAACGGCTATGTCGCCTCGCTGTTCATCACCATTGTCGGCACCATCCTGTCGATCTCGTGCACGGCCTCGATCGCCTGGGTGATCGCTCGGCGGCTGCCGTTCATCAGCCGGCCGCTGACGATCTTTGCCTACGTGCCGATGCTGTTCAACGGCGGGCTCGTGCCGTTCTACCTGCTGGTGACGCAGGTGCTTGGCCTCACCAACAGCTGGTTCGCCATGATCCTGCCGCTGATGCTGGCGCCGTTCCTGATTTTCGTGACGGTCAGCTTCTTCCGGCAGATGCCCGAGGAAATCCTCGATGCGGCCCGCATCGATGGCGCGGGGGAATTGCGCATCTTCTTCCAGATCGTGCTGCCGCTGTCGAAGCCGATCCTCGCGGTGCTCGGGCTGTTCTACGCCGTGACCTACTGGAACGAGTGGTTCACCGGGCTGCTGTTCCTCTCCGATCCGGACAAGTTCCCGCTGCAGCTGATCCTGCAGAACCTCATCTCCAACGTCACCAATGCGGCGAGCCTGCCGAGCTCGGCCGGGGCGGCGATGGCGCCGGTCTACCAGTTGCGCTTCGCCATGACGGTGCTCACCGTCGGCCCCATCCTGCTCGCCTACCCGTTTGCGCAACGCTTCTTCGTCAAGGGCATCACCCTTGGCGCCACAAAGGGGTGACGGCGGCCCAGCCGCACGTCGCCCAAATGAGGAGGAGACTACCAACATGAGACTCACTCGCAGACACTTCATGGCGCTCAGCAGCGCGGCCGGCCTGGCCACGGCCTTCCCGGGCCTGGCGCCGGCCTTCGGCGCCAGTTCAGGCACCTCGGTGGCCCTGCTGCCGTCGCAGGCGCCGACCGGCTGGAAGACCGTGCTCGACAAGGCCAATGCCAAGCTGATGGAAGAGCATGGCTTCACCTTCGATGCACAGTTCATCAACTGGAGCAACTACGCCCAGCAGTCGCTGCTGAAATTCACCGCCGGCGCGCAGTTCGACACGGCGCTGCAGGCGCTCTGGCTCAACATGGCCCAGCTGCAGCAGAGCGGGGCGCTCGCCGATCTGACCGGGCAGATCGACAAGTGGCCGAACCTCAAGAAGCAGATCGCGCCCAAGCTGATCGAGGCCAATACCTGGGGCGGCAAGCTCTGGGGCATTCCGCAGGTCAACAGCGCCGGACGCATCCAGCACTTCGGTATCCGGCAGGACCTGGCCGACAAGCTCGGCTTTCCCGAGATCAACGATTTCGAGACGCTGGAGCGCTTCTTCTATGCCGTGAAGGAAAAGGAATCCGGGGTGACGCCGTTCGCCCTGGCGTCGCAGACCGGCTGGCAGACGGCCGTGGCGACCCCGACCGGTCTCTTCAACCAGCATTCGTGGGAAAATCCCTACACCATGCAGTACTCGCTGGCCGGCTCTGGCCTGCGCTTCTACTTCGACAAGGATGCGGCCAAGACCGGCTCGTCGCGGCCGATCCCCTGGTGGGACGATGCCGGCACCGTCGAGGCGCTGCGCAAGATCCGCCAGTACTATCAGGACGGCATCATCAATGCCGACGGGCTCAATGTCGACCAGGCAACGATCGAAAGCCAGTTCGGGGCCGGCCGCTTTGCCGGCCTCTGGTCGATCACCGACGGCCTCCAGTCCAACCGCCTCGCGGGCCTGAAGAAGGCGGTTCCGACGGCAGCCCTTGGCCAGGTTCTGCCGTTCGGCGGGCCACTGGGCAGCGTCAAGCCGGTGCAGACCTTCCAGGCCGACAACATGATCGTGGTCAATGCCAATGGCGGCGATGTCGATCGTGCCATGGCGCTGCAGGATTGGTTCTCGGTGCAGGAGAACCACGATCTGGTCGGCCTCGGCATCGAGGGAACGGACTGGAAGCCGGTCGGCGAGCACAGCTTCGAGCAACTCAGCACCTACAGCTTCCCCAGCTACGCCATTCTGTGGCGCGCCGGGCTCGAGCGCCTCACCTCGTCGATGACCGAGTCCGAAAAGAAGGCGTTCGGCTGGGCCCAGGACTATGACAATTTCGAGCTCGACACCTTCGCCTCGTTCATCGCCGACGTGACCCCGGTCAAGGAAGCGGCGGCCCAGATGAACAACGTGATGACCCAGTACGCCAACCCGCTGTTCTACGGCGTCGGCGACGTCGACGCCGGGCTCGACAAGCTGAAGAAGGCGGCCGACGCGGCCGGCCTCGACGTCATCATGACCGAGTTGACCAAGCAGGGCGACGCCTACCTCAAGGCACGCGCCTCGTAAGCTGCTCCGGTAACTGCCCCGGAGCGGGGGCGCGCATGCGCCTTCGTTCCGGGAGTTTCTCTTGCAGGCCTTGAAGATGAAGGCAGGGCGGGTTCGTCATCGCCCGAACCGCCGGATATCCGGGTCAGGACAGTCGTCGTCCAGGAAGATGATCTGCTCAGGATCAGAAGTGATAGTTCACTCCCACCTTGATCTGGTGGAAGGTGGGGTGCAACTCGAGCGTCCCCACCGTGAGCGGCGCGCTGTAGGTGTAATCCTGGGCGCCAAGATCGTAATATGCATACTCGGCGAAGATGCCCCAGTTTTCGTCGAGCTTCTGTTCGATCCCGGCGCCGGCCACCCAGCCCACATGGGTGTTGAAGACGGTCTCACCGGCAAATGTCGTCGTCGAAACTTCGTTGTTCACCTGCGCCACCGCGAGGCCGGCAGTCAGGTAGAACAATGTGTTGTCGAGGCTGAGCCCGATTCGGCCGCGCAGAGTTCCGAACCACGGGACACTGCTCGCCGACAACGCGTCGATCCCGGGCGCGACGGGAATCGGGTCGGATTCTCCCGAGGGCCCGTTGCCGAAGACGTCGGCCACAATGCCAAGCAGCAGCGGGCTGCTCGAGGCCGTCTTGAAGTCGCAGCCGGCCTGCAGGCCGACGGGGAACCCCTCGAGTGGAGAGCTGTAATCGCTCAGCGGAGCTCTCGAGAGCGTATCGCCGGCGGTCCGACTGATCGGCAAACCGACATAGCAATCGTTCCACGGCGTGCTCTCCGGCATTGCTGCATGCTCGGGGACCGGAACATACAGGTCAGCCGCCAGCGCTGATCCGGCTCCCAATAGTCCCGCCCCGATCACCAGCACGTCCAACCCAATCCTGCGCATCTGAAGTCTCCTGTCCAAGCCCACCGCAACCGGCACGATGATGGATAGACGTGCGTCGTGCTGCGCTGCATCGTTCATACGAATGAGGTGTCCCTTGCCGGCGGCCGAAGTGGCATATCGAGCACAGCGACGATCCGCGCCAGGGCAACTGACCCCTGCCGCAAGCCCACTTCGGTCGGAAGACACGCCAGTCCGGTGTGCGGACACGGAGGGTCGAACGGGATGCGCGGTGCCGTTAACCATGCTGGAATAACAAAGGGTTAGCGCAAGGTTTCGTTAAGCGGCCCATGTTGATTCAAAGGCTTCCGATCTTCGCTCGAAAGCCCGACGTCCAGCATGCTTGCCGCCGCCCGTCCCGCCTTCCCGTTCGCCAAATCCCTGTTGCTGGTCGGGCTCACCCTGTTGCTGGCCGCCTGCGGACGCTCGCCCACCCATGATTATCGCGGCATTCCCGGCGACAACGACCCGCATGATGGGGTGCGCCGCGCGTGGGGTCTGCCGATCCAGGGGCTCGACGTGGCGCGCTACCAGGGCCGCATCGATTTCAACGCGGCGCGCGGCGGGGGAGTGCATTTCGTCTATATCAAGTCGACCGAGGGCAAGGACTACATCGACCCCAATTTCTACGACAACTGGCGCGGTGCCCAGGCCGCCGGCATGGCGCGCGGCGCCTATCACTTCATGACCTGGTGCAGCCTCGCCTCGCAGCAGGCCGCCTGGTTCAAGAAGATGGTGCCCAACGATCCCGATGCGCTGCCGCCGGTGCTCGACCTCGAGTGGAACAACCACTCGAGCTGCAAGAACAAGTTCAACCGCGCCGACGTGCTGGAAAAGGTCCGCGTCATGCTGGCCGAGATGGAGCGGCACACCGGCAAGGTGCCGATCATCTATACCGACATGAACTTCTACAATGACATCCTCGCCGGCGAGCACTTCGACTCTTCGTTCTGGCTGCGCTCGACCGCTGCCGAGCCGCACACCAAATACGGCGATCGTCCGTGGATCTTCTGGCAGTGGACGCAAACCGGCACTATGTCGGGCGTTCGCACCGAAGTCGACCGCAACGCCTTCTACGGCACCGAAGGCGACTGGGTGACGTTCCTGCTCACCGGGTGCGACCCGCGCACCGTCGATCGCCTCGGCCCGCAGGGCCGTTGCCAGAGCCACAAGTAGCGGTGCGTGCCATTGGCGCCGAGCTTGTCAGGATTCCGCCTTGGTTCTAGCCTCAGCTAGTGATTTGCCGGAGTTGCTGCCGGATCAACAATGGAAGGGGATGCCGATGGCCAAAGGTCAGTTGAGATCCAACAAGGAAGCCAAGAAGCCCAAGAAGGAAAAGCCGAAAGTGCTCGCCACGGCCGGGATGACCCCCGCCACCGCTGCACCGGCCAAGAAGAAGTAACCGGGCGACTTGCAGCTTGAATTCGTGAAGGCCGTGGCACCGCCGCGGCCTTTGCTTTGGGGAACTGCCTTAGCTTTCGTGAAAGGCGGTTACAGGCTTTCGCGGTCGCCATCTGCCACCGGTGGCTGTGGACCCCCACCCTTGATCCCTCCCCGCAAGGGGGAGGGAGACGACAACCTCGATCTCGGTGTGAGGGTCTCCCTCCCCCTTGCGGGGAGGGGACAGGGGTGGGGGTCAGCCCGCACCGGCTCCGATGCGCGGCGATCAGCCGAAACTACCCCGCCAATCCCGGAATCAGCCCGCTGGATTTGAGCCCGTCGAGCAGGAATTGCACCGCCAGCGCCGCGAGCAGCACGCCGACGACGCGGCTGACCACGGCGAGGCCGGTAATGCCGAGCAGGCGCTGGATCGGGATGGCGACCAGCATCACCGCATAGCAGAGCAGGAGGATCGCCAGCAGCGCGATCACCACCACGGCCCATTCGAGGTTGAAGCCGCCCGAGCCGGTGGTGAGCAGGATCACCGCGCTGATCGCACCTGGACCGGCCAGCAGTGGCGTCGCCAGCGGGAACACCGAGATATCGGCGCGGCTCTGCGCCTCGTTCTCTTCCTCGGGCGTGGTGCCGGTGCCGCCTGAATGGCGGGCGAACACCATGTCGATCGAGATCAGCAGCAGGAGAATGCCGCCGGCGATGCGGAGCGCCGGCAATGTGATGCCGAACAGCCGCAGCAGCACTTCCCCGAACACGGCGAAGAACAACAGGATCACGGCCGCAATCACCGTGCCGCGCAGCGCCATGGCGCGCCGCTCGGCCTGGGTGTTTTTCTGCGTCAGCGCCGCATAGACGACCAGCAGGTCCGCCGGCCCGAGGGTGGCGAAGAAGGTGGTCAAGGCGAGCAGGAACGTGTCGATCGGCATCGTGGGACAATGGCTGAGGCGGGGCCGAAAGGCGAGAGGCGGTAGAGGATTTCACCGGCTCCGCAACTCAGCCGCAAAGCCGCCCGACTGACTCGGGGCCGCCATGACCATCACGCTCGATGCCAGCCCGATCGATGTGCCGCGACCGCCGCAATCGGCGTGGGGCACGGCGTTGTCCGTCGCCTTCCACGCTGCGCTGCTCTGCCTCATCCTGCTGAGCCCGGATCGCGATGCGCCGAAGCCGTTGCCGCCGCCCTCGATCGCCGTTGAGCTGTTGACCGCGCAACAGTTTGCCGCCCTCACCACACCAGCCCAGATGCCGGCTGCCGCTGCGCCCGCCCCGCCAACCGCTACGGCACCGGCCGAAGCCGCCACCACGCGGCCTGTCGCGAAAGCTGCGCCCGGCGGCACCATCCGCGCCACCCAGTTCTATGCCGGAAGCCTCTTGGCCGAACCGGAAAGCGCCAAGCTGCGCGCCGCAATGACGACGCTCGACGGCAGCGAGCGGCTGGTGCAGCTCTGCAGCATCGAGGCGATCGAGCAGATCCGCCGGGCTCGGCCGGAATTCGATCCGGACACCGTCGTCGCGTATGCCATGGCCGACATGGCGATCCGCGACGGCGCGCTCGTCGCCGATGGCGGTGCCTTCCGCAGCGGGCGCGAATGGTACGAATTGAAGTTCACCTGCCTCGCGGCGGCAGACTATTCCGCGGTCGAACGCTTCGAGTTTTCGGTCGGCAGTTTCATCCCGCATGAGCAGTGGGAGGAGCACTATCTCACCGCCGCCGAGGAAGACGCCGACTGACGGGTGTGGCGCAGGCGCTACAGTTGAAGTATTTGAATCGGTCGCGCTGAACCATAACGGTTCGGCGCGCCGAACCGTAGTATCGGTGTCTCGAATACTTGTGCTTTGGGGCATCATGAACAAGCTGATCCTGACTGCCGCGGCGTTTGCGCTGCTCGCTGCCACGCCGGCCTTTGCCGCTGATCCGATTGTTTCGGATGCGGTTGCGGATTTTGGTGGCTTCTATGCAGAGGTCTACGGTGGCGTAGCGCTGCCCAGCATCGCCACGTGGAACGGTGATGACTACGATCTGAAGGTCGGGCCGGCCTTCGGCGCCAGTTTCGGTGTAGCGACGCCCGTTCCCGGCCTGTCGGTGGGGCTTGACGTGATGTGGACCTCGGCGGAGTACGCCGAAGCCGTATACAGCAACGAGTTCCAGCACAGCCTCAGTGGCATGGTGGAAGTCGAGTACGCCGTGCCCTTGAACGACACGTTCGAGCTCTACGGAGCTGCCGGCCTGGGCTTCGTCGGTATCACCTATGAGGATGCCAACGGGGACAAACTGTCCGATGCCGGCGCCGGCTACCAGGTCGCCATCGGCGCGCGGGCCAATGTGCTGGAGAACGTGGCGCTGTTCGGCGAGTTCAAGCACCAGGACACGTTTGATACCGTCGCGCTTGGCACAAACGACGTCAGCTCCCCGACCAACACGCTGCTCGTCGGCCTGCGCTTCGCTATGTAGTCGCGGCCTGCTCCGCGCCAAATGGGCCGCCCCACGGGGCGGCTTTTTTGCTTTGTGCGGCCGTTGATCACGACGCGTCGGTGAGCACGGCGGTGACGAGGTCGTTCACCCGCTCCGCCTCGCTCTCCGCGGCAAGACCGATGACGGCGATGCCGAGGGCGCGGCTGCGGACGGTTTTGGCAGCGGCACCCGTCCATCCGCCGCCATGGATCAGCAGGGGCGTGCCTTGGTACTCGCGCAGGCCAAGTCCCCAGCCGTAATCGACCCTCTGCCCGTCGATGAGCCGCCCCGCTGTTTCGACCAATGCTGCGAGGCCGAGGGTGTCGCGGTTCTGGTGGTCGAGCCACTGCGCGAAGGCGCGGGCGCTGGACCACAGGCCACCGTCGCCGTGAGTGAGTGGCAGGCGCCGGCCGAGCAGCGGAGTTTGCAGTTGTGAGGCGAAATCTGTGATGAAGCCGATGTCGTCGATGCCGAGCGGTTGGAACAGCCGCTGCGCCGCGAACGCGGCGAGCGGCATGCCGCTGGCTTCGGCAATGATGCGGGCAAGCAGCACATAGCCGGCGTTGGAGTAGCTGTAGGCCGCACCCGGCGGCGAGGGCAGCTCGGTGAGCTCGCCCAGCACTTCGAGAACGAACGCTTCGGTCCAGTCGCCAATCAGGCGCGCTTCCAACTGGCCGGCCGGCGGCAAGCCGCTGGCGTGATGGGCAAGCTGGCGCGGCGTGATGCTTGCCGACCAGGGGGGCAGTCTACCCATATAGTTGGAGACGGGGCGGTCGGGGTCGATCCGGCCATCGCGCACCAGCAATGCCAGGGCCGCGCCGGTGATCTGCTTGGCGAGGCTTGCGACGTAGAAGCGGTCCGTCGACGCGACCGGCTGGCCACTGGGCCAGACGCCACGGACGTAGTCTTCGATGCTGCCGCCCGCAATCCGGGCCACCGCCACCGGCGTGCCCGCCGCAAACCCCACCCGCTCGACCAGCGTCGCGAGCGGGACCAGGGGCTTCAGGCCCGCCGCTTCTCGATGGCGTCCCAGATCAGCACCGCGATATCCGGCCCGCCGAAGCGCTTGATCTCGCGGATGCCGGTGGGCGAGGTGACGTTGATCTCGGTGAGGTAGTCGCCGATCACGTCGATGCCGACGAAGATCATGTCGCGTGCCTTGAGCGCCGGGCCGATGGTGGCGCAGATCTCGCGCTCCCGCGCGGTGAGCGGCGACAGTTCGGGGCGACCGCCGACATGCATATTGGAGCGCGCCTCGCCCTCGGCCGGAATGCGGTTGAGCCCGGCCACCGGCTCTCCGTCGACGAGGATGATGCGCTTGTCGCCCTTCCGCACGTCCGGCAGGTATTTCTGCACCATGAACGGCTCGCGGAAACTCTGCTCGAACAGCTCGATCAGCGAGTTGAGGTTCTGGTCGGTCTCCTGGATCAAGAATACCCCGGCGCCGCCATTGCCGTAGAGCGGCTTAACGATGATGTTGCCATGTTCGCGCCGGAACTGGTGGATCAGCCCGCGGTCGCGCGTCACCAGCGTCGGCGGCATCAGCTCGGGGAACTCGGTGACGAGGATCTTTTCCGGCGCATTACGCACCGCCGCCGGCGGGTTCACCACGAAGGTCTTGGGGTGGATGCGCTCCAGCAGGTGGCTGAGCGTGATGTAGTTCATGTCGAACGGCGGATCCTGCCGCATCAGCACCACGTCATAGGCGGCCAGATCGACGCGGGAGAATTCGCCCAGCGCGTAGTGCTCGCCCTTGGGCTTGTCGAACAGCGTGATCGGCGCGACTTCGGCGGAGACGTGGTTGTCGCGCAGCGCCAGAGATTGCGGCACGTAATAGTCGACCTTGTGCTTGCGCGCCTGCGCCTCGAGCATCAGCGCGAAGGTCGAATCCCCCGCCGGATTGATCGAAGCGATGGGGTCCATCTGCACGGCAATTTTGAGGGACATGAAGCGGTCCTAGCTGGCGTCGAAAGCGCCTTTGACATGGCGCGGCCAAGTGCCGGGCGCAAGGAAAATCACATCGAAGCGGAGCGGCGTTTCGGCCAGCGCCGGGTGGCGCGCCACATAGTACTGCGCGGCGCGCGAAATGCGGCTGGTATTGACCGCCTCGAGCGCCACGGCTTCCTCCCCGCGGTGCTTCCGTGCCTTGACTTCGACGAAGGCAGTGGTGCCGAAGCGCCGGGCGATGAGGTCGATCTCGCCCACCGGCGTCTTCACCCGCGTCGCGACAATACGGTAGCCCTTGAGTCGCAGGTACCAGGCCGCCAGCGTCTCGCCGCGCCGGCCATAGAGCTCGGCGCCGAGCCGGCTCTTCCGGGTCTGGCTATTCCTGGGTCGACTCTGTTGCTTTCCTGGCCAGGGCGGCATCGTAGACCTCCTTGCGCTTGAGGCCGAAGCGGGCGGTGATCTCGTCGACGGCAGCCCGCAGCGGTCCCGCAGCCAGTGCTTCGTCGAGGGCCGCCTGCCAGTCGGCGGCTTCGACGACCACCCCCTCAGCGCCGCCGACCAGGATCACCGCTTCGCCCTTGGTGTCACGATCCCCGAACTGCGCCGCGAGCTCGCTGAGCGTGCCGCGTTCGACCCGCTCGAAACGCTTGGTGAGTTCGAGCGCCACCGCCGCCGGCCGGTCGCCCAGCGCTTCGCCCATCGCCGCCAGCGTGTCGCCCAGCCGGCGCGGCGATTCATAGAACACCAGCGTGTCGGCGCGCGTCTTGAGCGCCGCAAGCGCGTTGGCCCGCGCCCCGGACTTCGCCGGCAGGAACCCGACAAAGCCGAATGCATCGGTGGGCAGGCCCGCGCTGGCGAGCGCCGCCAGCAGCGCCGAAGCGCCGGGATTGGCGAAGACGGGCAGGTTGGCCTCGCGCACCGCGCGCACCAGCGGAAAGCCGGGGTCGGAGAGCAGCGGCGTGCCGGCATCGGAAATCTGGGCAATGGCGCGCCCGGCCTCGATCGAGGCAATCACCTCGCCGATGCGGGCCCGCTCATTATGCTCGTGCAGCGATTTGCGCGGGGTGCGGATACCGTAGTGATCGAGCAGCGTCGCCGAGTGGCGGGTGTCTTCGCACAGGATCAGGTCGGCCGCCGCCAGCGTCTCGAGCGCCCTGAGCGTGATGTCCTTGAGGTTACCGATCGGGGTGGCGACGACATAGAGCCCCGCCGCCAGCGGCGGCGCCGGAAACTCGGTCCCGGCAATGAAGTAGCTCGTCGGCCGCTCGTCCACGCTCACCCCGAATGTTAAGCCGAAGTTAAGCCCGGTCTTTATGAGCCGGGCTCGATTCTGTATAGACCACGGTTCAGTATGGTCGGCGGTCGAACCGGAAAAGTGTGCCTTTTCCTGACCGCGCTCCAAGAGTGGCGCGCTACAGTGCGGGACTTGATGAAGGTTGGGCAAGTGAGAAGTTCTGCTGGCGCGGGCGTGCTGACTGGGCTCAGGTCTGTGGGGCTCGGGCTGGTCGCCGCGGCGTTGCTGTCGGCCTGTTCGGCCGGCAACTTCTCCTTCGGCCCGGCTGGCGGAACCACCAGCGGGCCGTCGCAGCCGCTCACTACCGGCAAGAGCTTCGGCAAGGGGCCGGTGCGCGTCGCGCTGCTCCTGCCGCTCTCGGGCGATCCCAACCTCGCGGGCGTCGGCACCTCGATGGCCAATGCGTCGGAGCTGGCCATCAAGTTCGTCGAGACCAACCCCAATATCGGCGAGAACATCACCGTGCTGCTGAAGGACACCGGAGCGACGCCGGGTGGCGCCACCCAGGCGGCGCAGCAGGCGCTCGGCGAAGGGGTGAGCCTGATTCTGGGACCGTTGCGCGCCGACCAGGTGACAGCGGTCGGGCAGGTGGCGAAGGCCGCCGGAGTGCCGGTGATCGGCTTCTCCAACAATTCCGGCGCCGCCTCGCCCGGCGTCTATCTGCTCAACATCCTGCCCGAGAGCGAAGTACGGCGTTCGATGGGCTATGCCAAGCGGCTCGGCAAGAAGGCCTTCGCCGGCATTTTCCCGACCACCGATTTCGGCCGCATCCAGGAGGGCGCCTTCCGCCAGGCGGCCGCCGACCTGGGGCTCAACGCGCGCGCTGTCTACAATTTCTCCTCCGAGGCCGAGGCTCGGAACGTCGTGACCCAGCTGGCGCCGATGCTGCAAGCCGGGCAGGTCGATGCATTGTTCATCCCCGATCGCGCGACCGCTCCGAGCTTTGCCAACCTGCTCAACGAAGCCGGCATTCCGCCCGGCAAGGTGCAGCTGATCGGCTCGGCCGACTGGGATGGCGACCCCTCGATCCTCAACACCACGGCACTCGCCGGAGCGATCTTCCCCGCCATCGACGAAACCGGATATAACGCGTTATTGCCCGAGTACCAGGCCAAGTACGGTTCGGCGCCGCACAAGTTCGCCACCATCGCCTATACCGCGACCATCCTCGCCAATGCCGGCTCGCTTGCCAATGGCACGCCGAAATACGACCGCGCGCAGCTGACGCTGCCGGCCGGGTTCAACGGCCGCGACGGCGTGTTCCGCTTCCTGCCGGACGGGCGAAGCGAATATGCGCTGGTGATCAAGCAGGTCTCGATCGGCGCCGCCAGCGTGGCCGAAGGGCCGAAGCTGTAATTGGCATCTGGTTGGGTGCCTCAAACCCCTCACCCGTCTCGCGCTGCGCGCGATCCACCCTCTCCCCAACGGGGTCCGGTGAAGGCCTAATGGCCTTCACCGCGGGAATAGAGGTGATCGCCGAAGGTGCGGTATTCTTCTCCCCGTCGGGGAGAAGGTGGCGCGCAGCGCCGGATGAGGGGAAAGCCCCGATAGCAGCGGGAGGCCCTCTGCAACCATCCCCAAGCCCGCAGCCGGCAGCCTGAAGCGCCTCAGCAGTAGACGCTCTTGCCCAGCGCCACGCAGCTGCCGTCCTCGGTGGTCAGGAGGCTCCCGCCATCGAATGGAATGATCGTCACGAACGAGCCAGCCGTGAGGGGCGCACTCGCCACCCATCTGCGGCCGCTCCAGTACCACAGGCCCGCATGGGGAGACGGCTTGGGCTCCTTGATGATGCCCGGATACTGGATGTGCGGACTGGCGAGCCCGTCGGTCGAGTAGACGCCGCTCGCAGTTTCCATGACGTTGACGAACGTGGTGCGGCCATAGCCGATCTTGCGCACCACGGTTTCCTTGACCGGCTCCGCCGACACGCCTGGCTGCACGTAGTAGCTCCAGCGCATCAGCCGATCCGGGTCGAAAGCCGGCGGCCAGATCTCGTTGGGGGTGCTGAGCAGCGTCCGCATCGGCTCTTCCTCGGCCACCGCCCGCGGCAGCACGTTCGGCAGCGCCAGCAATATCGCCGCGCCGAGCCCGAATGCTCCCCCAAGCATGATCGCCTTCGTCGCGTCCATGGCCGTTCTCCGGTCGGTTTGTTAACCAACCATCAACCATGACGTTTCGAGGCGTGTCAAAATGGAACAGCGATTAAGGTAAACTTAACCAGGCAGGGAGTCGCGGTGTCAGGGTCAGGCAAGCGTGGCGGCCAGCTTTTCGACCACGTCGACGAAGCGGTCATAGGCTTCGCGGGTCGGCCACGGACGGATCAGTTTTTCGAATGGCTCGAACTCGAACACCGGAAAGCTCGGCTCGCCAAAATAGCGGCGGGCCTCTTCGGCATCGAACCCGGCAAGGTGCGTTGCCTCTAGAAAGGCCGCTTCGCGGTCGGCCCGCTTGATCTGCTTCTGCAGCGCTGCCGGCGGCGTGGCCGGCAGCGAGAAGCGCAGATAGACCGCGCCCAGCAGCCGGTTCTCCACTTCCTTGTAATTGCCGCCCATCGCCGCCTTGAACGGCGAGATGATGTCGCCCATCACATATTCCGGCGCATCGTGCAGCACCGCATAGAGCAGGGCACGCGGATCGGCATCGCGGTTCAGCGCGCGATAAAGCTCGAGCACCAGCACCGAGTGCTGCGCCACGGAGAACGGATAGTCTCCCGTGGTCTGGCCGTTCCAGCGGGCGACGCGCGCCAGGCCGTGGGCGATGTCGCTCAGCTCGACGTCGAGCGGCGACGGATCGAGGATATCGAGCCGCCTGCCCGACAGCATGCGCTGCCACGCCCGCTCCTTGCCACGCGCCATGGTTTCCCCCGGATGTTGAAGCCGAGGAAGCTAGTCTTCGGGGCTTGATTCGCCAAACCGCTTTGCTGGGGCCTAAGCGGACGTGGCGCCGGCGCGGCGCGCGTCGATGCTCCAGGGGCCGGCTCCGGCGAGGAACAGGTACAGGAAGATGAAGCAGTAGAGGATCGCCGCCACGCCGAAATTGTTGTTCGGGAACGGGCTCATCGGGAAATGGAAGCCCCAGTAGGCGACGGCCATGAACCCGCACAGCACGAAAGCCACCGGCCGGGTCAGCCATCCCAGCACAATCAGCAGGCCGCCCACCAGTTCGAGCCAGCCGGCCACCGCCATCAGCGTTGCCAGCTCAGGGGGTGAACCCGGAGGCGGCGGTGGGAAATTGAACAGCACGGCCAGCCCGGCATGGACGAACAGCAGGCCGGTGACGATGCGCAGGATCGCCAGTCCATAAGGCGCGTAGGCGGAAAATCGATCAAACATCGGAAATCTCCTCGCGATGGCATATGGGGCCAGGCAAACGTCGAAGCGCCGGCTCCCAACGCAGCACCTTTACATAACTAAATGGTTATAGAACGGCGGTGACATTGTCAAGCGGCCGCCCCGTCAGTCTTCGGCCGGAGTTTCGCCGAACTGATAGTTGGCGTAGCCCGGCAGTTCCAGTGTCACCGGCTTGCCGCCGACCGTTACGGCCGAGACGTCGGTGATCCGGTCCAGCCGCACGATGGCGACGGCCCGGCCGTCGACCACTTCGCCGATCGATCCCGCGTCGCGGCCCCCGGCCAGCACTGATGTGCCCGCCGGTGCGTCGACGCCCGAAACGATCACCGGGCGCCGCCGTGCGGTGCCGCGATGCTTCATCCGGCTCACCACCTCCTGGCCGATGTAGCAGCCTTTGACGAAGTCGATGCCGTCGAGCAGGTCGAGCCCGATATCGTGGGCGAAATTCTGGTCGATGCCGAAATCCGGCCCCTGCTCGGGAATGCCGGCGCTGATCCGGTGCGCCGCGAACCTGTCGTCGGGAGGCAGCCAGCCGGTGGTGGCAGCGTTCTCGGCAATCACCCGCTCGCCCAGCCCGCGCGGGTCGGCATGGACGATCCCCTCGGTCCAGCCGTCAAAGCTCCAGCCCACCGAGTGGGTTTGCCTCAGGTCGTCGATCTCGACCTGGGCCCGTAGCCGATAAAGCTTCATCTTCTTCAGGAACGCGTCGGCGACCGTGGCGTCGACATCGAGCCAGAATGCCTCCTCGGCCCAGCCGCTCAGGCCCTCGGCCTGCACCTTGCCCTGCGGCGACAGCAGCGCCCACCACACCGCCGGGCCGGGTTCGGCCAAGAGGCGCCCGGTCACCACGTCGAACAGCAGTTTCTGCGCCTCGGGACCGGAAAACCGGAAGGCGGCACGGGACGGACGGAGGATTGTGGGCATGGGATGGTTCCGCTACACCCGCCGAAAGGCAGGCGGACTAGAGACATGGCGCAGTACGAGACGATCTTCAAGAACGGCACGGTGGTGAACCACGACGGGGTGCACCGGACCGATATCGCGGTCAGCGACGGGCGCATCGTGGCGCTGGGCGACCTGGGCGCCGCTTCGGCCGCCGAAATCGTCGATTGCACCGGGCTGCACGTGCTGCCGGGCGTCATCGACACCCAGGTGCATTTCCGCGAGCCCGGGCTGACGCACAAGGAGGATCTCGAATCGGGCTCGCTCTCGGCGGTGATGGGTGGCGTCACCGGCGTGTTCGAAATGCCCAACACCAACCCGCTGACCACGACGCGCGAGACCTTCGAGGAAAAGATCCGGCTGGGCACCCGGCGCATGCATTGCGACTTCGCCTTCTATATCGGCGGCACCCACGACAACGTGGCGCAACTGCCCGAACTCGAGCGCCTTCCCGGCTGCGCCGGCGTCAAGGTGTTCATGGGCTCGTCCACCGGCTCGCTGCTGGTCCCCGACGACGACGGGGTCGAGGCGATCTTGACCGCGATCTCCCGCCGCGCCGCCTTCCACTCCGAGGATGAGTATCGGCTCGAAGAGCGCAAAACCTTGCGCGTGCCTGGCGACCCCAGTTCGCATCCGGTGTGGCGCGACCCGGAGGCCGCGATGCTCTCGACCCGGCGGCTGGTGGCGCTGGCGCGCAAGACCGGCAAGCGCGTCCACATCCTCCATATCTCGACCGCCGAGGAGATGGTGTTCCTCGCCGCCCACAAGGATGTGGCGAGTGTCGAAGTGACCCCGCACCACCTGACGCTGGACGAGACGGCCTATACCCGTCTCGGCACCTATGCGCAGATGAACCCGCCGGTGCGGGACAAGACGCATCGCGAAGGTATCTGGGCCGGCGTCCATAACGGCGTCGCCGACGTGCTCGGCTCCGACCACGCGCCGCATACGCGCGAGGAAAAAGACCATCCCTACCCGCTGTCGCATTCGGGGATGACCGGGGTGCAGACCCTGGTGCCGATCATGCTCGACCATATCAACGCCGGCCGCATGAGCCTCGAGCGCTTCGTCGACATGTCGAGCCACGGCCCCAACCGGCTATTCGGCATCGCCAACAAGGGCCGCATCGCGGTGGGTTATGATGCAGACCTGACGGTGGTCGATCTGAAGCGGCGCGAGACCATCACCAACGCCTGGGTGAAGAGCCGCGCCGGCTGGACCCCCTATGACGGGGTGACGGTCACCGGCTGGCCGGTGGGCACGATCGTGCGCGGCAATACCGTGATGTGGCAGGGGGAACTGGTGACCCCGAGCATCGGCCAGCCGATGCGCTTTCTGGAAGCGCTGTAGCGCTTACCACTGGCGTCATCCCGCGGCCTGGGGCGCTCGGCTGCCTACGGTCGAGCCCACCGAGTGTGGGAGACTTGCGGAGCGTCGTTCGCGCGTCGGCGCGATACCATCGGGGTGCTGGCACCGGGACATCCCACACACTGGGCGCAAGCCCCGTCGTGTCCGAGACACTCTACTGCAGCGAGCGGCTGAGGCTGTATTCGCCGGACTGGATGCGGTCGGGCAGGGTGGCGATCAGCTCGGCGATAGCCGTTTCCCCATGGTGCTCGACCAGCGAGGTAATGGCGGCGAACAGCGAGGCATGCGCCAGCGCCTCGGTGGCGATGCCGTCGTCTTCGGCCGTGTTCCAGGCTTCGGCAATATACTCGAGCGCCACCTGGCGCTCTTCGCGCTCCGCCTCGGCGAGACGCTCCATGTTGCCACTGTCGCCCCGGAGGGTTTTGGAGAGTTTCATGACTCGCCCCTAGCACGACCAGGCGGCAAGCGCGCCCCATCCGTCTCCAAAAGGTTAATATGCACTCTGCAATTATTGTTAACCCGGCAAAACCGGGGCGGGCTTACTCGGCGTAGCGCGAGTGAATTTCGCGCGCCGTCTTCTCGGCCTCGACCAGCAGGCGTGACATCGCCTGTTGCGCCGACACCGTGCACACCCGATAGAGCCGCGCATAGGCCTCGTAGCCGGAGTTGAAAGCGCCGGTTAGCCTCTGCTTGCGGTCGTCGTCGGGCTCGTCCAGCGCGATCAGGTCGGCCATCTCGCCACGCCAGTCCGAACCGGCGCCCGGCTTGCACAGCGGATAGAGGAAGTAGAGGCTTCCCAGGATTTCGGAGAGCCGCTCCATCTCGGCCTGGTAGGGCGGATCGATGGCGCGCGCCGGCCCTGCCGTCAGCAGCAGGGTGATCAGGACGAAGCAAAGCGGGCGGAGGCGCATGCCCTGATCCTTAAGTGAAACGCCCGCCTGCCTCAACTGCGATCGAACACCCGGAAGGCGCCGGCCACCACCGCGCCGAGGTCCGGCGTTGTGTGCATGCCGCCGATCTCGTCGGCGCGCACCCAGCGCCAGGCGCTGACCTCGTCGGAGGCGACGATCTCGCCCTCGAACGCTTCGGTGGCATAGACCTGCAGCACGAAGCGACCCTCGCCGAGGAACATCCGGCGGATCGGGTGCAGCCGCCAGACGCTGAGCCCGATCTCTTCCCTGATCTCGCGTTCGGCCGCCCGCTCGGGCGTTTCGCCCGGCTCGAGCCGCCCGCCGGGCAGGCTCCACATGCCGAAATACGGTTTCCGGGCGCGCTGGATCAGCAGCACCTTGTCGCGATCGATCAGGGCGACGCTGGCGGCATTGGGCGACTGTGTGGACTCGGGCATAACCAGATGATTGTGGTTTGTCCTCGTCGGTGCAAGCGCCTAACTAAGCCGGATCAAGGAGCCGTCAAATGTGCGGTCGCTACGCGACAACCCTGCCGCCGGAAATGATGGTCGAGCTGTTCAACCTGCTCAACCAGATCGATTTTCCGCCGCGCTACAACATCACCCCGACGCAGCCGATCGCGGTAGTGTGGGAGCAGGCGGGGCGCCGCACCATCCAGCTGGTGCGCTGGGGGTTCGTGCCCGGCTGGGTGAAGGACCCGCGTGAGTTCTCGCTGCTGATCAACGCCCGGGCCGAGACCATGGCGGAAAAGCCGTCGTTCCGCGACGCGGTGCGCCACTCGCGCTGCATCGTGCCCGCCTCGGGCTATTACGAGTGGATGAAAGGGCCCGACGGCAAGCGCCAGCCCTACTACATCACCATGGCGGACGATACTCCCATGGTGTTTGCCGGTCTCTATTCGACCTGGTCCGGGCCCGACGGCGAGGAGGTGGATACGGCCTGCATCGTCACGGTTGAGCCCAATCTCGAGATCAGTTCGGTCTATGACCGGATGCCGGCGATGCTGACCGGCGATGCCGTCGACATGTGGCTCAACACCCGCGACTTCGACGTCAAGGCGGCCACGCAACTCGCCCTGCCGCTGCCGCCGGGCTCGCTGAAATACCACCCGGTGAGCAAGGCGGTGGGCCGCGCCGACGCCGATGGGCCGGAGTTGATCCGCCCGATCACCCCGGAGCAGGCGGAGGTCGAGGCTCAGGCGGCAAAGCCGAAGAAGAAGGCCGTGGCCGGCGGTGGCGGGCAGTTGGACCTGTTCTAGTGGGGCCGCTCCCAGGGCGAGCACTAGATCAGCGGCGTGAACAGGCTTCGCTGCACCGGCAGTCCGACGCGCTCAAGATAGGACACGACGCCGTAGATGAGCGTGTCGCTCATCGACATGATCCCGTCAGGTGTCTCGACCAGGGGCCGAAACGCTGTATTGGCATAGACCTCGTGCTCCAGCGTCCGGCTCTCGACCAGCGGGTTGCCGCGCAGCTGCGCCGGATAGAAAGCCGGATCGAGGTAGTTTTTGCGCCAGCCGCGCCGCGAGGCGTGCAGCCAGTTGATAAGCTCGTCGCGGCGTTCGGTCAGGGTTGCCTCGGTCACCACCGCAAGATTGTTGGGCAGCGGCGCGCCGTGTTCGAACAGCAGCGTTGCATGGGGTTCGACCCCGGCGAGCCGCAGCCGGTATTGCGGATCGACGACGAAATCGACCAGTCCGGCAATTCGCTTCTCGATCAGCGGCTGCGGGTCGTGACTGTAGGGCACGATGGTCACGTCGCCGGGCTGCACTCCGGCATGCGCCAGCAATTCCTCGACCATTGTCCGGTTCATGTCCGGCACTGACAGCGTGCGGCCCCTGAGCTCGCTCAGGCTGCGCACCGGCTCGTCGGCCCGGCTGACGATGCCGAGCGGGCTCTGCTGGAACTGCGCCCCGATGATGCAGAGCCGCGCGCCGCTGTCGCGGATCGTCGCCGCCACCGATTCCGGGGCGCTCAGCGCGATATCGACGGCGCCGTCGAGCAGCTTGTGCTCGGGCGTCAGGCCGGCATGGCCGGCAAGGTGCGCAACATCCAGACCGGCGGCTGCATAGAAGCCTTCTGCTGCAGCGACGAAATAGCCGATGAACTCGGAATCGTTGATCCACGACTGCTGGACGACGAGCTTTCTCACCACGTTCCCTCCGAGTCCGATGGCATGACAGTTGGACAGATTCTCGCTTGACGGTCGACATGAAACGTTTAACTAATATCGACCAGGACCTCAAGCGGGGATCGTAGCGAGGTCTCGGGAGAGTGCCGGCCCGCCGGCATCAACAGGGGAATACGTCATGTGGAAAGTCGCCGTCGCCGCAGCGTCTGTGCTGATCGCTGTATCGTCCAACGCCCTGGCCAGGGAGCCGGTCACGTTGTGGTTCTGGGGCGCGCCGCCCAACCTGCAGGAAGCCTTTGAGAAGGTGCTGGTCGAGCCGTTCAACGCCTCGCAGGACCAGTATGAACTGCAGATGGATTACAATAACGACGTGGACAACAACGTCCGCGTCTCGGTGCTGGCCGGCGAGGGACCGGATCTCGTCTACACCTCCGGCCCGTCCTACATCGCGCCGCTGGCCAAGGCCGGCGTGCTCGAGCCGCTCGAGGGCTATGCTGAAAAGTTCGGCTGGAACGACAAGCTGCTGAAGCCGGTGCTCGACACCTGCCAGCAGCTCGGTCACCTCTACTGCATGCCCCCATCGCTGATTTCCGACGGCATGTTCTACAACAAGGCGCTGCTCGCGGAAAAAGGCTGGGCCGTGCCCAAGACCCTCGAGGAAGCCGAGACCATCATGAAGGCCGCGCAGGCCGACGGGCTCTACGCCTCGGTCACCGGCAACAAGGGCTGGCAGCCGGTCAACGAGAACTACGCCTCGATCTTCATCAACAACATCGTCGGACCGAACAAGTTCTACGACATCCTGTCGACCGGCAAGGGCTGGGACTCGCCCGAGATGCAGAAGGCGATCGAGGAGTCGGCGCGCTGGTTCAAGGCCGGCTATCTCGGCGGCAAGGACTACTTCTCGCTCAATTTCGACGAGTCGATCTCGCTGGTCAGCCAGAAGAAGTCGCCCTTCTTCTTTGCCCCCTCGATCGGCTTCCAATGGGCCACCAACTACTTCAAGGACGCAACGGCCGGTGATTTCGCCTTTGCGCCGATCCCGCAGCTCGACGCCAGCCAGCCCTACCCGATCTACGACATGGGCGTAGCCTTTACCCTGTCGATCAACGCCAATTCCAAGGTCAAGGACGGCGCCGCCCTGGTGCTCGACCGCATCTTCTCGCCCGAGTTCGCGGCCGAGATGGCCAAGGTCTGGCCGGGCTACTGGGGCATTCCGCTCAAGCAGTTCCCGACTGATCCCGCGGCGACGGGTCTGACGGCGTCGTTCCTCAACGCGATGGCCGACATGACCGCCGCCGTCGACAAGGGTACCTTCGGCTTCAAGATCGGCACCTTCTTCCCGCCGGCCACCAGCCAGGTGATGTTCGAAGACATCGAGAGCGTCTGGCTCGACAAGATGAGCGTCGCCGACATGCTGAAGAAGGCCGAGACCACCTACGCCGACGAGAAGGCGCAAGGTCTGGTGCAGGAACTCCCCAAGCCGTCCCTCTAGTTGGCTTGGCTCCGACGCGGACGGCCATCCTCCCCGGTCGTCCGCGTCCTCCTCCCGGCCTGTGGCGGCGGGAGATCGATGATCAAGAGGTCTGTTGTGGAACTGTCCAATCCGATGCGCGAGCAGGTCTTTGCCACGCCGGGCGCCCTGCTCGAGGGCTTTGACGCGCTGGAGCTGAATGCCCGGCTCGCCGTCGAAACCCCCGATATCTACCGCACCCAGCGCGTCGTGCTTACCGGCAGCGGCGATTCCTGGTTCGCCGCCAAGGCCGCCGAGCTCGCCTTCTGGATCGACGCCCAGGTTGCCGCCGAAGTGCGCTCGCCGCTCGAGGCAGGGCGCTACCAGTCGCAGCACTTTCCGCGCCGCGAGCTCGAGACCACGCTGCTGGTGGCGCTCTCCAATTCCGGCGCTGCCGCGCGAGTCGCCGAAGCGGCGACGCTGTGGCGCGGCGCCGGCGCCAAAGTGCTGGCCGTCACCAAAAACGAGGCTGGTCGGCTGGCCGGCATTGCCGATCGCACGCTGCTTCTGCCGGTGCCCGAGCTGCCGAACGCCCCAGGGGTCGGCCCGTATCTGTTCGCCGTCCTCGGCCTTGAGCTGCTTGCCATCCGCTTCGGCGAAGTGAAGCTGGCGATCACCATGGACGAGGCACAGGCCCTGCGTGCCGAACTCAAGTCGCTGCTGGCGAGGCTGGAGGGCGTGGTCGCCGACCTCGACGCGCCGGCGCTGGAGGTGGCCGCCGCGATCTCCGGCGGGCAGCTGGTGGAATTCGTCGGCGGCGGTCCCAACTTTGCCGTCGCCGAGTATGGCGCCGCCAAACTGCTCGAAGCCTCGGGCCGCCATGCGCTGGCGCGCGACCTCGAGGAGTGGACGCACCTCAACTATTTCGACAACGCGCCCACCCGGATCGCGACAGTTCTGGTGGTGCCGGCCAACAGCCCCACCCAGGGTCGGGCGGTCGAGCTGATCGCCTATATGCATAAGCTTGGCCGCAGCCTCGTGGTGGTTGGCGGCGGCGAGGCCGCCGAGCTGGTGCAGCGTCTCGGCCATGCCGTCCTCGCCGTTCCGGCGATCGCTGAACGCTGGTCGCCGCTCTTCACCAGCATCGCCCCGGCATTGCTCGCCGCCCATCTCAGCGCCCTGGACGGCGCCGAGTATGGCCGCGGCGGCAAGGCACCATGGGACGATAGCCGCACCGCCGCCACCGTGCAGCAGAGCGCTATCTGGGAGCCGGGCAAATGAGCCTTTCCAACCACAAGCTCTCGACCGTAGCGAACGCGGCCTACGAGATCACCGTCACCGTGCGCGAGGCCGTCGCTGCCTCCGGCATCCGCGACGGATTGTGCGTGGTGTTCGTGCCGCACACCACCGCCGGCCTGTCGATCAGCTCGTTCTGGGACCCCAAGGGGCTCGAGGACGTGCACGACGACATCAACCGCCTGGTGCCGACACGCATCGACTTCAAGCACCAGTTCGACACCCCGCAGGATGCCGCCGGGCACGTCAAATCGGTGCTGGTCGGGGTCAGCCTGACGCTGATCATCGTCGACGGGGCGCCGCTGCTCGGCCACTCGCAGGGGATCTTCTTCAACGAGTTCGACGGGCCGCGACAGCGCCAGTTCTTCGTGAAGTGCCATGGCTGACGCTGCCGACATCATCGTCGGCGCCGTCCTCATGGACAATATCGTCTATGCCGACGGCACCCGGCGCGACGACATCCCGGGCGGTGCGGGCCTTTACGCGCTGGCCGGGGCGACGCTGTTCGGCGACGATGCGGTGCTGGTTACCGGCACCGGCCGCGACCTGCCGCTGACCTTCGGTCCCTGGCTCGATCGCAACGGCCTGTCGACACGTGGCTTGCGCTTCGCTGACGACCACGCGCCGCGCAACATCATGCGCTATATCGACGAGCGCACCCGCACCGAGGCGCCGGTCTATGGCGCCGATCACTTCCGGCGGATCGAGCCGACCGCCGGCGACATCGCCAGGGTGATTGCTGGGGCCCGCAGCCTTTTCATCTTCCGCAATCTCGACCCAACGTTCTGGGCTGAAACCCTGCCGCTGCTCGCCGCCCATCGCCCCCTCACCATGTGGGAAATCGCGCTCGACGCGTGCCTGCCCGAGAACCTCGCTCGGATCGAGCAACTGGCCCGCCAGGTCGAAGCGCTGTCGATCAACCTCGAGGAGGCGGCGCTGATCTACGGCGCCGCCGAGGAAGCAACGCTGATCGCCCGGCTCGCTGCCATCGGCACCGGCACGGTGTTCCTCAGGGCCGGTGCGCGCGGCAGCTTCGTCATCACCCGCGGAGCGGCCCGCTTCGTGCCCAGCCTGCCGGTTGCGCCGGTCGACGTCACCGGCGGCGGCAATGCCTATGGCGGCGCAGCCCTGGTGGGGCTGGCGCAAGGCCTCGACCCGGTGCGCGCCGGGGCCATGGGCACCGTGGCGGCGCGCCTCGCCATCTCACAATACGGCCCCCCCGAAGCGGGGTCCGCCACGACGCGCGCGACGGCTGCCGCCCTCGTTGCCGAACTCATGACTATGCTGGAGCAGACCGCATGAAGAAGATCCTGATCGATACCGACCCGGGGATGGACGATACCCTCGCCATCATCCTGGCGATCAAATCCAAGGCAGTGCAACTGCTCGGCATTTCCTCAGTGGCCGGCAACTACCCGATCGAGGTGACGACCCGGAACGCGCTCAAGACCGTCGAACTGCTCAAGCGTAGCGACATTCCGGTGGCGCGTGGCATGGGCAAGCCGCTGGCGCGGCCTCTGGCCAAGGATCCGTTCTCGCACGGCTCCGACGGCCAGGCCGAAACCCACCTGCCCGAGCCGACGACGAAGCCGAGCGGCAAGCACGGCGTCGATCAGATCATCGACATGGTGCGGGCCAATCCCGGCGAGGTGACGGTCATTACCCTGGGGCCGCTGACCAACCTCGCCATGGCCTTCATGAAGGAGCCGGACATAGTACCGTTGGTCAAGGAGGTGGTGGCGATCGCCGGCTCCTTCGGGCTCAACAAGTATGCTTTCGCCAACGCCACCGGCGACACGCCGCAGAGCGAGTGGAACGTCTTCGTCGATCCCGAGGCGGCGCGGCTGGTGTTCGAGTCCGGTGTGCCGGTGCGGGCCGTCGGCCTCGATGTCGCGACGCATTTCGACATCAATTTCACCGAGGAGCAACTGGCGACGCTCAAGGCCTCGGCCCGGCCCGAAGCCAATATCGTCGAGAAGATGGTCCGGTTCGTCCAGGGCCGTGGGTTCGAATCCTATTGCGTGCTGATCGACTCGATGGCCGTGGCAGCGGTGATCGACGAGAGCCTGATCGGCACCACCCGGGCGCGGGTCGGGGTCGAGACCAAGGGGGAGCTGACGCTGGGGCAGACCGTCGCCGACTTCCGCCATCATCACGGCTGGGCCCACCTGCCAGAGATCGAGGTCGCCTCGAGCGCCGACTATCGGCGCTTCCTCGACCTGGTGATGACGCTGGTGCTGGAGTAACCGATGGACCGCGCGACCGAAGAAAAGATCTACGCCGGCGTCCTTGGCAAGATCCTCGGCGTCTATCACGGCCGGCCGGTCGAGGGCTGGTCATATGAGCGGATCATCGAGACGCATGGCGAGGTGGATTACTTCGTAAATGGCAGAATGAACCTGCCGATCATGCTGCCCGACGACGATATCTCTGGCACCTTCGCCTTCTTCCGGGCGCTCGAGGACAACGGCTACCCCAAGCACCTCGATCCGCACACCGTCGGCAAGACCTGGCTCAACTACATCATCGAGGAGAAGACCATCCTGTGGTGGGGCGGCCTCGGGCGCTCCACCGAGCACACGGCATACCTGCATCTGAAGAACGGCATCAAGGCGCCGCTCACCGGTTCGCACCAGCTCAACGGCCCGTGGATCCCGGCGCAGATCGGCGCCCAGATCTTCATGGACGCCTTTGCGCTGGCCAACCCCGACGATCCGGATCGGGCGGCCCAGATGGTGCGTGCCGCCGCCTCTGTCAGCCATGACGGCGTGGCGCTCGATGCGGCCGTGCTGCTCGGCACCATGGAGGCGATGGCGTTCTCGGAGCGGAGCGTCGACAAGCTGCTCGACGCCGGGCTCCGCTACGTCAGCAACAACCAGCTGCTGAGCCTGGTCGAGCAGTTGCGCAACCAATGCGCCAAGACCGACGACTGGCACGAGGTGCGCGCCTGGATCGCCGGCAACCACGGCTACGCCCATTATGACGGGCCGTGCCACATGATCCCCAACCACGCCATCGTGCTGATGGCCCTGATGATGGCCGGTGATGATTTCGGCCGCTCGCTGAAAATCGCCACCACTGCCGGTTGGGACACCGACTGCAATGCCGGCAATGTCGGCTGCCTCAACGGTGTGCGGCTCGGGCTTGCCGCCCTCAACCAGGGGCCCGACCTGCGCGGCCCGGTCAGCGACTTCATGTATGTGGTCACCGCCGACGGCGCCGCCGGCATCACCGACGCGGTGCAGCAGACCCGCGGCATCGTCGCGGCGGCCAATGCGCTCAACGATGAGCCGGCTCCTGCCGCCCGGCCGAAATATGGCTTCGACTATCCCGGCGCGACGCAGGGCTTTGCGCTCTGCCCGCGCCATGTCGGCCGGCAGGCCGCGCTCCGGCTCGGCAATGCAGGTTCGGGGCTGGCGGTCGAGCTCAGCGGCCTGTCGCTCGGCGTCACCGGTTCGGTGTCGACGCCGGTCTTCGTCGAACCGTTCGCAGCGCAGTCGAGCTTTGCCATGGTGGCGAGCCCGACGCTCTATCCGGGACAGACCGTGACCGCCCGGCTCGATCGGCCGGCCGGCGTGAACGCGCGCCTCTACGCCTTGATCTATGATCGCGACGATGCCGTGCAGCGCATCGAGGGAGAATGGTCCGAAGCCGGCGATCTCAGCTGGACGGTGCCCGACACCAATGGCCTGCCGCTCTACCGGCTTGGCCTCGAGTTCGGTTCCGACAGTCGCTTCGATGGCACCGTTACGGTCAGATCCGTCGACTGGTCCGGCGCGCCGGTCGCCTATGAGACCAAGGGCATGCTGGTCAAATCGATCTGGAACCTCACCCCGTTCTGGACCCGCGCCTGGGTCAGTTCGGCCAAGCACTTCGCACCGGATTTCAAGTACACGCTGTGCTTCTCGCATCCATACGAGAACGGCGTCGCCACCACCGGCAGCCGCGACTGGGACAATTACTCGGTCGCCAGTTCCCTCGACTACTCGATCAATGACGGCGCCGGCTTGGTGGCCCGGGCTCGCGGTCATCGCCGCTATTATGCCGGCATGCTGCGCGGCCGCGAGGCGCTGATCATCAGGCGTTATGACGATGAGGTTGAGGTGCTGTCGCGCGTTCCGGTAGAGGTCGGCGCCGAAGGCAAGCGCGACCTCAAACTGACCGTGGCCGGCGACCGGCTGAGTCTGGTGGTCGATGGCCGCCCGGCCGGCGAGGCCACCGACGCCACCTTCAGCAGCGGCAGCGCCGGCTTCATCGTCGAGAAGGGGACCATCGTCGCCGATGGTTTCCTCGTTCACGCTGTGCACTAGTCAGGGCGCGCCAGCAGTCCTGGAGCCGACGCCTGGCGCCGGCTTCCCCTGTTTGAAGGAGTTACCCCATGTCACGCGACGAGGTGGCGCGCCGCGCCGCCCTAAAGCAGATCCACGAGCGTTACACGTACTGGAACAACGTGCCGCATCGCGGCCTGATGGTGGAAGGCCGCCCGGCCATGACCCGCATCGACCCCGACAAGGTCGGCGACTTCGTCCTGGTGACGGTGCGTGATCCGCTGATCGCCTATGCCGGCGATCCGACCGCCCATATCGGACAGTACCTCGAGGGGGCTGAGCTGATCGGTGAGTCCGGTATGTTCACGTCGATATCGGGCACCTATGAGGGGGCGAGGATCACCGTCGTCTCGGGTGGCAGCGGCTCGTCGGAGGCCGAACTGCTGCTCTATGATTTCATGGAGTTCTCCAAGGCTCACACGTACCTGCGCGTCGGCGGCTCCGGCGGCATCGGCACCGATGTGAAGCCGGGCGACATCGTCGTTTCCTCGGGTGTGGTGCGCGAGGAAGGCATGACCCGCGCCTATGTCGATCGCGCCTTCCCGGCCGCCAGCCATTATGAAGTGGTGGCCGCCATGGCCCAGGCGGCAGATGAGCTCGGCGCCGACTATCACGTCGGCGTCACCCTGTCGGTCGACAGCGATTTCGCCGGCGTCGGCCGGCCCGGCGTCGGCGGCTACCTGCAGCCGTGGAACATCGAAATGCTGGCGACCTATAACCGCGCCGGCGTGCTCAACGGCGACCGGGAATCGGCGGCGGTGGTCACGCTCGCGGCGCTCTACGGCTTCCGCGGTGGTTCGGTGTGTTCGGTGGCCGACAATGTCATCACCAATGCCGAATTCAGCCACGGCGCCGGTCACGCCAAAGCCATCGACGTGGCGCTCAAGGGCTGCGCCCTTCTCGATCGGATGGACAGGAAGCGCACTGCCGGCGGCAAGAAATACTGGCTGCCTTCGATGGGGTGCTGAGCAGTTCGCGGCCCACCCCGCGGGACCGGTGGCTATGGACCCCCACCCTTGATCCCTCCCGTAAGGGGGAGGGAGACGTAAACTGAGATGCCGGTGTGAGGGTCTCCCTCCCCCTTGCGGGGGGCAGGGGTGGGGGTCAGCCCGCAGGGCGCCGGAGTGTCTGCTAGCTAGCTCCGCCCGATCTTGCGCCAGCCCCAGGAAACCGGGGCCGCGGCGACGCTCTGGCGCTTGATCAGCTCGACCCCGACCTTGAAATGGCGCACCGCTCGGGTCGGCTCGGCGATCCGGTCGAGCAGCAGGGTGAGCGCCACGGCCGCCATCTCCGAGACCGGCTGGCGCACTGTCGTCAGTTCCGGCTCGACGATCGAGGCCCAGGGGATGTCGTCGAAGCCGACGACCGACAGATCGGTGGGGACATGGATGCCGAGCTGGCGGGCGGCGCGTAGCACGCCGACCGCGATCAGGTCGTTGCCGCACATCACCGCGCTGACGTCCCGACGCTCCAGGGCGGCGCGGATGCGTTCGGGCAGGTCGATGGCAAACGGCGCCTTTTCCTCCCACATCACGGTGGCGTGCCCGGCCAGCGCCTCAATGAAGCCGAGGCGCCGATCGTCCTTGCTGGGGAGCACGCTCGCCGCCGTCAACATGCCGATACGGGTGTGCCCCATGTCGACCAGGTGCCGCGCCAGCAACTGGCCGCCCTCGTAGTCCTTGGTGGTGACGTTGTCGACGCTGAGGCTGGGTGTGCCAATCACCACGATGGGCACCGAATAGTCCGAGCTGACCACCTCGTCGGGTCCCGCCGTCTGGCACCAGACCACCCCCTCGACGCCATGCTGCTCGAGCCGCCGGATCCCCTGCACCTCTTCGTCGGCATGGCCCGAGGTGTCGATCAGCACCACGGTGTAGCCGGCCTGCCGCGCGGCCCGTTCGAAGCTCTGCGCCAGCGCCGGGTAATAGGGGTTGTTGAGGTCGGGAAGCACCAGGCCCAGCGTCATGCTCTTGCCGGTGCGCACCGCCTGTGCCGAGCGGTTGGGACGATAGCCGAGCCGCTGCGCCACTTCGCGCACCCGGGCACGGACCTCTTCGCCGATCGTGCCGCCGCCGTTGAGGGCATACGACACCGCCGCGATGGAGACCTTGGCCTCCCGCGCCACGTCGCGGATCGTCGCTGACTTTCTCATTGTCGGCGGGCGCCCCAATTTCCTGCCCCCAGCCAGTCCTAGAGTCGTTCGCCGGCCTTGTCGAACAGGAAAAGCCGGTCGGTCTCGAGCCCGAACCTCAGGGTCTCCCCGGGCCGGAGCCCGCTCAACCGCCGCTGTTCGATGGTCACCGGCGCGCCGCCCTCGGCACGGGCATAGACGTAGGAGACGCTGCCCAACTGCTCCACCACCTGCACCGTGCCGGCGAAGCTGCCATCCTCCGCCAGCTCCGTGTGCTCCGGACGAAAGCCGAGCGTCACCTCGTCGCCAGCCTTGGCACCGTCGCGCCGCAGCGGCACGGTCAGGCCTGCCTGGCCCAGCGTCGGTGCGGCGATCGTCGCTTTGCCGTCTGCCACCGACGAGACGGTCGCGGCAATGAAGTTCATCTTGGGCGAGCCGATAAAGCCGGCGACGAACAGATTGTCGGGATTCTCGTAGAGGTCGATCGGCCGCCCGACCTGCTCGATCCGGCCCGCGCGCAGCACCACGATCTTGTCCGCCAGCGTCATCGCCTCGACCTGGTCGTGCGTCACGTAGATCATGGTGGCGCCCAGCCGCTGATGCAGCGCAGCGATCTCGAGCCGCATCTGCACGCGCAGTTCCGCATCGAGGTTGGACAGCGGCTCGTCGAACAGGAAGATCTTCGGGCTCTTGACGATAGCGCGACCGATGGCGACGCGCTGGCGCTGGCCGCCGCTCAGCGCCTTGGGTTTGCGCTTCAGATAGGGCTCGAGCTGCAGCACCCGTGCCGCTTCGAGCACCCGCTGCTGCCGTTCCGGCCTGGGCACATGCGCGATCTTGAGGCCGAAGCCGATATTGTCCTCGACGCTCATATGCGGATAGAGCGCGTAGGACTGGAACACCATGGCGACGCCGCGCTCGAGCGGCAGCATTCCGGTGACGTCGCGTCCGTCGATAGCGATGCTTCCTTCAGTGATATTTTCGAGTCCCGCCAGCATGCGCAGCAGGGTCGACTTGCCGCAGCCGGAAGGGCCGACGAACACCACGAACTCGCCGTGCTCCACGTCGAGGTCGACGGATTTGATGATGTCGGCTTCCCCGAAATTCTTGCGAACGGATCTGAGCGTCAGGCCAGCCATGGTCAGCCTCCGATCCGGCGAACGCTGAGCCCGAGGGCCGGCACCGTTCCGCCTTCGATGAGGAACCCTGCGCCCCCCGATAGGTAGGACGCATCCACCGCCTCGACGATCGGCTTGCCATTGATCGTGAGGCTGATCCGGTCTCCCACGGCGCTGACCTCGAACCGTTGTCGGCTGTTTGGCACGAAGTCGAACGGCACCGAAGCGAGGATGTCGAGCTCTGCGTCCCGCCGGCGGACGATCGATGACTTGCCGTCATGCACCACACCCGCATAGTAGCGGCGGTGGCCGCGGGCGCGCACCACCAGTCCCGCCATCTCATGCAGCTCGATCACCAGTTCCGACGCGATGGCATAGTCGGTCCAGTCGCGCGTGCCGAAGGTGATCACGCCGTTGCTGTCGGGATGCGACAGGGTGAAGGTGTTGTAGATGTCGGTCGCCCAGTGCTTGGCCGACGACACGAACTGCTTGGTCCAGAACGTCGTGGTGTCCCAGGGCGTGAGACGCGGTGTCAGCTCCTTCGAGCTTCCGAACGTCAGATTCTCCGGCGCCCCGGTCCAGTCGAGCGAGATGATGGCGATCCGGCCCGACAGCCGGTGCGCGGCCGAGAGTTCGATGCCCAGCCGATGGATCGGCCGCCCACCCGTGTCGGGAACCTTGAAGGCGACCGGGTTGTCGCCCTCGGCGATCTCGATCCACTCGCCGTCGAGGCGGGCGAGCTGATCGGTCTCGTCGAAATAGTGGATGAAGAAGCGTGCCATCGGGTTGACCGCCTCGAAGCCGCGGATGGTGCCGGTGACGGTCTGCGTGGCGTAGAGCGTCGGGCTGGCGATCACCTCGAAATACGAGGTGTCCGACACGCCGCGCGGCTTGGGGTCTATGAAGGTGGGCACCGAAACTGCTCCGGTCACCCCCGCTGCCAACCCCTCGAAGCTCAGCTCCAGCCCGTTGGCTGCGCTTGACGTGTTGAGGTTGCCGACGCGGGTGATCGCCTGGCGTCCCTGGTGCAGCGGGCAGCGGGCAAAGCCCTGCACGGCGCCCGGAAACTCGAAGGCGAAGCGGCTTGCCGGTGCGGCGTAGCTTTCACCCTTGAGCTGCGCGGCGCTGCGCAGCACGCGGCGGGTCTCGATCACCGCATCGGTGACGCATTCGCCGCCATCGGCGCCCACCACATACATCAGGTCCGCTACCGGCCCGCGAAAGTCAGGACCGGTCTCGAGGCCCGCGAGCCCCAGGCGGATGCCGTTCAGGGCGCCAAGGTTGCCGGCGTTGCAATCGGTGTCCCAGCCCGAGGAGACGGCAATCTTGAGCCCCTTCTGGAAGTCGTCGCCACCCAGCAGGAACGAGGCGATCAGCAGCGCGTGGTTGGGCACCATCGGACAGTTGCCCGGGTAGCGTTCATAACCGTGGTTGGCGCCCAGCCAGTGGCGCACGGCGCGCCAGTCGTCGCCCGCCTTGGCGCACTGCTCGCGCACATCGGCGATGACGCCGTTGAGCTCGTTGCTCCGCGAGTAGCGAAGGCCGAGGTCGAGCAGCTTGTCGATATCGCGCTCGTCATAGGCCGCCGCCTGCATGGCGGCGAGCAGACACGCCGCTTCCACTGCCACGCCGTCATGGCTCACCGAGCCCGCGGCGCGAGCCATGGCCGCCGCCCGGTCGGGGTCGGACGGGTTCACCATCGACCAGGTGTCGATGAAGATCTCGGCGCCGATCTGCTCGGCCATGCCCTTGCCGTTCATGGCGATCGAACCGCTGGCCGGGGCGGCGATGCCGTGCTTGAGTCGGAGATAGGCCGTGTGCTCGGTCGAGCGGCCGAGACCGCCCCACCAGAGCACCGTCTTGTCCTCGACGATGTAATTGAGCCAGGTGTCACCGATCGCCTTGGCGGAGATGTCGGCGGGAAAGCCGTTATCCTCGAGCGCCCGATAGAACAGGAACGTGCCCGAGATATCGTCGTCGGGGACGATCAGCGGCCAGTTCACCCGATGGTTCACATAGTCTTCGACTTCCCCGAAGGTGTCGCGAATGGCCTCGTAGGTCCAGCCTTCGACCGCACGCCCGAGATAGACGCCGATCAGCTTGCCGAGGACGCCCGCATAGGTCCTTTCGGCGACGGCGGTGAGCGGGGTGGGGGAGACACGGACGTTCATGGACTATCCTTTGACGGCGCCGGAGGTCATGCCGGAGATGAAGAAGCGCTGCAGCAGCAGGAAGAAGACGATGATCGGGGCGACCAGGATGAAGGCACCGGCCATCAGCGCGCCCTGGTCGGTGGCGTAGGTGCCGTTCATCGACAGGTAGCCCAGCGTCATGGTGATGTTCGATCGCCCCTTCTGGAAGGTCGAGGTGATCAGGAACTCGTTCCAGGAATTGAGGAACACGATGATTGCCACGGTGATCAGGCCCGGGCGCATCAGCGGCAGGATGACGTGCAGGAACGTCTGCAGCGGATTGGCCCCATCCATAAATGCGGCATCGTCGACATCGTGCGGGATCGAGATGACGTAGGCGCGCAACAAAAAGATCGAGATCGGCAGGTTGATGGCGGCGAGGATCAGCGACGTCGCAGCGAAATTCCCCACGATCCCCAGCTTGGCGTAGACGAAGTAGAGCGGGAACAGGAACAGCTGGATCGGTACCGTCGTCGCGCAGAGGAAGTAGATGGTGATCAGCTGCCAGCCGGGGATCTTGCGCCGCGCCAGGGCGAAGGCGGCGAGCGATGCAAAGGCCAGCGTGATCAGCGTCGTGGTGCCGCTCAGGAGCAGCGAGTTGACGATGCCGATCGAAAACTTGCCGCCGTTCCAGGCCCGGACGAAGTTGTCGAGGCTGAAGCTTTCGGGCAGGCTCAGCGGGTTGGCGACGATCGCCGTATGCGGCTTGAAGGCGTTGAGCGCCACCAGCCCCAGCGGCAGCAGCGCCACCAGCACCGCGCCGATGAGGAAGACGTTGGCGAGCGTGCGTGAAACCGGGGATGCGCTGGTCTGCATGTCAGGCCTCGAGGCTGGCGCGGCTCATGCGCACATAGACGATCGATGCGATGAGCCCGAAAAAGCTCATCACCAAAGCCACCGCTGCCGCCTTGCCGACCTGGAAGCTGGTGAAGGCGAACTTGTAGGCATAGGTCGAGAGCATCTCGGTGGCGCGCGCCGGCCCACCCTGAGTGATCAGGTAGATGTAATCGAAGGTGAGGAACGAGAAGATCGTGACCAGCACCAGCATCAGCCCCAGCGTGGGCAGGATGTTCGGCAACGTCACGTTCCAGAACACCTGCCAGCCATTGGCGCCCTCAAGGAACGCCGCCTCGAGCTGCTCCTCCGGCGTCTGCCGCATGGCGGCGAAGAACACCACGGTGAGATAGCCCCAGAAATGCCAGATATCGACGCCGGCCACCGCATAGAGCGCGGTCGACGGCTCGGTCAGCGGGCTCGACATCGGGATGAAATTCTTGGAGACGAACCCCAAGAGGCCCGAAACCGGTGACAGGATGATATTCTGCCAGATCACCGCGTTGGCCACCGGGGCGAGCACATAGGGCAACAGGAAGATCACCTGGTAGACCGCACCGGATTTGCGCCGGCTCAGCAGCAGCGATGCCGCGACGAGGGCAATGGCCATCGGGATAGTGAGGAAGATCAGCGCCCACTGGATATTGTTGGTGATCGCCGCCCAGAACACGTTGTCGGCGAACAGCGCCTCAAAGTTGTCGAGTCCGATAAAGCTGGGAGCGGAGACGCCGTCCCAGCGGGAGAACGACGCGCCGAAGGTCAGCAGCGCCGGCAGCAACACGATGGCCACGCTGAGCAGCAGGGCCGGCGTGACGAACAGCACGTGATAGGCTCTCTGTGACAACGGCTTCAACGTCCGCAACCCTCCGTTGTCAATTAGTGAAACGTTTAATGTAGCGATGTCAAGTGAGCTTGCGGTGCTATATTCCACCTGCAATGGGCGCTAGAACAGCTCGAAGTAACCCAGGGCGTCACCGATTGCCTCTTCCTCGTAGCCGAGGTGGCTGAGCAACACGCGCTCGAGGGCGTGATAGATCTCGAGCGTATCGGCGAAGCGGCTGGGGCCGGGCTCCAGCGCCAGCTCGCCCAGTGCATCGATCAGGCGGACCAGCAGCTCGTGCACCACCACATGCTCGGCGCGCAGCCGGTCGGCGATCGCCTTGAAGCCGGCGCCCTGCGAGGCGATGGCCGGGAAGATCGCCTCGTCCTCGATCGAGTGATGCACGTTGACGATGTTGCAGTGCTGGCCGCAGAGGTTCCCGAAGCGCCGGTAGTTGGCCACCATGGCGAGGGTGGCGGCCTCGTCGGTCGCGGCTTGCGGGTCGACCTCGCCGGCCGCGGCGCGCTCGATCAGCACGGCCAGTGTCTTCATGTTGTCGCGCAGGTGATCGTGCACCTCCCTGAGGTGCAGCCCTGGCGCGCGCTGCGCCTCGGTCAGGCCTTCGAGCTTGATGGGCTGGGGCCGGGTGGCGTCGTCGAGAAATCCGATATCGAGCAGCATGCCCGTCAGATGGGACGCCTGGCCCAAGGCGTCAACAAGGCACTTCTGGGTGACCGGGCTAAAGCACCTTGCCCGGATTGAGGATGCAGTTGGGGTCGAGCGCTGCCTTGATCGCCTGCATCATCTCGAGCGCCACCGGATCCTTCACCTGCCGCAGCAAGCCCGACTTCAGCTGCCCGATGCCGTGCTCGGCCGACACTGAACCGCCGAGCTTCCGCACCACGGCGTAGACCGCTGCGTTGGCATCGGCCTCGCGCGCCATGAACGCCTTCGGGTCGGCGCCGGCGGGCTGGCTGAAGTTGAAATGGATATTGCCGTCGCCCATATGGCCGAACGGGCAGGGGCGCACGCCGGGAATGGCGCGCTCCACTGCGGCGCTGCCCTCGGCGATCAGTTGTGGCACGGCGCCGATCGGCACCGAGACATCGTGCTTGATCGAGGCGCCCTCCTTCGATTGCACCTCGCTCATCTGTTCCCGCGCCGCCCACATCAGCGTGCGATCGGCCTCCGATTCCGCCACCACGGCATCGGCGACAAGGCCCGAACCGAGCGCCTCTTCGAGCGCCGCCTGCAGCGCTCCGGGCGCGCCGCCCTTCATCCGGTTCACTTCGGCGAGCACATACCAGGGCGACAGGCTGGCCGTCGGGTCACGCGGCAACAACCCGTATTTCAACTGCAGGTCGACGCCGAACCGGTTCATCAGCTCGAACGCGGTGAGCCGCGAGCCGGCCCGTTCGCGCAGCAGGTAGAACAGCTCGAGCGCCACGCCGGGGTCGGCGACATTGATCAGCGCGGTCTCCTGCGCTTGGGGGATCGGGAACAGCTTGACCGTCGCCGCGGTGATGAACCCGAGCGTGCCCTCGGCGCCCACCAGCAGGTCTTTGAGGTCGTAGCCGGTATTGTCCTTCTTCAGCGCATTGAGCCCGTTATAGAGCCGGCCATCCGCCAGCACGGCCTCGACCCCGAGCGTCAGCTCCCTGGCATTGCCATAGGCCAGCACCTGCACGCCGCCGGCATTGGAGCTCAGGACGCCACCGATCCGGGCCGAGCCCTGTGAGGCCAGCCACAGCGGGAAGATGGCGCCGGCCGCTTCCGCCACCCTGTGCGCTTCCTCGAGGATCAACCCGGCTTCCACCGTCATGTGCCCGGCCGCCGCATTGACCTCGCGCACCCGGTTGATGCGGGAAAGGTTGACGATCACTTCGTTGCCGCCGAGCGGCACCTGCCCGCCGACCAGCCCGGTATTGCCGCTCTGCGGCACCAGCGGCACCCGATGCTGGTTGGCCCAGCGGCAGATCGCCTGCAGCGCCGCAACGCTCCCCGGCAACGCCACCGCCACTGCCGGTACATGGAAGCGTTTGCGAGGTTCCGTGAGGTAGCTCGTCATCTCCGCGATATCGGTGAGCAGCGCGCCGCCTTCGCCGACCAGGGGTTTGAGGGCGCGGGCAATGTCTTTGGGCGTCAGCGTGGTCATGGCGGGGGAAGATAGCCCCGGGCCGGCATGGCGCAAGGGCGAACTTGCCCGCTACCGGTCGCTATGCGACAAGCGGCGCCAACGAGACATTGCTTACGGGAGCACGACGATGGCGCAGGGTCTGATGGCCGGCAAGAAGGGCCTGATCATGGGCGTGGCGAACAACCGCTCGATCGCCTGGGGCATCGCCAAGGCCCTTGCCGACCAAGGGGCCGAGATCGCTTTCTCCTACCAGGGCGAAGCGCTGAAGAAGCGCGTCGAGCCGCTCGCCACCGAGATCGGCGTCACCACGCTGGTCGAGTGCGACGTGTCGAACGACGCCGCGATGGACGAGACCTTCCGGGTGCTCAAGGACAAGTGGGGGACGATGGATTTCCTCGTCCACGCTATCGGCTTTTCCAACAAGGAAGAGCTCGAGGGCCGCTACATCAACACCAGCGCCGAGAATTTTGCGCTGACCATGAATATCTCGGTCTATTCGTTCACCGCCGTGGCCAAGCGCGCCGAGGCGATGCTGAACCCCGGTGGCTCGCTGCTGACCCTGACCTATTACGGCGCCGAGAAATACGTGCCGAACTACAATGTCATGGGCGTCGCCAAGGCGGCGCTCGAGGCCTCGGTGCGCTACCTCGCGCATGACCTCGGCCCGCAGAACATCCGCGTCAACGCCATCTCGGCCGGCGCCATCAAGACGCTCGCCGCCTCCGGCATTTCCGGGCTCCGCACCATGCTGCATTTCCAGGAGAAGGCGGCGCCGCTGAAGCGCAACGTCACCCAGGAAGAAGTCGGTTCGGCCGCGTTGTACCTGCTCAGCGACCTCGCCTCCGGCGTCACCGGCCAGGTGCAGTATGTCGATTGCGGCTTCAACATCATCGGCATGCATGTCGACGATGAAGCCGACGCCGCCGCGCCCACCGCCTGACCTGTCCCGGGGCTGCCGCAAGGCGGCCCCGCCTGTTTCCGAGCGCCCTTATGTCCATCACCTGGCCCGAACTCTACTTCATCCGTCACGGGGAAACCGACTGGAACGCCGAGGGGCGGTATCAGGGGTCGAAGGACATCCCGCTCAACGATATCGGCCGCGGTCAGGCCGATCTCAACGGCAAGCTGCTGGTCCAGATCCTCGAGCGCGCCGGACGCAACCCGGCCGAGTTCACCTGGCACGCCTCGCCGCTCGGCCGCACCCGCGAAACCATGCAGCGGGTGCGCTCGGCCTTTGCCGTACCGCTGCCCGAGGTGGCTTTCGACCAGCGCCTGGTCGAAGTGTCTTTCGGCATCTACGAAGGCCGGCTGCATACCGAGCTGAGTTCAGGCGAGATGGCGATTGCCGGCGAGCGCGATGCCAGCTTCTGGGATTTCCGCCCGCCCTCGGGCGAGAGTTATGAGGATGTGGCGCAGCGCGTGCAGAGCTTTGCCGCCGACACGCTCAAGGGCCCGGCCATCATCGTGGCGCATGGTGGAATTCTGCGTATCCTCCGCCGCCTGATCGAGGATTTCCCGGCCGAGCGCGCAGTGAACTGGTTCCCGCCGCAGGATTCGGTGGTGCATTTCATCGACGGCAAGAGCGTCGTCTACCCGGCCGGTCACAGCTGGGACGATTGAGGGCCGGCGGTGTCGATTGCATTCGCCACCATCATCCACGATACCGAAGGCAAGCTCGTCGAGCCGATCCGCGCCGCTGCGCCGGCGCTGCGCCGGATGTTCGCGGATTTCGCCGCCAGCCTCACCGAAGCAACCGACCCCCGTGTCGCGACGGTGCTGCGCGAGGCGCTCGGTGCCCGTCTCGCCTCGCATCCGACCGGCGAGGCGATCATCGGGCTGGCACGGCGCAACGCTGTGGCGCTGGCGCTCGAAGGCGACACCGAGCGCATGCTCTACTCCGACATGGATCACGTGCTGCGCTGGATCGAGGCCGACGCCGACGAGATGCAGGCGGTGCTGTCGGCGCAGCCGGAAGCCCAGCTGCTCATCATCGGCCGTACGGCTGAGGCAATGGCGGCGGTGCCGCGGCGGCTGCGCGATACCGAGACACCGGTTAACCGCGCCTATGAGCTGTTGACCGGACGCGCCGCCGACCTTCTGTTCGCGGTGCGCCGTATCGACCGGGCAGCGGCCGCCGATATCGTCGTCCAAAGCCAGGTCGACAGCATCGCCAACGATGTCGAGTGGCCACTGCTGGCCGAGCAACGCGGCCACCGCATCGGCTATGCCGAGGCGCATGGCCTCAGCTACCGCACCATCGAGGAGTATGGCGCCGCCTCCGACAGTTACGACCACGATCCGCTCCAATGGATCCGTCGCTTGGAGATGGCCGGCGACATGGCGCGGGCGATGCGGCCCTACCTGCGTCCGGCGGATGAGAGATGATGGGCGACATTTCGATCCGGCCATGGCTCGAAACGGACTCGGCGGTCGAACTGACCGAACTGCTGCACCGCGCCTATGCCCGCCTCGCCGCGATGAACCTGCGCTTCTGGGCGACGCACCAGAGTGCCGAAATTACCGAGCAGCGGATCGCCTCAGGCGAGTGCTTCGTCGCCGTTGCCGATGGGGTGATCTGCGGCACCATCCTGTTTCGTGACGCCTCCCGCACCAGTGGCAGCCCCTGGTATGATCGACCTAATGTCGCCTCGTTCGGCCAGTTCGCGGTCGAGCCGGGCCTGCAGAGCAACGGCCTCGGCCGCCGGCTTGTTGCGCATGTCGAAGCGCGCGCCGCCGCCTCCGGCGCGAGGGAACTGGCGCTCGACACGGCAGAGCCAGCCGTGCATCTCGTCGACTGGTACACCCGGCTGGGCTACCGCTTCATCGAGTATGCACAGTGGCAGCACACGAACTATCGCAGTGTTGTGCTGAGCAAGGCGGTTGGCGATGCGTAGGCAGCTCCAGTCGTCACCTCGACGTAGTTAGCGACATGGCGCCCGATGGCGGAATGACCCGGGAACGTGGAGCGATTGAAAGTCGCGAGCGGATGGCAGATGTCTCGGCATATGCCAGGAGAGTGTCCCGTGTCTCAAGTGCGCAAAGTCAGCCTGTTTCGAAATGGTCGCAATCAGGCGGTTCGCATCCCGGCAGAGTTCGAGCTGCCCGGCAATGAAGCGACCATCCGCAAGGAAGGCAATCTGCTCATTCTGGAGCCGGTACGCCCTAAAGCCACACTACGCGAGCTGCTGCAGAGTTGGGAGCCGGAGCCGGACTTTCCAGATATTGATGACAGCGACCTGCCGCCGTTGCGTGACATCGACCTCGAATGAGCTTCGAACTCATGCTCGACACGACATCGTGTCGGAAGTGATCAAGAACCCTGCGGGTCGGGCGGCGGCTCGCCTCATGCAGCACCGGGCGGGCGCGGCTTGCATCAGCATAGTGACGGCCGCCGAGCTGCGGTTCGGGGCAAGAAAGGTCAGGTCGGACAGGATCTGGAACAAGATCACCGACTTCACGGCGTTTGTGCCCGCTCTGCCGTTCGACCATCCAGCCGAAGAGTTGTACGCCGAGGTTCGTGCGGTGTTGGAGGCCGCCGGAAGACCAATCGGGCCAACGATATTTTTATTGCCGCCCATGCGCTTGCATTGGGCCTGACGCTGGTCACCGCCAATCTCCGCGAGTTCTCGCGGGTGCCGGGACTAAAAGTCGAGAACTGGCTCGATTGACCGTCTCGCCCTCTGCCCCTAGAACCGCCACAGTCCCCGGGGGCACCTTCATGAGCTTCAATACTTTCGGTCACCTGTTCCGTTTCACCACCTGGGGCGAAAGCCATGGGCCGGCGCTGGGCGTGGTGGTCGACGGCTGCCCGTCGGGGCTGCCGATCTCGGCCGAGGTGATCCAGCGCGATCTTGATCGGCGTAAACCCGGCCAGTCGCGCTTCACCACGCAGCGGCGCGAGGACGACCAGGTGCGCATCCTCTCGGGCGCCTTCGAGGATGAGCGCGACGGCCAGCTGAAGACCACCGGCACGCCGATCTCGCTGATGATCGAGAACACCGACCAGCGCTCCAAGGACTATTCCGAGATCAAGGACAAATACCGTCCCGGCCACGCCGATTTCACCTACCACCAGAAATACGGCATCCGCGACTACAAGGGCTCGGGCCGCGCCTCGGCGCGCGAAACCGCGGCGCGGGTAGCGGCTGGCGCGGTGGCGCGGCTGGTGATCCCCAACGTCACGGTGCGCGCCAGCCTGGTGCAGATTGGGCCGCACAAGATCGATTACGCGCGCTTCGACTGGGCCCAGGTGGATCAGAACCCGTTCTTCTGCGCCGATCCCGTCGCCGCCAGGGAGTGGGAGGTTTACCTCGACGGCATCCGCAAGGCCGGCAACTCCGTCGGTGCGGTGATCGAGGTGGTGGCCGAAGGCGTGCCGCCGGGCTGGGGTGCGCCGATCTACGGCAAGCTCAGCGCCGACCTCGCCTCGGCGATGATGTCGATCAATGCGGTCAAGGCAGTGGAGATCGGCGCCGGCTTCGAGGCAGCCGAACTCACCGGTACCGAAAACGCCGACGAGATGCGGGCGGGCAATGCCGGGCCGTATTTCACCTCCAACAAGGCCGGGGGCATCCTCGGCGGCATCTCCAACGGCGACCCGATCGTCTGCCGTTTCGCGGTCAAGCCGACTTCGTCGATCATCACGCCGCGCCAGACGGTGACCACGCACAACGAGAACACCGAAGTCATCACCAAGGGGCGGCACGATCCCTGCGTCGGCATCCGCGCCGTGCCGATCGGCGAGGCGATGATGGCAGTGGTGCTGGCCGACCATTTCCTGCGCCACCGCGGCCAGACCGGGCGCGAAGGCGGCATCGGCTACTAAGGCCGATCCGCGTCGCTCCGCACCCCGCTGCGGCAGAAACTTAGGATCGAGAAAATTGTCGGCGCAGACCGCGCGCTAGTGCGCATTGACCATGCGCGCGACGAGGCGCTTGCTGTGAGCATCGGCCGTAAGCCTTTGCTCGTGCTGTATTATTTCTACGGGTAAGCGCGAGATGACTAAGCGGTCGCACTGAGACAGCTGAGGGTTATCAGATGTTCGAGTCCTGCCGCGTCTATGTCATGGCCGCCAATCTTCGCGACAGCCTGGCGCTGGAAACCGCCGCCCATCAGCTTGGCTTCGGCGAGGTGGTGTGCGGGCTGGGCAACAGCGCTGCGACCATTGGTCGGTCGGGGACGACGATCACCTACTTCTTCCTCGATTACCGCATGCGTGACGAGGACCTGATCGACACCATCGCCTCCATTCGCCAGGAACGGGGTGGGCAGCTCTGCTACTCGCCGATCATCCTGTTCACCGCCGATCGGGCAGCCGAGACGGTGCTGCGCTATGTGCGCTTGGGCTTTGATGATGTCATCAGCCTGCCGGCGCGGCGCGACGAGCTGGCGGAGCGCCTGGCGGAACAGCTCCATGGCCAGCAGCTCTACATCGAGACCAAGGATTATTTCGGCCCCGACCGCCGCCGGCTGGATCGCGGCGCCGCCCTGCGGCTCGGCATCTCGCCGCATACCCGTCTGGTGTTCGAGCGCGATCCGAGGCGCGGCATCAAGGTGCTGGATCGCGAGGTCCGCGGCCACCGCTTCAAGGCGCGGCCGGCCCCGCACACTCATTTCATGGCCAAGCTGTTCGGCCAGCACGCCGTTTAGTGGCAGGCGACACTCGGTACGGAAGCAATATCCCTTTTCCCCTCAGGGGAGAAGGTGGCCGAGGGTCGGTTGAGGGGTGAAGCGGCGCAGCGAGCGCTCGCTGAGAAGCTGAACCCCTCACCCTAGTTCCGCTACGGACCCCTTGGGTCGTAGCTGCACTACCCTCTTCGCTGAGGGGAGAGGGGCAGCGGGTGCCACAAGCCCTAACTGCGCCGAAACCCGGCGACAATTTCGCGGTTGCCGTCGCCGCCAGCGATCGGCGAGGCCACGGAGAACCTGCGCTCCCACCCGGCAGCGACGAAATGTGCGATGACCCGTTCGACCGCCTCGGCGATCGCGGCTTCATCGCTGACGATCCCGCCCTTGCCTATCCTGTCGCGGCCGACCTCGAACTGCGGCTTGATCAGGATCACTGCCTCGGCATGCGGAGCGGCCAGCGCCAGCGCCGGATCGATCACCTTGAGGATCGACACAAAGCTCACATCGGAGACGATCAACTCGATCCGCTCGGGGATGAGCTCAGCCGTCAGGTCGCGCCCGTTCACCCCCTCGAGCGAAACCACGGCCGGCTCGGCCCTGAGCCGCTCGTGCAACTGGTCGTGGCCGACGTCGACGGCATAGACCCGGCTGGCGCCGCGTTCCAGCAGCACCTGAGTGAAGCCGCCGGTCGAGGCGCCCAGATCGAGGCAGATCCGCCCGGCCGGGTCGATGGCGCCTGCCTCGAGCCCCGCCACCAGTTTCAGTGCCGCCCGCGAAACATAGCCGGCGGCCGGATCGTCGAGGCCGATCACGTCATCTGCTCCGACCTGCTGGTTCGGCTTGCGCGCCACGCTGCCGTTGACCGTCACCGTGCCGCGCAGTACGGCATCGCGAGCCCGGGCCCGGCTCGGCAGCAGGCCGCGCAGTTCGAGTGCCTGATCGAGCCGGATCCGTTCGCTCACGAGGCCATCAGCTTCCGGATCTTGCCGACCGCGACGTCCTTGGCCTCGCCATAGGCGATGGTGCCTTCGAAGCTGCCGTCCTTGTTGATCAGGAACACCGAGGCGGTGTGGTTGACCAGGTAGAACCCGTCGGCATCCGGCTCGGTGGTTTCCGAGGCGGCGCCGAACGCGGCCTTGGCCGCTGCGGTCTGGGCGTCGTCGCCGACGAGGCCGATGGTGCCGGGGAACGAGCTCAGATAGTCGGTCAGCACGTCCTTGGTGTCGCGCTTGGGATCGACCGTCACGAAGATGGTGCGCAACTGCTCGGGGCTGAGCCCCAGCTCTTCTTTCCAGGCCGTCGATTCTGCCAGGGTGGTCGGACAGACGTCGGGGCAGTGGGTGTAGCCGAAGAACACCAGGCTGGGCGTGCCCTTTAGGTTCGCCTCGGTAAAGGTGCCGCCCAGCGTTGACTGTAGCGCGAACGGCTTGCCGGTCACCGCGAGCGGGGCGGTCGGGGGGCGGAAAATGAACAGCGCCGTGGCGCCCAGTGCAGCCAGGACGACCAGCGTCCACAGGATGATGCGGAAGCGCGACAGCGCCAGAGAGTTTGTATCGGCCATGATCCTTGCCCAGCTGAGTTGGCGCCTTATAGCGCCGGCCCGCCGATCCTGGCGCGCGTCATTGTCGCGCAGTCACCGATGTTTGAAGCCAGCGGTCGCGATCGCGGCAATTCTTACTGGGGATCGAGCGGCTCGGTGCCGGCAGGCTGGCCGTTGCGCAGGGTGATCTTTTCGATCCGCATCTCCGCCTGCTTCAGCAGCGCCTCGCAATGTGCCTTCAGCGCTTCGCCGCGCTCGTAGATGGCGATCGACTCGGCCAGCGGCGCCTGCCCGCTCTCCAGCTTGCCGACGATGCCCTCGAGTTCGCGCAGCGCCGCCTCGAAGCTCATGAGCTTGATGTCTTCGGCGGTGGCGGGGGAATCGGCCATGTCAGTTCCTTGCGTGTGGACCGTAGCTAGCTTGCGGCCATCAACATTTCAACATGCGCCGCGGCGCCGGTGGCGAGACCGTGCCGGTCATAACCGCCCTCGAGCATCGAGATCAGGCGCCCTTCGCATACCCGGTCGGCCACCTCGGTCAAGCGGCCGGTCACCCAGGCGAAGTCCTCCGGTTGCCAGTTGAGCCCGGCGAGCGGATCGCGATAGTCGGCATCGAAGCCGGCCGAAACCAGGAGGAAATCCGGACGGAACGCCTCCAGCGCCGGCAGGATGCGGTCGGTATAGGCGGCGCGCATCTCGGCCCCGCCGCTGCCGGCCGACAGCGCGGCGTTGCAGATGTTGCCGACCCCGGTGAAGCTGGGGGACCCGGTTCCCGGATAGAGCGGCATCTGGTGGCTCGAGGCGTAGAACACCGTAGGATCCTCCTTGAAGATGTCCTCGGTGCCATTGCCGTGATGCACGTCGAAGTCGACGATAGCCACCCGCTCGGCCCCGAACTTGCGCTGCGCCTCGCGCGCCACCACGGCGATCGAGTTGATCAGGCAGAAACCCATCGGCCGGTCGATCTCGGCGTGGTGTCCAGGCGGGCGGACGGCGCAGAACGCATTGCGGGCTTCGCCCAGGGCCACCGCCTCGAGCGCCGCAAGTCCTCCCCCCAATGCCGTCGCGGCGGCCTCCAGCGAATGCGAGGAGATGAAGGTGTCCTCATCGATCTGGCCGATACCTTCGGCCGGGCGGGCCTTGACGAGAATGCCCAGGTAGTTGGCGTCGTGCACCAGTTCGGCGAGCGTCAGGTCGGCCGAGGGTGCTTCGCGCCGGAGGAGCCGGGCGAAGCGGTCGGCGCTCAGCGCCTCTTCGACCGCCCGGATCCGGTCAGGGCGCTCGGGGTGCCCGGTCGGCGTAGCGTGGCTGGCGAAATTGGGCTGGGAGACGAGGAGGGTGGCCATGAGCTCGGGAAACTGTCGCTGCTCCGACAGCTTGACGTTGTGCCTGCGAGCTTGTCAAACGTCGCGGCATGGCCAGCGCCGTTCATTCCGCATCCGATCTGCCTGAGCTCGCGGCGCGACTGCGGGCCGGCGAGCTCGTCGCCTTCCCCACCGAGACGGTCTATGGCCTCGGCGCCGACGCCACCAATTCGGATGCCGTGCTGAAGATCTACGAAACCAAGGGCCGGCCGCGGTTCAATCCGCTGATCGTGCATGTGGCCGATCTCGCCATGGCCGAACGCTTCGTCAGTTTCGGCCCGATGGCCCTGAAGCTCGCAACCTTCTGGCCCGGACCGCTGACCTTGGTGTTGCCGAAACGCCAGGAAGCCGGGCTCTCCGACCTGGTCACCGCCGGGCTCGACACCGTCGGCATCCGCATCCCGAACCATCCATTGGCGCTCGAACTGATCCGCTCAACCGACCGGCCGCTGGCGGCGCCGTCAGCCAATCGTTCGGGCAAGCTGTCGCCGACCACCGCGGCGCAGGTCGAGCGTTCGTTCGCCGGCCTCGTTCCAGTGCTCGAGGGCGGCGCGTCCGAGGCCGGGGTCGAATCCACCATTCTGGCGGTCGAGGGCGACCTGGTGACGCAGCTGCGCGCTGGCGCCCTGCCGCGCGACGAAATCGAGGCGGCGATCGGCCGGTCGGTAGCAGTGGCGAGGCACGACGCCGCCATCGCCTCGCCCGGCATGCTGGCCAGCCACTACGCCCCCAATGCGACGCTGCGGCTCGACGCCGAACACGCCGAGCCCGGCGAGACCTGGCTCGGCTTCGGTCCCGGACCTGCCGGACCTAATCTCTCGCCCGGCGGCGACCTGCGCGAGGCGGCCCGCAACCTGTTCTCGATGCTGCATCAGCTCGACGAGCGGGCGACGCGCATCGCGGTGGCGCCGATCCCGCGCCGGGGCCTCGGCGAGGCGATCAACGACCGGCTGAAACGCGCCGCCGCGCCGCGAGGCTGATCCGGTTGTTTCTATGAAAGTGCCCATCCACCAGAGTCATCCCCGCGAAAGCAGGGACCTCCGTTTAGGATGGTGCCGCAGGCAAGAAAACAGAGGTTCCCGCTTTCGCGGGAATGACCCGGTGGAGGAAGCGAGGCGGCGGATCAGCCCGTCCGTCCGCGAAGCGCCTAGTTGTCCCGCACCTTGTACGGCTTCTGGTCGCGCCAGAACCGCATCAGGCTTTCGAGATCGGGGTCGGCCTGTTCGGGCAGCACGATCCTGAGCGTGGCATAGAGATCGCCGGCGCCATGGAGGCCCTTGCCCTTGAGCCGCAGCGCCTTGGCGGTGTTCACCGAGGCCGGCAGGTTCAGTTCGGCCGAACCATCGAGGGTCGGCACGCGCACCTTGCCGCCCAGCACTGCCTCATAGAGCGTGATCGGCACATCGACGCGCAGGTCTGCGCCGTCGCGGCGGAACTGCTTGTGGCGCTCGAACTTCACCGTGACGATAGCGTCGCCCGGCGGGCCCCCATAGGGCGAGGCGTGGCCCTGGCCCTTGAGCCGGATCTGCTGGCCTTCCTCGACCTTCTCGGGCAGCTTGACGTTCAGCACCTTGCCGGTCGGCATGCGCAGCGGCACGCTCTGGGCGGCGTGCGCTTCCTCCAGCGTAACCGTGACGGTGGCGTTGATGTCCTCGCCACCCATGCCGGTGGCCCGGCCCTGAAAGCCGCCACTCGAGCTGCCGGCGAACGGATCCCAGCTCTGGCTGCCGCCGCCGCCGCGGGTCGGACCACGCTGCTGGCCGCCGAAGCCGGACATGAATTCCTTGAGGATGTCCTCGGCGGAAAAGCCGCCTGCGCCGGCCCCTGCGCCCGGGCGTGCGCCGCCGCCGGCGCCGCGGCCGAAGCCGGCGAAGCGCGGGTTGCCGTCGGCGTCGATCTCGCCGCGGTCGTAGCTGGCACGCTTTTCCTTGTCGGAAAGGAAGTCATAGGCCGACGAAACCTCGGCGAATTTCGCGTGGGCCTTGGGGTCGTCCTTGTTCTGGTCGGGGTGATGCGCCTTGGCGAGCTTGCGATAGGCGGACTTGAGGTCCTTTTCGGTGACGGACCTCGGCACCCCGAGCACGGTATACGGGTCGCGCATGGGTTCCTTCAATTCGGGCGGGTTGGGATTTGCTTTCGCGGCCCGCGCCATCCTATATGGCCATGCGCTCCGGGCTTGTCCAGACTGGCGCGCCACGAGGATAAAACCATGCCGGCAACCACACTTACCGAGCGGCTGTTCGACGACTCCGATACCGCGCCGATCGATCCCTGCTCGCTGTTCGAAGAGTGGTTCGCCGCAGCCCAGCAAAGCGAGCCGAACGACCCGCATGCGATGGCGTTGGCCAGCGTCGATTCCGACGGCATGCCCGATGTGCGCATGGTGCTGCTGAACCAGCGCGATTCCCGCGGCTTCTGTTTCTTCACCAATTTCGAGAGCGACAAGGGACGCGAACTGCTCGCCCATCCCAAGGCCGCCTTCGTCATGCACTGGAAGACGCTGCGCCGGCAGATCCGCGTGCGCGGGCCGGTGGAGGTGGTCGCCGACAAGGAAGCCGATGCCTATTTCGCCACCCGCGCCCGGGTCAGCCAGATCGGCGCCCATGCCAGCAAGCAGTCGCGCCCGCTGGCCAACCGCTACACCCTGCTCGAGCGGGTCGAAACGCTGAAGAAAAGCTTTGGCGAGGATGAGCCGGTGAACCGCCCTGCCCACTGGTCGGGCTTCCGGGTGATCCCTCAGAGCATGGAGTTCTGGAAGGACGGCGCCAACCGCCTGCACGACCGGGTCCGATTCACCCGCACCCTGCCGGATGGCGCCTGGACCCGGCAACGGCTCTATCCGTAGCGGCCGAACGCGGCAACGTTCCGGCCCTTGCCAATAACGTCATTGTCGTCGCAACATGCCGGTGCTGTTCGGGGGCGATGGCGTGAGCACGACGACAACATTGACAAGTGACGCGAGGATCAGTCGCGTCCCGGCCAAGTTCAGCGGCACACGGGCCGAGCTGTTCTGGCGTCTGGTGCGTGGCTATCTGCTGATGGTGCCGACCATCGGCCTCTATCGCTTTTGGGTCACCACCATGAAGCGCCAGTTCTACTGGCACAACACCAGCATCGATGGCGACGCGCTGGAATATAGCGGCACCCCGTTGCAGCTGCTGATCGGGTTCCTGTTCGCCCTGGCGGTCTTCCTGCCGCTCTATATCGCCTTGTTCTATCTCTCGACCCAGGTGGGCCCCGTGGTCTTGGCCGGCTACGGTGTCGTCGTGGCCCTGTTCTGGTTCCTGTTCGGCTACGCCAGCTATCGCGGACGCGATTTTCGGCTGTCGCGCACGCTGTGGCGCGGCATTCGTTTCGACCAGAAGGGCAATGCCTGGGCCTATGCGACGCGGCAGTTCCTGTGGTCGCTGCTGGTCGTCGTCACCCTCGGCCTGGCTTACCCCTTCATGTCGGCCGACCTCTGGCGCTACCGCTATACCAACACCTGGTACGGCGATCGCCAGTTCGGCTTCACCGGCAGCTGGCGCACCATTGCCGGCCCGTTCTACCGCGCCTATGCCACCTTCGTGATCCTGATCGGTGCCCTGGTGCTCGTCGGCTTGTTCACCCAGGGCCGGTCCATGGCGCTGGCGCCGCTCCTCGCCATCGTGCTCGGGTTCGGCGGCTTCTTCTACTACCGCGCCCGCGAGAGCAGCCGGCTGTTCTCCGAGGTGCACCTCGGCGCGGCGCGGCTGCGCGTCGAGATCAAGGCGCGGGCCCTCGCCCTGCAGTTCGCGGCCTATCTCGGCATGCTGCTGGTCGCGTTCACCATCGTCGGCCTGCTCGGTTACCTTGTCGCCCTGGCGGTGCAGGCGCAGTTCGATTTCACGTCGCTGGCCGGTATTGCCCGGGCCGGCTGGATCGGGGTGGCGCTCGGGCTCGGCGGCTACCTGGTGAGTCTCGCGACGCTCGGACTGATGGCGGAGGTCTACCTCGATTGCGGGTACTGGATGCTGGTGGCGCGCGGCGCCACCATTACCGGTCTCGCGAACCTTGGAACCGTCGGGGCCGGCAACGAGGATACGGCGCTGGCGGGTGAAGGCCTTGCCGATGCACTCAACGTGGGGTCGTTCTGATGGAGATCGAGCCGACCGGACGCTATTATGACGGCGTCGTGGCAAGCCGACATTTCGTCACCCTGGCGCTGACCCGCGACGCTTCGCGGCCCGAGCTCATCATTGCCGATCGCGCGACGCGAGAAGAGCTGGACCGCTGGCCGGTCGACAGCCTGTTCGAGGTCGAGGGGCCGGGCGACGCATTGAGCCTCGGCACCGTTGACCGGCCTTATGGGGCGCGGGTCAGGGTCCCCGCCGGTGAGTGGAGCGCTGCGTTGCGCGAAGCGATCCCCGGCCTCGGCCGGCGGGCGCTGCTGGCGCGCGGGCAGCAGCGGCGTATCCTCGGTATCGCAGTAGCGGCGCTTGCCTCGGTCATTGCCGCCTACGTATTCGGCGTGCCGGTGCTGGCCGGCAGCGTCACGCCGCTGGTGCCATCGGCCTGGGAGACGCGGCTCGGCGAGGGCGCCCGCCTGCAGGTCGAGGGCATGCTGAGCAACGGCCGCGGCTTTCAGGCGTGTGGCGGCGAGCGCGATGCCGGCAACATCGCCATCAGCCGCTTTGCTGCCGATGTGATTGCCGAGAGCGGCTCGCCCTTCACCCCGAAGGTGACGGTGGTGCGCTCGCCGCTGACCAACGCCTTCGCCTTGCCCGGTGGCCAGGTCTACTATTTCTCGGGCCTGCTCGACCGCACCGAGACCGCCGACGAGTTTGCCGGCGTACTGGCGCACGAGCTTGGCCACGTGGCGCATCGACACAGCATGCAGATGCTGATCGAGAGCTCCGCCACCGGCCTGCTGGTCGGTTTCGTGCTCGGCGACATGACCAACCTGTCGATCGCCGCCGCGGCCGGCGTGACGCTCATCGACAGCCGCTTCTCGCGCCAGGCCGAGCATGAGGCCGACGCCTTCGCCGGCGCCGCCGGAAACCGCCTCGGTTTTTCTCCCCTTGCCCTGGCAGATCTGCTCGAGCGGGTTGCCGCCGATGACACCATGACACGGAGCCTGGCCCTGCTGAACACGCACCCGCTGACCGACGAGCGGCGGGCCGCGCTCGAGGCGCTGCCGGTAGCGCCCAGCACCACGCGCTCGGCTTTCTCGGAGGCCGAATGGCGGGCGATCAAGTCGATGTGCTAGTTCACGGCCCTCAACAACTTTCTTGCGCGAGGCTTTGCACGAAGCGCTGCGCCGTGCTTATCCCTTAGCTCTGTTGCAGTTCCGGCCGGCACGATGCGCATCCTCATCCGCACCTCGAAATGGGCGATCTGGGCCCGGCGTTTCGGTAGCCTGGCGCTGCCTCTCACCATTATCCCGGTGCTGCTGCATCGCGAGCAGCTGATCAGCAGCGCCGATTTCCTCGTCGTCGAGGCGGTCGCCGCCGCCGTGGCGGCGCTGGCGGTGTTCCTGGCGCTCGGCGCCTTCGGCCGCTTGTGGATCACCGGGGACCAGGGCTGGAGCAAGGCCGGCTGGGGGCTGTTCTTCGGTATCGTCTGCCTGCTGCCCTTTGCCTATCTCGGCTATCAGGCGATGCAGTACCCGATGGTCAACGAGGTGACGACCGACGTCGCCGACCCGCTGCCGCTGGTCTCGCCGGTGCGCGTCGCACCGACCAGCGCGGCCCTCCGGGCGCAGATCGAGGCGATCTTTCCCAATGTCCAGACGCGCAGCTATCCGATCGACGCCACCGAGATGTTCGGTATCGTCGAGGACCTCGTGGATGCACGCGGCTGGGAGGTGCGGACCCGCCGGGCGCCGCCGACGGCGCTCGATATCGGCCAGATCAACGCCATTGCCGTGACGCTGTTCGGCTGGCGCGACGAGGTGGCGGTGCGGGTCACCGGCACGGCGCAGGGCGCCACCATCGACATGCGCTCGGTGCCGCTGGGCGGCTTCCACGATTTCGGCGAGAACGGCAAGCGGGTCGAGGAGTTCCTCCTGGCGCTGGATCAGAAGATCACCCTGACCCTGCGCGACGCCCCGCAGGCCGCTGCAGCGGCCGATACCGACAGCCCGCCCCCGCCTGCCGAAGCCGACGATTAGGCGCTGAGCGGGAACATCGTGATGCCGAACGGGCCATGGGTAACACCGATCAGGCCGTGGTCGGCCAGATACTCGACATGCGCCTTGAGCGTCATCCGCGCCGCCGCATGCAGCGGCAGCGGCAGCGTCGGATAGATCGAGGCCAGCAGCTGGCCGATCCTGCGGGCGCCGGCATCTACCGCGGCAACCACCTGGCGGTTGCGCTCCTGCCGGTGCGCCAGCAGCGCCCGCGCATAATCCGGACCGTCGTCGATGACCCCGCCATGGGCAGGCGGATACCGGCCGTAGGCAAGGCCGATCACCTTCTCGAGCGAACTGAGATAGTCCGCCATCGAGCCGTCGGGCACCGAGACGAGCGTCGAGTTCCAGCCCATGACATGGTCGCCGGTCAGCAGCCATGGCGTGTCGACGAGGCCAAACGCCAGGTGATTGGCGCAGTGGCCGGGCGTCGTGATCGCCTCCAGCTTCACCCCGCCGATCTGCAAGGGCTCGCCATCCCTCAGCACCCGGTCCGGTACGAGGGTCCAGTCGCTGTCGCGGCCCACGGCATTGAATTCGAACAGTCGGCGCTGCCGGCTGAGCCGATGCCTGCCGCCCGACCAGACCGGCGCCGCGGTGGCAGCCCTTAGCCTCGGCACCAGGGCCGAGTGGTCGAGGTGGGTGTGGGTGAGGATGATCGCCTCCACCTCTCGTCGTCCGATGGCATCCAGCAGCGCTGCCAGATGCGTGCCGTCATCGGGGCCGGGGTCGATCACCGCCACCCGATCGTGACCGACGATGAAGCTGTTGGTGCCCTTGAAGGTGTAGGGTCCGGCATTGGGCGCGGTGACGCGCACAAGCCCGTCGGTGACGGTCACCGGGCGTCCGGTCTGTGCGTCGAACGTCGTGTTGAAGCTCAGCGCCGGCGTCTGGCCAGCCATTGCGCTCTCCCAGGCGAGCGACTAGTAATCGGCGCTAGCAATGCTCCTCAAACTGAAGGATTGGCAATGGCCTTGACGCTCACCACGCCGAATACCGTGCTCGGCGCGCTTTCGCCCAAGTCGCAGTCGGCGCGCCTCGTGGCAAACCTCGTCACCGTGGTGCTCGGCTCGCTGGCGCTGGCGCTGTCGGCCAAGCTCTCGGTGCCGGTGATGCCGATCCCGGTGACGCTGCAGACCATGGTCGTTGCCGCGCTTGCCGCCGGCTTCGGCTGGCGCATCGGTGTCGCCACCGTGGCGCTCTACATCGTCGAGGGCCTCGCGGGCTTGCCGGTCTTCGCCACCGGCGGCGGGATCGACTACATCCTGCGCCCGTCCTTCGGCTTCATCCTCGGCTATCTGCCGATGGGCTACATCATCGGCCGCGCCGCCGATCTTGGCGCGTCGCGCCGTATCGTGCTGCTGTTCGGCGCCATGCTGCTCGCCGACGCGGTGCTGTTTGCCTTCGGCTTCACCTGGCTGCTGGTGGTGGCCAACGTCATCGTCCAGTCGGGCGCCGCGCTCCCCGGCTGGCTCGACGCTACCAACCTCGTCGGCACCGCCTGGAACGGCGCCGTCGCCCCGTTCATCGTGTGGGACGTGCTGAAGATGGCGTTCGCGGCGCTCAGCGTCGTCGGCGTCTGGAAGCTGCTGCCCAAGCAGGGCTGAGGCCGTCCGTCGATCGAATTGGTAAGGGCCGGTCTTGCGACCGGCCCTTCTGTTTTGCCGCGCCGGACCGCAACTCTCTTAGTTGGTGAACACCGCCAGCGAACCGTCCGCCGCGACGCCGATGGCGATCACATCCTCGGCCGCCGTATTATTGGCCTCCAGCCAGGCGTTGAGCGCCACGTTCGACGCCAGCGCGACGTGCAGGTCGTCGATCTCGTCGGCGTTGCTGTCGAGCGCGAGCTCGAGGGCGGCGGCATTGTCCGCATTGATCCAGCCCCCGACATCATAGGCCGTGCCGTCGATTTCCGTCAGGTTAGCGAGGCTGGTTTCGCTCCAGTGGCTGGCTTCGATCAGCCCGATCACCACCGCCAGCTCATCACCGGCCGTTAAGGACTGGGCTGCAGAGCCATTGGCGGAGAGGCTGGCCTCCGTGCTATTGGTGGTGCCGAGGTGATCCTGCCCCAGACTGGCTGTTGCGTCGATGCCGGTGGCAACGCCGAGTGAGAGTCCGCTCTCGCCTGAGCTTGCCGATGCGTTGCCGCCGACCGAGAGGCCGAGGCCGACATCGAGCGCCATGGCGGGCGCGCCGAGCATGCACAGACAAGCAAAAGCTGCGGCAAGGGTACGGGTTTTCATGTTGATGGCTCCGTTGCAATTGATGCGTCGAGGAGCCTCAAGGATTCGGCCTGACATGTTCATGAGATCGTTGTCAGCCAATCGTCAGGGTCGGGAATGTAATCTGCGGCGCATGCTCCCCATCACACCGAATCGCTGGTTCTGGCTCGTCGTCGCCTGCCTTGCCGGGTTGTCGTTCTCTTCCCCCGCCACGGCGCAGGTCGGCCTCGGTCTCGATCTGGGGGGGCTCGGCAGCGTCGATGTCGATATTGGTGGCGATGCGGGGCTGGGCGTGGACGTCGATCTTGGCGGCGGCAATGGCGGCGGCGGGCTCGGCGTCGATCTCGACATCGGCGGTTCGGGCGGCAATGGCGGGCTGGGCCTCGAGACGGCCGGCAAGCCGCTCGGTCAGAAGGCGGCGTTGCAGGCGGTGCGCAGCGGCAGGGCGCTCCCCATGGAAGAGATCATGCTGCGCGCCAAGCTGTTGACCGACGGCGAGATCATCGACGCCCAGTTAGTGTCGCTGCAAGATGTGTTGCTGTATGAGATCAAGGCGCTGGGTAAGTCCGGCGACGTGAGCGAACTGTATTTCCTTGCCCAGTCGGGTGAGTATCTCGACCTGAACTGAGTTTCACATGCGCGTACTGGTTGCCGAAGACGACCGCCGGATCGCCGAAGCCCTTGCCGCTGCCTTGCAGGCGGCCGGCTTCGTGGCGGAGGTCGAAGCGGACGGCGAAGAGGCCTGGTATCGCGGCGACACCGAAGAGTTCGATGCCATTATCCTCGATCTCGGCCTGCCGACGCTCGACGGCTTGACCGTTCTCAAGCGCTGGCGCAAGGCGGGTCGCACCGGACCGGTGCTGATCCTGACGGCGCGCGGCCATTGGGAGGAGCGCGTCGAAGGCATCGAGGCCGGTGCCGACGATTATGTCGTCAAGCCCTTCCGGGTCGAGGAAGTGGTGGCCCGCATCCGCGCCATCGTGCGCCGCGCCGGCGGCTTTGCCTCGTCGCGGGTCGAGATCGACGACCTGGTGCTCGATACCCGCGCCATGCAGGTGACTCGCGACGGCATCCCGATCAGCTTGAGCCCGCAGGAGTATCGGCTGTTCGCCTACCTGGCGCATCAGCGCGGCCGGGTGGTGTCGCAGATGGAGATCACCGAGCATCTCTACGCGCAGGATTTCGAGCGCGAATCCAACTCCATCGAAGTGCTGGTCGGCCGGGTGCGCCGCCGCCTCGGCACCGACATCATCAAGACCCGTCGCGGCTTCGGCTACTATATGGGGACGCTCGAGGAATGAATCCGCGCTCGCTGCGCCTGCGCCTGCTGGGCGGCGCGGCGCTGTGGATCGTCCTCGCATTGCTGATTGCCGGCCTCGCCATCGGCTGGATGTTCACCGGCAATGTCGAGCGCTCGATGCGCGACGGTCTGACCGCCAGCCTCAACCGGCTGGTCGCGCAGATCGATCCCGTGGCGGAAGAACCAGTGCAGGGCGACGCGCTGCCCGACCCCCGCTACGCCATTCCGCTCTCGGGCATCTACTGGCAGGTCGAGGCCGTAGCTTCCGACGATTCCTGGCGCTCGCGTTCCCTCGGCGATCACGTGCTGGAGACCGGCTCGGCGGTTGCCCCTGATGGCGCCGAGCGCTTCGGTACGCTCACCGGGCCCGGCGCGCAGCCGCTGTCCGCCATGGTCCGCCAAGTCAGCTTCGCCTCCGATGCGGGGCCGCGGGTATTCCGCGTCACCCTGGCCGAGGACCGGGCGCTGCTCGACGAGTCGATCCGCCGCTTCGGCGGCGATCTGATGCTGGCTTTGGCCGTGCTCGGGGTGGCGCTGATCCTTGCCGCCTGGCTGCAGGTGCAACTGGGGCTGAAGCCGCTCGAGCACCTGCGCGAAGGCATCGGCGCCGTCCGCCGCGGCGAGGTGCAGAAGCTGCCGCCGCGCTATCCGGCCGAAGTGCTGCCGCTGGTGGGCGAGGTCAACGAACTGTTGAGCCAGCAGCAGAAATCCATGGAGTTTGCCCGGGCCCGCGCCGCCGACCTGGCGCATGGGCTGAAGACCCCGCTCTCGGTGCTGCGCAACCTCGCCGCCCACATGCAGGCCACCGGCCACGCCGAAGCCGGTGAACAGGTCGATCAGATCGTCGGCGAGATGGATGACCGGGTCGAGTACCAGCTGCGCCTGTCGCGGCTCAGGATGCGGACCCGGGCCCATCAGCTCAGCGCTTCGCTCAACGAGACGGTGGACCGCACCATCGCGGTGCTGAGCCGCACCCAGGAGGGCGAGGAACTCGACTGGCAGGTCGAGCTGGCGGCGGGGCTGACGGTCGATATCGATCCGCATGACCTGATGGAACTGATCGGCGTCATCCTCGAAAACGCCGCCAAATGGGGCAAATCCCGGGTGCAGGTTGTCGGCCGGGCCGTCGGCGAGTTCGTCGAGATCACCATTTCCGACGATGGTCCCGGTCTCACCGAAGAGCAGATCGCCAGACTCGGTGTGCGTGGCCAGCGCCACGATGAAAGCCGGCGCGGCTCGGGCCTGGGGCTCGCCATCGCCCTCGAGGTGGTGGCGCTCAATGCCGGCAACGTGCACTTCGCCCGGGCGCCGGAGGGCGGCCTGGCGGTCACGGTCCGCCTGCCGCGCGCTTTAGCTGGTTAACTCCCGGTTACCCGATTGGCCGGAAATCACGGCGCTTTGGAACGAAGCCGTGAGCCTTTTCGCGTACATCGATACGGGCCGGCCGAATGCCGGCGTCGCCGCCACTCTGGCCGCACAGTGAGGATTTCGTGCTCCGGCGTACCGAAAAGATCGCTTTCAAGGATGACAGCGAGACCAGCGAAGCCCTGCGGCCGGAGCTGCCGCGGACCGCGGCCCTCAAGGCCGATCCGGAAGTGCTCGATAAGGTACTGGCCGAGGTCACCTGGACGCCGCCGCCGACCCGAACCGAACGCCGCAATCTCGATGCCTGGCGCAACGAGGCGCTGCAGACCGTGGTCACCCACGATCGCCGCAAGGGCGATCGCCGGCAGCCCGCGCCGCCGCCGCCCCGGCTGGGTTGGCGCTGGAAAATTCCGCCCTCCCGTCTGGCGCTCCTGGCGGTGGCGCTGGTCGCCGGTGGGCTCGCCGCCTATCTCACCACGCAGACCAACCAGCCGGTGGCGCAGCCCGTCCCCGAGACGGTGACGCAGGTGGTGCCGGAGGCCCGGGTCCAGGTGCTGGCGGCGAGGACCAGTATCGGCCTCGGCCAGCGGCTGACGCCGGAAACGGTCGAGTGGATCGATTGGCCCGAGGGGGCAGTGCGTCCCGAATACATCACCACGACCGCAAGGCCCGACGCCATCACCGAGATGAACGGCGCGGTGGCGCGTTTCGAGTTCCTGCCCGGCGAGCCGATCCGCGCCGACAAGCTGGCACGCGGGGCCGACGGTTATCTTTCGGCCGTGCTCGACAGCGGCACGCGCGCCGTCTCCGTGACGGTTTCCGCGTCCTCGGCTTCGGGGGGCTTCATCGTTCCCAACGATCGCGTCGATGTGGTGTTGACCCGCAGCCCCGCAAGCGAAGGCGGCCAGCAGGTTTCGGACACCATCCTCGGCAATGTCCGGGTGCTGGCGATCAACACCCGGCTGGGCGAAACCGGTTCGACCGGTGCGCCGGCCGATCCGGAGAATCCGCGGGCCGAGATCTTTGCCAACGAGGCGATCGCCACTTTGCAGCTCGACCCGGCTCAGTCCGAGATCATCATCAATGCATCGACTCTCGGCCGCCTGACCCTGGTGCTGCGGCCGCTGGTCGACACCGCCGAAGCGGGCGACGCGCGCAGCGCCAACCAGGCGATCCGCATCTCCAGCCCGTTCTGGGCCAAATAGCTGGCGCGGCGGCCGCCGCCCGGCGCTCGTTTCCGACGCCGTTAAATCGCCGTTGACCCGGTCCTGCTAGAACTTTGCCGTTGCTTGAGAACGTTAGCATGTACAAGATATCCACAAACCGGGGCTTCGGCAGAATGCTGCTGTCCCAGTCACTTAGGGCGATGCTGGGCGCCGCCGTGCTGCTCGCCGCGTTGCTGGGGGCGGGTGTCGCTCCGGCGCTGGCGCAGACCGTCAACTACGATCTGAAAACCACTTCGGTGATGCGGATCAAGCTGCCGGTGTCGCAGGCGGTCACCGTGGTGATCTCCGACGCCGTCGGCAAGATCGTTTCGGCCGATCCGGCGATTGCCGATGCCCAGCCGATCACCGACAAGTCGCTCTACCTGGTCGGCAAGGCCTTCGGCACCACGACGGTGAACCTGTTCTCGGCGGATGGCGCGCCGGTGGGCCTGCTGGCGGTGGAAGTCGGCGCCGACACCGCCGACATCGCCCGCTCGATCCGGGCCGCGGTTCCAAATTCCAACGTCAAGGTCAGCACCGTCAACGGGCGAGTGAAGCTGGGGGGCAGCGTCAGCGACGCGGTCACCATGCAGAAGGTGCTCGAAATCGTCGATCAATATGGCAGCCCCGCGGTGATCAACACCATGACGCTCAGCGGCGGCCAGCAGGTCAATCTCGAGGTCCGCATCCTCGAAGCGCAACGCGACGCCGGCCGCGAACTGGGCGTGCAATGGGGCGGCAGCATCGGCGGCGTTTCGACCAGCATCAGTGGCGGCCCGTCCGATCCGGCCAGCGGCTCGTTCGCCAGCTTCGTCACCAACATCATTTCGACCGGCGGCGGCATCAACCTCAACGCCACCATCAACGCGCTCGAGAGCAAGCGCCTGGTGCGTACCCTGGCGGAGCCGAACCTCACGACGCTCTCCGGCGTCAGCGCCAGCTTCCTCGCCGGCGGCCAGGTGCCGATCCGCACCAACGACCAGAACAACAACGCCACGCTCAGTTATCGCGATTTCGGCGTGCGTCTGGTGTTCCAGCCGGTGGTGCTCGAGGGCGACCGCATCCAGATTCACCTGACCCCGGAGGTCAGCGGCATCAACGGCTTCACCACCTCGGGCGACCCGGTGTTCAACACCCGCAACCTCGACGCCACGGTGGAGCTGCGCGATGGCCAGAGCTTCTCGGTGGCGGGTCTGCTGCAGAGCAACACCAACCTCAACCAGAACCAGTTGCCATGGCTCGGCGATGTGCCGATCCTGGGCTCGCTGTTCAAATCCTCCGGTTTCCAAAAACACGATACCGAACTGGTGGTGATCGTCACCCCGCGCCTCGTGCAGCCGAGTGCTCCCGGGCAGGTCGCCGCTACGCCGCTCGACGCCACCCAGCCTGCCAACGACCTCGAGTTCTTCGCGCTTGGCCAGATGGAAGTGACGCCAAAGATGATCAAGCGCTTCGAGACCGGCAGTGGCGTCATTGGCCCCTATGGCTACATCATCGATCTGAGGAGCGGCAGTTGAGCACGGTGACGGTTGCCCGTGCCGCCGTGTTGCTGGCCGTGGTCACGGCGCTGAGCGGCTGCAGCTACGACTATCGTCAACGCACCGACCGGGTTGCCTATAGCGCCGGTGACGCGGTCAGGGCCAACCTGGCGCGTGAAACCAGCAATCCGAGCCGCGGCTCAATGTACTCGACCGGCGGGCTGGGCCAGAACGGCCCGGTCGTCGTCGGCGGCGGCACAGCCCCGACGCCGTAGCGGCATGCCGTCAACCAGCATCGTGGGTGTGGCGCACCATGGTCCGGGACCGGGCCACACCGACGCGATCCAATCGTGCAATGCTCCAGATCCGGATGCACGGACGAGCAGAGGTTGCTGAAGTCATCGCGATGGGCTCCGGCCTTCGCCGGGGTGGCATCGCGGAGAGGGCAAGCCCAGGGTCGCGGAAGGCCGCAGCCTGACGTTTTCCGCCTCAGGCGCGGGAGCCGGCTGCCGCGCTTTGCAGGATCTGGATGTTGTTGGCGACCACCAGGTTGTCCGGCTCCAGCTTCTGCGCCTTGCGGAAATTCTTCAGCGCCTCGGTCAGGTTGCCGCGCAGCATGTAGGAATAGCCGACATTGTTGAAGTACTGGGCCGTGCCGCCGGTCATCTGGTAGAGCGAGGCATAGACCCGGTCGGACAGGTCGAACCGGCCCAGTCGGTCATAGGAGGCGCTGAGCCCGACATAGCCCTCCGCCTGGTTCGGCGCCAGCTCGACCGCGCGTTTGTAGAACGCCGCCGCGTAGCCGAAATTGTCGTTGCGGAAATGCGCCCGCGCCTCGGTCAGCGCGCCCTCGGCAGTGTAGGTCTCGATATTGGAGATTTCGGCGACCGCCAGCTTGTTGCTGCCGAAGCTGCTCATCCCCGCCGAACTGCAACCACTCAGCGGCAGCGCCACCATGACCAGAGCGGCCAGCCCATGCCGAGCCAACCCGCGAAACGACCTGCCCTTACGGCGATACATGTCTCAATGCCCCCATCGAGGGGCCCGCTTCTGCGGACCTTGCGATGCGACGCTAGGCGCCGCAGGGATACCGCTTCGTAAACGCCGTGCCCCGGCCGCGAACTAGGCTTAACGGCGGGTTATACCCGCTTGGTGGACAGCACGTCGAAGGTGCGCTCGATGGTCGAAACGGCGCGGTCATAGTCGGCCAGCGCCAGCGCGGCGATCAGGGCGTCGATGATGGCGAGCTGGGCGATGCGGCTGGTCATCGCCTCGGTGCGGAACTGGGTTTCCCGGGCCAGCGTGTTGAGCACGATATCGGCATGACTGAGGATCGGCGATTTGCCGAAATTGGTGACCGCGATGGTGGTGGCGCCGGCTTCCTTGGCGAGGCGGGTGGCGGTCAGCGTTTCGATGGTCGAACCCGAGTGCGAGATGGTCAGCACCGTCACGTCGGGCGTGCAGAGCGCCGCGGTGATTGCCTGCACGTGGCTGTCGACGGTGGCGCGCGAGTTGATGCCGATGCGCAAGAGCCGGTAGTTGGCGTCCTCGGCGATGGTCGCGGCGCTGCCGATGCCGAACACCTCGACCCGGCTGGCCTTGCTGATGGCGGCGACGGCGCGGCTCAGCTGGCCGAGGTCGAGCGCCTTCTGCGTATCGTGCAGCGCCTGCAGGTCGGAGCGAAAGATCTTTTCGACCACAGTGCCAAGGTCGTCGTTGGGTTCCAGATCCTCGTGGATGAACTGCACCGGCTGCACCAGGTCGCGGGCGATGGCGATCTTGACCTGCTGGAAGCCGCGCGCACCGAGCTGCTGGCAGAGGCCGATGACGCTGCCTTCGCTGGAGCCGGAGCGCTCCGCCACCTCGGTCACCGACATATGGACGACGTCGGCGGCATTGGCGGTGATGAAGTCGGCGATGCGGCCGGCAGTCGGCGGCAGGTTCGGCCTGAGCGCCGCGATGCGGTCGAGAATGCCGGAAAGCTGGCCCGGTTCGGTGCGATCGGTGTTCATGCGGGCATGAGCTCACGCAGCGCCTCGTTCAGGCCACCCGGCACCGCCTGCCAGAACGTCATGCCCAGCGCCCGGGCGCCGGCGCCGTCGGTCAGGGGATTGTCGCCGATCATCACGCCTTCTTCCGGCTCGATGCCGAGCCGTTCGCAGCCCAGCCGGAACAGCGCCGGCTCGGGCTTGCCGATCACTGTATGCGGCACCGGCCCGGCACAGGCAAGCACCGCCGCGGCCAGCGCGCCGGCTTCCGGCACCGGCTGGCCGCTGGGGCCGGGATGGGTGGTGTCGGGGCAGGCGACATAGAGTTCGGCGCCTGCGGCCATCGCCTCGGCGGCAGCGGCAAGCTTGCCGTAGTTGAAGCGCCGGTCGCGCGCCACCAGCACCACGTCGGGCTCGGGCAGATCGATATCGAGGCCCAGCCGCCGCCCATAGGCGCGCAGCGGCGTCGAGCCCAGCACCATCACCGGGGCCCGCGGATGCCGCCGGGCAATGGTCTCGAGGGCACAGGTACCGGCGAGGATGATCCGGTCGGCCGGCACGGCGACGCCGAGGTCGGCGAAGCGGCTCATCAGCTGCAGCGGCGTGTGCTCGGAGTCGTTGGAGACGATGGCGAAGCGGCCCTCGAGCCGGCCCAGCAGCTCACGGGCGCCCGGCAACAGGTGCCGGCCGCTCATCAATGTTCCATCGAGGTCGATGAGATAGCCGCGTGCGGAATGCACATTGGGCAGCAATGTCGGTTCTCCCGCTGATTTGCCTCAGGAATTTGTACTGAGCTTGTCTCAGTGTCAAGCTTTACAAATGCTGAGAAAGTTTCATGAGACTGTCACATAGCGGCGCTATCGGTTGGCCCGCAACGAGAGGGTCGAACCATGAAGATCGCCATCATTACCGACATCCACCACGGCCCGCAGTCGCACACCAAGGAACCGGGCTGGGATGCCTTGCAGGTCATGCGCGATTGCATCTGGCATGCCGGCGAGCAGGGGGCGGACCTGCTGCTCGATCTGGGCGACCGCATCTCCGACACCAGTCGCGAGGATGACCGGCAGGCCGTTTCGGAAGTCGCCGCCACCTTCGTGACCTTCAAAGGCCCGCGCTATCACGTGCTCGGCAATCACGACGTCGCCAATATGAGCATCGAAGACAACGAGGAAATCCTCGGTCAGTCGATGCAAAGCCAGGTGGTGGATCTCGGGGAAGCGCGGCTGATCCTGTGGCAGCCGGGCGTCAAGATCACCTGGCCGGATGGTTTTCCGCACGCGACGGCCAATCTCGCCTGGCTGGTCGAAGCGCTCAGTGCTGACACCAAGCCCGCCATCATCGCGACGCACGTGCCGCTCTCGGGGCACCTGCAGACCGGCAACTACTATTTCGAGCGCAACCCGCAATTCGCCACCTATCCGGACCACGTGACGGTTCGCGAGGCGGTCGAGGCGACCGGCAATGCGGCGCTCTGGCTCTCGGGCCATGTGCACTGGAACACCGTCACCAACATACGCGGCCTGCCGCACATCACGGTGCAGTCGGTAAGCGAGCGCTTCACTACCTTCCCGCATGGCGCCGCCGCCTTCGCCATGCTCGAGGTTGCCGACGGCAAGTTCTCCCTCGATGTGCATGGCCGCGATCCGTTTGCCGTTTCCATGCCGTTCCGTCGCTCCGGCGAGCAGCCGTGGATGCCGGCGCTGGGGCCGTTCACGGCGCGTGGGCTGCCGGAAGAGCGGGAGTCCGAGCGTGCTTGATTTCCTCACCCGTCGCACGCTCGGCTCGCTGGCGACGCTGGTCGTCGTGGTGGTGGCGGTGTTCTTTGCGACCCGCCTCTCCGGCAACGCCATGGACTACATGCTGCCGCCGGGCATCGACACCGAGACCAAGGCTGCGATGGTCCGGCATTTCGGCCTCGATCAGCCGCTCCTCGAGCAGTTCTGGCGCTATGTCACCGGGCTGTTCAGCGGCGATGTCGGGATCAGCCTGTTCGAGCGCCGCTCGGTGGTGGCCATCTATGCCGAGCGCCTGCCCAACACGGTGGTGCTGTTCAGCTATGCGCTGGTGCTTTCGGTCGCTCTGGGCGTGCCCTTGGGGATCGCCGCGGCGCTCAACCGCCGCAATCCGGTGGGCTCGGCGATCATGGCGGTGGCCTTCGTCGGCTATGCCACGCCGAATTTCGTCCTCGCCATCGTGATGATCCTGATCTTCTCGTTCAACCTCCACTGGTTGCCGAGCTCGGGCGACGCGACGCCGCTGCATTTCCTGATGCCGTCGATCGTGCTCGCGGCGCCGATGCTGGCCGAGATCGTCCGCTTCACCCGCAACGCGCTGCTCGACGTGCTGAGCCAGGACTATCTCCGCACCGCCCGCGCCAAGGGGCTGCCGGAGTGGTTGGTGATCGTCAAGCATGCGCTGCGCAATGCCGCCATTCCGGTGGTCACCATCGTCGGGCTGCAGGTCGCCTGCATGGTGGCGCGCTGCGTCCTCGTCGAGGCGGTGTTCGCCACCAAGGGCATCGGCGACCTGGTGGTGTTCGCCACCATGCAGCGCGATTACCCGGTGCTGCAGTTCGGGGTGATCCTCATCGCCGGCCTGGTGGTCCTCGTCTCGCTGGTGGTCGACCTGCTCTACGCCGCCATCGATCCTCGCGTGAAGGTGACAGCATGACCGACCTCGCCGCTCCGCTGCCCGGCCTCGCGCCGGCACCCGACACCAGCAACAAGGTGCACACCGGCCGACGTCGCCAGGGCACGCTCGCCATGCTTTGGCGCAAGGCCAATTGGCTGATGCGCCTCTATATCGGGCTGTTCGTGCTGATCTTGCTCGTGGCGCTGTTCGCGCCACTCCTCGCGCCCTACGATCCGAATGCCCAGACGCTTCCGGCACGCCTCCGCCCGCCGGTCGGCTTCGAGCGGGCGATGCTGGAGCATCCGCTCGGTACCGACCAGCTCGGCCGCGACATGCTCTCGCGCACGCTCCATGGCCTGCAGCTGACCATGCTGATCGCGCTCGTGGGCAGCCTCATCTCGATGCTGCTGGGGACGGCGCTCGGCGTTCTCGCCGGCTATGTGCGCGGACCGCTCGGCGCGCTGATCATGGCGCTGGTCGACATCCAGATCGCCGTGCCGTTCACCCTGATCGCGCTGCTGGTGATCGCGATTTTCGGCAACTCGCTGCCGGTGCTGATCGCGGTTATCGGCGTCGCCGGCTGGGAGGCTTATGCCCGGGTGGTACGGGCTCAGGTGCTGACGGTATCGCGCATGCCGTTCGTCGAGGCGACCATTGCCGCCGGCGCCACCCACCCGCGCATTCTGTTGAAGCACATCCTGCCCAACATCGTTTCGCCCATCATCGTGATGTGGACGATGACCTTTTCGGCGCTGATCCTGCTCGAAAGCTCGATGTCGTTCCTCGGGCTCGGCGTGCAGCCGCCCACCGCCACGCTCGGCTCGATGGTTGGGCTCGGTCGCGACTACCTCGCGTCGAGCCCGTGGATCGCCGTCGTTCCATCGCTTGCCATCATGTTCGTCTCGCTGCTGGTCCTCCTGATCGGCGACTGGCTGCGCGACGCCCTCGACGTCAAGCTCAAGTAACCGGGTAAATCCGGCAACCCGGCCGTCGCGGTTTCCCTTCCCCGCGCCGGCCAGCCACTTCCCCCACGCATCACCCTCCGTCCGATCGCCGATCGGTCGGCCGGGACGGTGCTTGTCAAAAACAGGATGCTGTCATGCACAAGACCCTGCTCATCGCCCTCGCGACGACCACCATGCTGGTGGCCCCCAGCCATGCGCTCGACCTCAAGGTCGCGGTGCAGAACCTGCCGGCCACACTCGATCCGGGCAAGGACCACTCCAACACCGGTTCGCAGATCTACTACAACGCCTTCGATCCGTTGATCGAGAAAGACTATTCGTCCGCCGAAGTGACCTTCAAGCCGGGCATTGCCACCGAGTGGAAGCAGATCGAGCCGACCGTCTTCGAGGTGAAGCTGCGCGATGGCGTCAAGTTCCACAACGGCGCCACCGTGACCGCCGAGGACGTGGTGTTCTCGTTCGAGCGGATCATCAACGAAGCGACCCCCGAGTTCGGCTCGGTCAAGAAGCAGTTCTTCAACAATTTCGAGAAGGTCGAGGCAGTCGATGCCGTGACCATACGCTTCACCACCTTCAAGCCCGAGCCGCTGTTCGAGACGCTGCTCAACACCTCGGAAGGATCGATCGTCCCCAAGGCCTATATCGCCGGGCTGTCGGGTGATCCGGCCGTGGTCGAACCCTCGGACTTCGACGCCTTCGGCCTCGCACCGATCGGCACCGGCCCCTACTCGATCCAGAACTTCCAGCCCGGCGAGGGCCTGACCTATGTGAAGTTCCAGGACTACTGGGGTGACAAAGCGCCGCTCGATACGGCCGAACTGCGCCGCATCCCCGAGATGGCGACCCGCATCACCGCGCTCGCCAACGGCGAAGTGGACCTCATCACCAATGTGCCGCCCGATCAGCTGGCGACCATCGAAGCCAACCCCAACCTCAAGGTCGAGGGCGCGGTGACGCCGCTGTTCCACGTGGTGTTCTTCAACACCGAGAACCCCAAGCTCGCCGACAAGCGCATCCGCCAGGCGCTCAGCATGGCGATCGATCGGAACCTGCTCAACGAAGCGCTGTGGCTGGGCAAGGCCGTGGTGCCCTCGACCCACACCTACCCGCAATATGGCCAGCTCTACATGCCGGAGCTGCAGACCTTCGAGTACAACCCGGAAAAGGCCAGGGAGCTGCTGAAGGAAGCCGGCTTCGAGGGCCAGACGGTCCGTTACGACACCGACCCGGTCTACTACACCAACGGGTTGCTCGCGGCGCAGGCGATCAAGGAGATGTGGGCCGCCGTCGGTGTCACCATGGACCTCAAGGTCGATCCCAAGTGGACCGGCGACGACAAGGACATGGAATCGCGCAACTGGTCGAACCCGATGTACTTCGCCGACCCGGCGGGTTCGTTCGGTACCATGTGGAGCCCGACCGGCGCCCGCATCACCGGCGGGTCGTGGAAGCCGAACGAGGCCTATACCGAGATGTGGGAGCGCTTCCGCTATTCCACGGACATCGAGACCCGCAAGGCCGCCTATGCCGAGATCATGGCCTATGTGAAGGAAGAGGCGCCGTTCCTGGTGCTGTACCAGCCGTATGAATCCTACGGCATGAGCAAGAGCCTCGAGTGGAAGCCGCTGCCGGGCCACATCCCCTATGTGCTGGATTTCCGCGCCGGCGCCGTCGCCTTCAACGACTGACGCACCGGCCGGCGGGGAGCGATCCCCGCCGGCCTCTCCCGAGAGCGCACTGGGCTCTCGGGAATCCTCCCCCCCGATGCGAGGGAGGAGCACGGAGAGCTCTGTGGCTCTCCATCTGCAATGAACGGAGCCTCCGATGAGCCACACCGCCATCCTCGATGTCGACAGCCTGAAGGTCGTGTTCGAAACCGACAATGGCCCCGTGGTCGCCGTCGACGGGTTGAGCTTCGAGATCCGCTCGGGCGAATGCGTCGCTGTGGTGGGCGAATCCGGTTCGGGCAAGTCGGTGACCGCGATGTCGATCCTCGGCCTCGGCAAGTACTCGGGCGGCCGAATTGCCGAAGGCGCCATTCGCTTCCGTCGCAAGGATGCGAAGGTGGTCGACCTCGCCGCGGCGGACGAAGGCGTGCTGCGCGCCATCCGCGGCAATGAGATCGCCATGGTGTTCCAGGAGCCGATGACCTCGCTGAACCCGGTCTTCACCGTCGGCGAGCAGATCGCCGAGGTGATCCGCCTGCACAAGAAGGCCGACGCCGCCGACGCGGCGCGCCAGGCGGTGGAACTGCTGAAACGGGTGCGCATCCCCGAGCCGGAGCGGCGCTTCAGCCAGTATCCGCATGAGCTGTCGGGCGGCATGCGGCAGCGCGTGGTGATCGCCATCGCGCTCGCCTGCTCGCCGCGCCTGCTGATTGCCGACGAGCCGACCACGGCGCTCGATGTGACCATCCAGGCGCAGATCCTCGAGCTGGTGCGCTCGCTTGCCGCCGAGGGCGACATGGCGGTGCTGTTCATCACCCACGACATGGGGGTCGTCGCCGAGATGGCCGACCGGGTGGTGGTGATGCGCCATGGCAGGAAAGTCGAGGAGGCCACGACCCGCGAACTCTTCGCCCGGCCGCGCGAGGCCTATACCACGCAGCTGCTCGCCGCCGTGCCTCGGCTCGGTTCGATGCAGGGCGCCAGCCAACCGACGAGGTTCGGCGAGGCGCTGACGCACGACACGCCCCCGACGCATCGGCCGCTGCTCGAGGTAAGGCACCTCGTTACCCACTTTCCGGTGAAGAGGGGCGTGCTGCAGCGGCACGTCGCCAATGTGCACGCGGTGGACGATGTGTCGTTCGCCATCGGCAGCGGCGAGACGCTGGCGCTGGTCGGCGAATCCGGCTGCGGCAAGTCGACCACCGGCCGCTCGGTGCTGCGGCTGGTCGAACCGATATCGGGCAGCGTGACGCTCGAGGGGGATGAGCTGACCAGGCTGTCCGGCGATGCGCTGCGCAGGAAGCGCCGCGACATGCAGATCATCTTCCAGGACCCCTACGCGGCGCTCGATCCGCGCCTTACTGCCTTCGAGCAGGTGGCCGAGCCGCTGGTGATCCATGGCGTCGAGCAGGGCTCGGCGCTGCGCGACCGGGTGGTCGGGCTGATCCGCCGGGTCGGGCTTTCCGACGAACAGCTCGAGCGCTATCCGCATGAGTTCTCCGGCGGCCAGCGCCAGCGGCTCTGCATCGCCCGCGCCCTGACCCTGTCGCCCAAGCTGATCGTCGCCGACGAGCCGGTCTCGGCGCTCGACGTCTCCATCCAGGCGCAGGTGGTCAATCTGATGATCGAGCTGCAGCAGGAACTGGGGCTGAGCTACCTGTTCATCTCGCACGACATGGCGGTAGTGGAGCGGGTCAGTCACCGCGTCGCGGTGATGCACATGGGCCGGATCGTCGAGATGGGCCCGCGCAACGCGGTGTTCGGGGATCCGCGGCATCCCTACACGCGCACCTTGCTCGCCGCGGTACCCAATCCCGATCCGACCGCGCCGCGCCGCAGTGTGCCGGCTGCCAGCCTTCTACCCTCGCCGATCTATCCGGTCGGCCACGATCCGGCGCCGCCACGCTATGACGAGGTCGGCGCCAGTCATTTCGTTCTTGCTGCCTGATTGCTCTCGGAGACCACTATGCTTTCGGCTTTTTCCGCCCCCGGCCGCTTCTGGAAGGGAAACCTGCACACCCACTCGAACCGTTCGGACGGCGCACTCGAGCCGGCCGAAGTCTGCCGCCGTTATCGCGAGGCGGGCTATGATTTCCTTTGCCTCTCCGATCACTTCCTCTCCCAGTTCAGCTTTCCGCTGACTGACACGCGGGAGTATCGCACCGCGGGTTTCACCACGCTGATCGGCGCCGAGCTGCATGCCCCGGCGACACACCTGGGCGACCTGTGGCATATCCTCGCGGTCGGCCTGCCGCACGATTTCGCCCCGACGCCGGAGGGTGAGGACGGGCCGGCTCTGGCGCGTCGTGCCGCAGCGGCCGGCGCCTTTGTCGGCATTGCCCACCCGCAATGGTATGGGCTCGATTTCACCGACGGCCTGGCGCTCGACGCCGCGCATGCGGTCGAGATCTATAATCACACTTGCGAGATGCTGTCCGCACGGCCCGACGGCGTGGCGCTGTTCGATGACCTGCTGACCCGCGGCCGGCAGCTCACCGGCTTTGCCTCCGACGACGCGCATTTTCATGCCGACGACAGCTTTGGCGGCTGGGTGCAGGTGAAGTCGGAAACGCTTGCGCCCGAAGCGCTGCTCGCCGCGCTCAAGGCCGGTAACTACTACGCCAGCACCGGCCCGGAGATCGTCTCGATCGACCGTGCTGGCGAGGTCCTCCGCGTTGCTGCCTCGCCGGTGCGCAGCATCGTCCTGGCCGGACCGGGCGCTAAGTCGACGGTGGTGCATGGTGAGGCCATCACCGAGGCCGAGCTCGATCTTTCCCGCTTCGCCGGTAGCTGGTGCCGCGTCCTCGTCACCGACAGCAACGGCAAGCGCGCCTGGGCGCAGCCTTTCACGGTGTAGGCCGCTTACTGAAGCGGCGCGCGCGACGTGCTGCTGCGTGCAATCAACACGGGAAGCAGCGGCTCTGCTTCCTGTGGCGGCTCGCCATTGATCCGCACCATCAGCGCCTCGATGCAGCGGCGCCCGAGCTTGGTGAAATCCTGGCGCATGGTGGTGAGCGGCGGAATGCAGTAGGCGGCCTCGGGCACGTCATCGAAGCCGACGACGCTGAAGTCGCGCGGCACGACGCGGCCGGCTTCGTGGAGCGCCAGCAACAAGCCTTGGGCGATCCGGTCATTGGCGCAATAGGCGGCGGTGAAGCGCTGGTCGGCGAGCACCTGCTTGCCGGCCTGGTAGCCGCTCTCGGCCGTCCAGTCGCAGATGAACGGATCGGCTGCCACCAGATGCGCCGCCCCCAGCGCCTTGCGCCAGCCATGGATGCGCGACTCCGATACGGTGAAGCCCGCCGGCCCCGCCAGATGCGCGATCCATTTGTGTCCCAGTTCGATCAGGTGCTGTGTGGCGGCGCGCGACCCCTCGACCGAGTCGTACATGATCGAGGTGTGTTCGCCGGTATCCACCGAGCTCAGCGTCACCACCGGCACGTTGTCGAAACTGAGAAAGGCGGCACTGGCAGAGACATCCTGCGGCGAGATCATCACGATGCCCTCGACGGACTGCCCGACCAGCCGCGCCAGCGCCTCCGAGATGGTCTCCCGGTTCGATTCGCGCAGACTCACGATGCTGACCCCATAGCCCTCTTCGCTGGCCGCCTGCTCGACGCCGAAAAGCGCCGACGCCGGCCCGAAGCTCAGATAGTCCGAGGCGACGACGCCGATGGTGCGGGAGCGGCTGGTGGCGAGCGTTCGCGCTGCCATGTTCGGTCGATAGTCGAGACTGGCGATCGCCTTCAGCACCCGCTCGCGGGTGTCCGGCCTGATGAAGGCATAGTCGTTCAGCACCCGCGATACGGTCTGCTGCGAAACCTGCGCCAGCCGTGCCACGTCGGCCATGGTGGGGGAGCTGCGCTTGCGTGACTGTCGAACCAATGCCGTCCCTTTCGTTAGCGTAAACAATAGTGAGCTGATCTGCGCTGCGCAAGCGCTGGCCAACCAAGAAGAAGGCAAAATAGGGCCGCTAGCCTCATCCGTAGGGATGATGCCAGGCCGCCTTGACAACGAAATTGTTTGCGCAAACAATTATGACAACGAGACGGAACCGTCTGAGGGAGGAGAGCGCAGTGCAAGACGAGTCGGCCTATCGCATCGGCGATCGCATCCTGTTCGGGGCGGCCTATTACCCCGAATACCAGCCGGTGGAACGGATGGCCGAGGATTTCCGGCTGATGCGCGAGGCGGGCTTCAACCTGATCCGGGTCGGCGAATCCGTCTGGTCGACCTGGGAGCCGCGCGACGGCGAATTCGAGCTCGAATGGTTGCTGCCGGTGCTCGATGCGGCGCACGAGCACGGCATCTCGGTGGTGCTGGGCACCCCCACCTACGCCGTGCCGCCCTGGCTGATGCTCAAACACCCGGAGATCGCGGCGGAGTCGCGCACCGGCGTGCGAGTGCCGTGGGGGGCGCGGCAGGAGACCGACACTTCGCACCCGGTATTCCTCGATTATGCCGAGCGGATCATCCGCAAGGTGGTGGGGCGTTATGCCGGCCATCCGGCGGTGGTCGGGTTTCAGGTCGACAACGAGCCAGGCCATCAGGTGCCGCACAACGCCCATGTCTTCGCGCGCTTCAAACAGTGGCTGATGACCAAGTACAACGGCGTCGAAGCGATCAACCAGGCGTGGAACCTGACCCACTGGGCGCATCGTCTCAACGACATCGACGAGCTCTGGCTGCCCGACGGCAACCACGTGCCGCAATACGATCTCGACTGGCGTCGCTTCCATGCGCTGCAGACCACCGAGTATATCGCCTGGCAGGTGGCGATCGTGCGCGAGTATGCGAGCCCCGATCAGTTCATCACCACCTGCATCGATCCGATGCGCGCCGCGGTCGACGACCGCGGCATCGGCGCCGCCTGCGACGTCATCGCCTCCAACCAGTACATCGCCACCCAGGACCAGCTGGGCCCGGAAACGCTTGGTGACTACGGCTTCCCGCCCTCCGGCAGCTGGGCGCCGTTCTTCATTTCCGACCGCACCTGGGCCATCGGCCAGCGCCGCTTCATGGTCACCGAGACCAATGCCACCAGCATCGGTTTCCCCTGGTTCAACCACCCCATGTATGACGGGCAGTGGCGGCAGGTCGGCTGGGCGATGATCGCCCGCGGCGCCCGCGCCGTCGAATACTGGCACTGGCACACCATGCACGGCTCCTGGGAGACGTTCTGGGGCGGGGTGCTGCCGCATAGTTTCATCCCCGGCCGAGTCTACGGGCAGGTGGCCGAACTCGGACGCGAGATCAGCAAGGCCGGCGCGGCGGTCGAGGGCATCGTACCCGATGCCAATGTCGGGCTCATCTTCTCGATGCCCAACCGCTGGGCCTTCGAATATCACCCGCCGATGCAGGATCCGGCGGCGCCGCCCGAGAAGCAGGGACCGGCCGATCGTGCCGCCTATGAGCGGATCGTCTACCGCTTCTATGGCGGCCTCGATCGCGCCGGCCACCAGGTCCGGGTACTGCATGCGGCCGATTTCGAGCTCGCTGACCCCGTGCGGCTGGCGCACGAGCTGCCGACCCTCGTCGTTCCGGCGCTCTATCTCGCCTCCGACCGGCTGGTCGCCAACCTCGTCGCCTATGCCGAGGCCGGCGGACACCTGGTGGTGGGCATCCGCACCGGCTATGCCGACGAGATCGGCCGCCCCAAGCTCGACCGCCAGCCTGCCGGTCTCGCCGCCGCGGCCGGCGTCTGGTACGACGAGTTCTCCAACCTCGTGACCCCGCTCGCCGTCACCGGCCAGTTGCGCGGCACGGCGCGGAGCCTCGTCGAGGGCCTCGTCACCGACGGCGCCGAGGTCATCGCCAGCTACGATCACCCGCATTTCGGCCGCTGGCCGGCGGCCACCAGCCGGGCCTTCGGGGCCGGCCGCATCACCTATGTCGGGGCGTTCCCCGATCTCGACCTGGCCCAGTCGCTGGGCGAGTGGCTGCAGCCGAACCACCCCTGGCAGGGGCAACTGGTGCCCGGCGCGCTGGCCGTGCACGGCGCCACCAACCGCGCCGGCGAGCGGCTGTGGTTCGTCCACAATTTCGGCTGGGAGACGCGGACGGTGACGCCGCCGATGCCGGTGACGGATGTGCTGACGGGCGAGGCGGTCACCACCTTGGCGCTCAAGGCCTGGGACGTGCGCGTGCTGCGCGAGGTCGCGGCGTGATGGGAGCGGTTTGCACCGCAGGTACTGACGGGCCGGTGCGGGAAGAGTACCCCCACCCCTGTCCCCTCCCCGCAAGAGGAAGGGAGACGCCCTCACCAGCGCCGGTGTTCTGGTCTCCTCCCCCCTTGTGGGGGAGGGACAGGGTGGGGGGTGCTCTTCCTGCGCCGAGTTCTCCTCGCCGTGATTGCTACTCACTTCCAGGAAGATGTCGTAGCGGGCGAGGCCCCCGATGACCCGCCTCTCCGCCAAGACCCGCGCCACGCCCACCGCTTATCTGTTCCTCACCCCGTTCATCGTGGTGTTCGCCATCTCGGTCGTCGTGCCGCTCGGCTACGCGCTGTGGATCAGCTTTTTCAGAAAGCAGATGATCGGCGGCACCGTGTTCGTCGGCTTCGGCAATTACCTCAGGGCGCTGGGTGACACCCTGCTGCATGACGCGGTGCTGCGGGTGGTCGTCTTCCTGCTACTGCAGGTGCCGATCATGCTTGGCGTCGCTATGTTCGTGGCGCTCGCCATCGACAGTGGCCGGCTTGCCGGCAGCCGCATCGTCCGCATCGGGCTGTTCCTGCCCTATGCGGTGCCGGCAGTCGTCGCGGCGCTGATGTGGGGCTACATTTTCGGCGGCCAGTTCGGGCTCGCCGGCCAGTTGTTCGGCAGCCTCGGCATGCCCACGCCGGATTTCCTCGGTCCCAACCTGATGCTCATGAGCGTCGGCAACGTCGTGACCTGGTCGTTCGTCGGCTACAACATGCTGATCTTTTACGCCGCGCTGCGTTCGATCCCCACCGACATCTACGAAGCCGCAGCGATCGACGGGGCCAATGAATGGCACAAGGCCTGGTTCATCAAGCTGCCGGCGCTGAGGCCGGCGCTGGTGCTGGCGCTGATCTTTTCGGTGATCGGCTCGCTACAGCTCTTCAACGAGCCCTCGATCCTCGGCCAGTTGCGTCCCAGCGTCGTCACCACCAGCTGGACGCCCAACCTTTACGCCTACAACCTCAGCTTCACCGGCGGGCAGATCAACTACGCCGCGGCCGTCGCGATGCTGCTCGGCGGCTTCACCGTCGTCGTCGCCTATGTGGTGCAGCTCGGTGCGATGAAGCGGGGGCGCCTGCTATGAACAGCCTTGCCGCTTCGTCCGCGCCGGCTCGCCGGTCGTCGGGACTTCGCCCCCGCAAATCGCCGGTGCTGACCATCATCCTGTGGATGCTGCTCGCCTATTTCATGCTGCCGCTGTGCTGGCTCGCGGTGAACGCCACCAAGTCCAACGTCGACCTGTTCGGCACTTTCGGGCTGGCCTTCGCCCCGAATTTTGCGCTGTTCGACAATATCGCCCAGCTCTTCGCCTTTCAGGGCGGCATCTACCTGCGCTGGTTCGCCAACACCATCCTTTACGCCGTGGTCGGGGCCGGCGGCGCGGCGCTGGTCGCCGCCATGGGCGGCTATGCCCTGGCAAAGTTTGATTTCCATGGCCGCAAGGCCGTGCTCGCCATCGTTCTCGGCGCCACCGCCGTGCCCGGCACCGCGCTCGCGGTGCCCACCTACATGCTGTTCACCCAATGGGGGTTGATCAATACCGAACTGGCGGTGATCATCCCGGCCTTGGTCAGCCCGTTCGGGCTGTTCCTCATGCTGGTCTATGCCCAGGACGCAGTGCCCGACTCGATGATCGAGGCGGCCCGCATCGATGGCGCCGGAGAAGCCCGCATTTTCTGGACCATTGCGCTGCCGCTTATGGCGCCGGGCTTCGTCACCGTGCTGCTGTTCCAGCTGGTCGCCACCTGGAACAACTATTTCCTGCCGCTGATCGTGCTCAACCAGTCCGACAAATTCCCGCTCACCGTCGGGCTGTCGCTCTGGAACAAGCTGGCCAATGCCGGCGGGGTGAACCTCGCCCAACCGCTCTATCCGCTGGTCATCACCGGCTCGCTGCTCGCGGTGCTGCCGCTGCTCGTCGCCTTCGTGTTCCTGCAGAAATACTGGCAGTCCGGCATCGCCGCCGGCGGGGTGAAGGAATGAGACCCGGGGGGTCACGACCGATTCCGGCGTTTGGGAACGCCGCAACCAGGGCGCGGAGGATGCGCCACAAAGGGAGAATACCATGACTCGTATTCTGAAGGGGCTCGCCGCCAGTGTCGCGGCGGCCGCATTCTTCGTCACCAGCGCGCTCGCCCAGGAGCCGGTCGAGATCACCTTCTGGACCTGGCTGCCCAACATCCAGACCTCGGTCGACAAGTTCGAAGCCAGCCACCCCAACATCAAGGTGAAGGTGGAAAATGTCGGCGTCGGCACCGACGAGTACACCAAGATCCAGAACGCCGTGGATGCCGGCTCGGGCGGTCCCGACGTCGCGCACATGACCTATGACGCGATCCCCAATTTCGCGCTGACCGGAGCGTTGGCCGATGTCACCCAGTTCGGCGGCGCGGCGGTGAAGGAGCTGTTCCTCCCTGGCGTGCTCGGGCTCGTCGAGATCAATGGCGGCGTCTATGGCGTGCCGCAGGATTTCGGCCCGGGCGTGATGTACTACCGCAAGGACGTGTTCGATGAAGCCGGCGTCGCGGTGCCCAAGACCTGGGCCGAGTACGCGGCGGCAGCCGAAGCGATCAAGGCCGAGAATCCCGACCACTACATCACCTATCTCGACCCGAGCCTGGTCGATGCCGCCTATATGGGGCTGTGGCAGCTTTCGGCCGAGCCATGGAGCATTGCCGACGGCACCAACGTGACGCTCAACCTACAGTCGGAAAAGGCGAAGCAGTGGGCCGACTACTGGACCGACCTCAACGCCAAGGGCCTGACCATCGAGTCGGTGCAGGGCTCCGATGAGTGGTTCAAACAGCTGGGCGCCGGCCAGATCGCCACCTGGGTGGTGGGGGCCTGGGGCCTCCAGGCGCTGACCGGCGTCCTGCCCGACAACAAGGGTCTGTGGCGCGTCGCGCCGCAGCCGGTGTGGAACGAAGGCGATGTCGGCACCAGCCAGTTCGGCGGCTCGGGCACCGTGGTGCTCGCTCAGTCGGCGAAGAAGGAAGCGGCCGTCGAGTTCGCGCTGTGGATGAACGGCAGCCCGGAGGGCGTCGCCACGCTGAAGGACGATCAGGGCCTGCTGCCGACCACCAAGGCAGCGTGGGAAGATCCTGCCTTCATCGACGAGGAGATCGAATATCTGGGCGGCCAGCAGGCCCGGCAGATCTTCGCCGAGTCGGCCAAGAACTCCGTGGTCGGCTGGACCTGGCTGCCGTTCCAGCCCTATGTCTCCAGCGTCTATCGCGACACCGTCGGCCAGGCGATCTCCGGCAAGACCAGCGTGTTCGATGGCTTCAAGGCCTGGCAGGACCGCATCGCCCAGTACGCCGGCGAGCAGGGCTTTACCGTCAGCACCAAATAGGGCGCTTGACGCCCTGACGCCGCGCCCTCCTCCCCCGCGCGGCGTCCCCCCATTCCCGACATTCCAGGACATTTGCCGTGGCGAAGTTTCAGTTCCCGGCCGGATTCGATTTCGGCGTTGCGACCAGTGCGTTCCAGATCGAGGGCGCGTGGAACGAGGACGGCAAGGGCCCGTCGATCTGGGATACCTTCGGCCACACCCCCGGCAAGGTGCATCTCGATATTCCCGGCGATCGCGGCGCCGACCACTATCACCGGGTCAAGGAAGATGTGGCGCTGCTGCGCCAGATCGGCGTCACCAGTTATCGCTTCTCGCTCAGCTGGTCGCGCCTCCTCCCAGCGGGGCGCGGACCGGTGAATCAGGCCGGTGTCGATTTCTACTCCCAGCTGATCGACGAGCTGCTGGCGGCCGGCATCCAGCCCAACGTCACGCTCTATCACTGGGACCTGCCGCAGGCGCTCGAGGACCAGGGCGGCTGGATCAACCGTGACGTCGTCGGCGCCTTTGCCGACTATGCCGAGCTGGCCTTCCAGAGCTATGGCGACCGCGTTCGCCGCTGGGCCACCCTGAACGAGCCGATCTCGATCTGGGTCGGCTATGCGATGGGGGTGTTCGCCCCCGGCCGCAGCGACGAGAAGACTGCCCGGCAGGCGCTGCATCACGCGCTGGTTTCACACGGGATGGGCGTCGAGGCGTTTCGTGCCTCAGGCCATGCGGGCGAGATCGGCGCGGTGTTCGACATCTGGCAACGGCATCCGGCCACCGACAAGCCCGAGGACCTGGCCATCGCCGATCGCGACGAGGACGATGGCTTCCGCTTCTTCCTCGATCCGGTGCTGAAGGGCGACTATTCCGAGCGCATCCGTCGCCGTCTCACCGAGCGCGGCACCATGCCGGAGATCCGCGACGGCGACCTGAAGCTGATCAGCACGCCGATCGACTATCTGGGCCTCAACGTCTACTCGCGCGTCGTGGTCAGCGCCGAGCATTACAACCCGCGCTGGTGGGTGGCCGACGACAAGCACCCCGGCGGCAACTTCCTCGACAACGGCATGGAGTACTATCCCAAGGCCGTCTACGACGCGGTGTTCATGGCCAAAGAGCAGTATGGCTGGCAGGGCCCGATCTTCATCACCGAGAACGGCGCCGCCGACGGCCCCAACGTGACCGACCCGCTCGATGACCAGGAGCGGATCAACTACGTCGCCGGCTTCCTCGAGTGGATCCACAAGGCGATCGAAGACGGCGCCGACGTGCGCGGCTATTACCTCTGGTCGCTGATGGACAACTACGAATGGGCCGCCGGCTACAGCCAGAAATTCGGCATCGTGCATCTTGATACGGAGACGATGGCGAGAACGACGAAAGCCTCGGCGAAGTGGTATGCCGAAGTGATCAGGCGCAGGGGGCTTTAGGGTTCCTCCGCCAGTGCGCTTGGCGCCCCTCACCCCGACCCTCTCCCCAGAGGGGCGAGGGGGCGTTGTGGCACCGGCGGTTCAAAGCGCGTCCCCTCGCCCCTCTGGGGAGAGGGCTAGGGTGAGGGGCGCCAAGCGCACTGACTGAAGAAAATCGTGGACTCAAGCCCGCATCAATGCGGGCCGGTCGGCAGCTCCTGTGTCGTGCCGCACGGGCCGCCATCCATGTTGGTGGCGATATCCTGCTTTTCGCCGTCGAAGCTCAGCGCCTCGTAATAGTGGCTCATCTCCACGGTGCTCGCCGGCACGTAGTGGAAGATCAGCGAGCGGCGGAAGCGGTCGGTGCTGGTGTTCGGGGTCGAGCCGTGGATGACGCTGCCGTTGAAGAACAGCACGTCGCCGGCCTTGAGCTCCATCATCTGCGGCGTGAGCCCAGGCGGCGGCTCGACGTGCTCGGTGGTGAAGAACAGCGCCGGATCGGCCTTCTCCGGGCAGGCGACATCGAGCGTCGCGGTCTGCGGCACGCACATCATGCCGCCATTGCCGGCATCGGCATCGTCGACTGCCACCCAGGCGGCCATGCAGGTGCCCGGCTTCACCCGCAGGTAGAAATTGTCCTGGTGCAGGTCCTGCCCGCGCGCCCCCGGCGGCTTGAAGTAGAACATCGACTGCACGGCATAGGGGCTCTCCCCGAACAGCTCGGCGAGGATCGGCTGCAGCCGCGGGTCGCGCATATAGCGCATGGCCAGCGGGCCGACCGGTTTGTCGGCATGCTTGTGCGGATGCATCATCCGCGGATAGCGCAGCAGCGGGTCGTTGGCGCCGGCCGGAGCGCCCTGCCGTGCCTTGGGCACGTCCGACAGTCCGGGCACCGGGCCGTCCTTGGCCATATCCATGAACGTGCCGCGGATCTCCTCGATTTCGGCGGGACTGAACAGCCCGCGGATCGCGAGGAACCCGTCGCGGTCGAACAGCTGCTTCTGCTCGGTGGTCAAGCTCATCGATATCCTCCTCGACGTTCGTGACGCTACCCGCGCGCCACAGCTTCGCCCATCGCACATCCTGCCGATCGCATGTACTATCCTGCTATGGTCGAAGCCGACGAGTTCCCGCACCGGCCGGTCCTGCAGCTGCTGACCGGGCATTTCCATGAGATGTCGGGCTACCGCGCCTATCGACCGCGCGGCGGCGACGACTGGCTGTTGATCCACACCATCGACGGCACCGGCCGCTTCGGCCATGCTGGCGGCGAACTGCTGGCGCGGCCCGGCGACTGGGTGCTGCTCCGCCCGGGGACCCTGCACGATTACGCCGTCGCCGCGTCGGATACGCGGTGGGAACTGCTCTGGGCGCATTTCCAGCCGCGCCCCGACTGGTTGCCCTGGCTCGACTGGCCCGAGGTGGCGCCCGGCCTGATGCTGCTGCAGGTCTCCGATCCGGCAGTGGCGGCGCGGTTCCACGCCGTGCATCGCCTGTTTTACGGCGAGCTGCGTCGCCGTGAGGCCTTCGCCATGAACGCGCTCGAGGCGCTGTTCCTCGACTGCGATCGGCTGAACCCCGCCGCCGCCAGCGCTCGCTACGATCCCCGCGTGCTGCGCGCCGTGAGCTATCTCGAGCGGCATCTCGCCGACAAGGTCGCGCTGGCCGACGTTGCCGCAGCGGCCGGCCTGTCGGAATCGCGTCTCGCCCACATCTTCCGCGCCGAGACCGGGCAGACGGTGCAGCATTATCTCGAGGCGCGCCGCATGCAGCGTGCCGGCGAACTGCTGCAGCGTACCGGCTTTCCCGTCCAGCAGATCGCCGCAGTTACCGGCTTCGACAGCCCGTTCTACTTCAGCCGGCGGTTCAAGCGCTGGACCGGCCAGAGCCCGCTCGCCTACCGTCTCGCGAGCCAGCCCGGATGAGCGGGGGCTGCGCGGTCGAGTTGCACCGGCTGCGGTCCTCCTTAGGCGCTACTCTATGACCGATGTGAGCTGGAAGCTCGATAATCGTGGCTCTCCCCTCATCCGGCGCTACGCGCCACCTCCGGGCGAGGGCTGCGCCCTCGTCCCGCGACCCCGACGGGGAGAAGAATCCGGAGAGCGCGGCGATCACCGCTTTTCCTCTCCCCGTCGGGGAGAGGGTGGATCGGCCGAAGGCCGAGACGGGTGAGGGGTGGCGGGCACAAGGCAATCCACGCGGGGAGGCCTCACTTCGCCCGCAGCACTGCGGCGCAGGCCTTCGGCAGGTCCGCCAGGGTCAGCGGCGGGGCGGGCGGTTTGGTGCTCGGCTTGTATGGTTCGTCCGTGAACCAGTAGTCGAGCTCGGCGCCGCAGCCATCGCCGGCCGGGATCGCGTCCTGGTCGACGCAGGCGCTCGCACCGGCCGGGCAGGCGAGGCGCACGTGGAAGTGGTCGTCGTGCCCATACCAGGGGCGCACCTTGTTGAGGAAGCCCCGGTCGCGCCAGTTGACCGCACACAGCGCCTTCTTGATCCCGGGCGCGACGAAGATGCGAGCGACCCCCGGCAGCGATGCCGCGCGGTAGATCAGCATCCGCTCGGCCTCGCCGAACCGCTTGGGGTCGATCTCGCGTGTGCCCTTCTTGAGCACCGACTGCGCCGAAAGGCTTTCGCGCTCGTCGGCGCTGAGCTGGTGGTCGGGCATGGGCTGCAGCCAGATGTCGACGTCGAGGCCGATCTGGTGCGATGCGTGTCCGCTCGCCATCGGCCCGCCGCGCGCCTGGCCCATGTCGCCCACCATGATGCCGCGCCAGCCGTCCTGGGCCGCCGATTCGGCCAAGGCTCCGATATAGCCGACCAGTTCGGCGCTGCCCCAGCGCCGGTCGCGCGACAGCCGCATCGCCTGCCAGCCGGGGCCGTCGGTCGGCAGCTGCACGGCGCCGGCAATGCAGCCCTTGGCGTAGCTGCCGACCGGCATTTCCGCACCACTGCTCGGCCCGTGCACGGCCCCGAACAGGTCGCGCGCCGGCTGCGCCTCGGCCGTCGAGGCCAGCGCCGCCACGGCGACAATTGCCAGGCTGAGAATGCGGAACAATGCCATCGCCGGGCCCCTCGCGAATCAACAGTCCGCATCGGGTGGCGACGCGGCAGGTGCCGGCGAGGCTAGCATCGTGATTCCGGCATGACGATGAAAACCGCGGGCGGCTAGAGCGGCAGGTAGCCGGTGAAGCCGGCGATCTTCCACACGGCATTCTCCCGCCTGAGGTGGAACACCGAACGCCAGCCCAGCAGCATGTCCTCCCCGGTCAGGCGCCGGATGCGGCCTTCGATGCGCTTGTGGGCCAGAGCTGCGTCGCCCTCGATATCGATCCGCGCGAGCGACTGGCATCTGAACCAGGCAAGGCGCAGTGGTTCGGCGAAGTCGGCGGGGTTCCAGCGCGCCGTGATGGCGGCGTCGCGATAGGCCGCTACGGTCGAGTAGGCCGGGCGCCAGTTGGCCGGCTCGAGCGACAGCCCGGCGTCGATGCCGAGAAAGCCGGTTTCGACATAGTCGGCGGCGACCAGCGACCAGTCGCTGCTGAGGAAGAAATCGCTGTCGCGCCTGACCAGCATCTCCCAGATGGCGAAGCGGTCGGCATCGTCAGGGGTGAAGGGATTGGTTTCGCTCATTCCGGTTGGATGTCCGGCGGCAGGGGGAAGTGGGGCTCGGGCAGGGTGCCGCCCATCGATTCCGAGATGCGGCGGGCGGCGCGGTAGAGCATGATGGCGGCATCGTCGAAGGGAACGATGATCTGCTGGCTGGTGAGGAACGGCATGGTCAGCGCCGCGATCGAGATGCCTGAAGTGTTGATGATGGGGAAGCTGAGGTCGGTCACCCCCTGTACCATCTCGCCCTCGATCCGCTCGTAGCCGCGTCTGGCGATGGTCTCGATCCGGCCGCGGTAGCGCTTCGCCTGCGCGGCTGGCAGTAAGGCCTCGGATTGGCCGATGATCCAGGCCTGTACCGGCGCGGGCTGGAAGGCGATGATGGTGCGCCCGGACGTGCCGCGGATGGCCGGGCTGGCGGCGCCGACGCGCAGCCGGATGGCGATCGGCGCCGGGCTGTCGACCTGGGCGATGATGCGCTGGTTCAGCCCATCGAGCACCGCCATGTGGATGGCCTGTGACGTTTCGAGCGCCAGCGCGTTCATCACCGGCTGCGCTGCGTCGACGACACGGCGGAACGGCGGGAACAGGGTGGCGAGCCCGTAGAGCTGCGTCGACAGCACCAGCGCTTCTTCTCCGGGCGGTCGGATCAGGTAGCCACGCCGCTCCAGCGCCATGACCATGCGATACACTTCCGACAACGAGCGGCCGAGGCGCTGGGCGATCTGGCTGGGCGTCACCGGCACCGTCAGGGTCGCCAGGAGCTCGAGCACATCGAGGCCCTTTTCCAGCGCCGGGGCGGTATACTCCGCCTTGGGAACCGGCTTTCGGCGCTTGCGGGTGCCCTTTTCGGCCGCGGTCGGGGCGTCTTTGTCAGCTGCTGCCATGCTTCCCCCGCTCGCTCGTCTCCGCGCCGATGTCCACTAGCATCGGCGCATTCGCCCTGCCACTGCGGGTGGCGATCAGGCACAGGAAATCGAGCTGCCTACTACGCATGAAATAGGCCCCATCCACGATGTCATCCCAGCGAAAGCTGGGACCCATTTCGCCGTCCGTGCCAGCGGTGAGCTGGTTCCCAGCTTCCGCTGGGATGACAGCCGGTGGGTAGGTCCAAGATCAAGGCCAACCATCGGGTTGGTTGGAAGACGATGAAATCCTCTACTCCCAGAGCAGCAGCCAGCCTGCTCCCGGACAGTCGAACAGGTGTTCGACGCCGGTGGGAACCCCATCGGCCAGCGGCAGCGCCTTGACGGTCGAGGAGTCCCAGCCGGCGACCAGCACGTGGCTTTCGGTGGCGAGCAGGTGCTGCGGCCACTGCGCCTGGCTGTCCAGTTCGGAGACCAGCACCGGCGTGGCGCCGGACACATCGAAGGTCGAGATGGTGTCGAGGCTGCGATTGGCGAAATAGACGTGCCGACCATCCGGCGCGCGCTGGATGTCGCCCGGATAGTTGCGGCTCCAGCGGGTTTTGCCCGGACCGGATTGCCGAGTGCTGCGAATATTGGCCCAACTCGAGGCGGGCTCGCCCAACCGTCCCACAACCAGGTTCGAGCCGAGCTCACCACTGACCGCCAGGCGCCCGTCGGGCAGCACCACGGCGTGGCGCGGGCCGGTACTGGCGGGCACCGCCGTTGCCCGGACCTGGGTCAGCGCGTCGGTGCCGGGCTTGGTGAGATCGAGACTGAACTCGCGGACGAGGTCGGCGCCGAGGTCGACCACCACAAGCGTCGAGCCGATGAAGAAAGCCTGGTGCGGGTGGGCATCGTCCTGCCGCTCGAGTTCCGGACCGCCGCCGCTGAGCTTCAGCTGCACGATCGGCCCCTCGAAACTCCCGTCGGCGGCCAGCCGCTGCAGCCCGAGCGTGCTGGTGGTGTAGTTGGTGACGATCAGCAGGCGACCGCTCGGATCGACCGTGAGATGGCAGGGCTCGGCGCCCTCGCTCGATTTCTCGCCCAGCGTTACGGCCTTGTCGGCTTCGACCCGCCAGGCGTGGATTTCGCCTTCGAGGCCGACGCGCGAGGTGCCATAGACCACCGGCAGGCTGGGATGACGGGCGAGGCTCGAGAGCTGGTTGACCCGCGCGAGCGTCTTGCCCCGCCACTTGCCATCCTGCTGCACCCAGCGGGTCAGCCCATGCAGCTCGAACACGCCGCGCGATGCGACCAGCAGCGACTGGCCCTCGGCAAGTCTGAACTCCGACATCATTCCCCTCGACAAGAAAAACTACTCGGATGCGCCGGGGCCGAAACCGTCCCAATGCGCTACGACTTTACCGCGTTCGACCACACTTGCCCGGCGCAGCATGGCGAAGGCCATGCACACATGGTTCGGCACGATCTCGAGCCGCGTCCCTACTGGTAGCGGCTGCGGTGCGCCCTGGCCATGCCAGCGCAGCCAGCCATGTTCTTCCGACATCTTTTCGATCACCCAGCCCGGCGCGTTGACGATCAGTCCCATGCCGGGAAATTCCTCGCGATGCGCCGAGGCTGGCACCAGATCGGTGCTCAGCGATTTCGAACCGGCATCGATACAGGCCCGCTCGGGGTCGGGATGGCTGACCACCGTGGCGATGACGCGGATGGCGGTGGTCGAGAGGCTGGCATTGCCGAGCGCGATCTGGCCGACATCGTTGAAGGCGTAGATGCCGGGCCGGATCTGCGTCACCCCCGGCACATCCGCCACTTCGCGCGCCGATGCCGAAGCGCCGAGCGAAACGATCGGCAGTGGCACGCCGCGGGCGCGGATGGCGGTAGCGACGCCGACCATGAACGCGCCGGCCGCTCGGGCGCGGCTCGCGAGATCCGGGTGATCCTTGGCGCCATAGGTGGTGCCTTCGTGCGTATAGATGCCGACCAGCTCGACGCCGGGCACGGCGTGGATTGCCGCCGCCACCTCCGGCGCCTTATCGGCGGTGACGCCTTCGCGGCCGAGGCCGGAATCGATCGCCAGCATCATCCGCGCCGTGGCGCCGGCGGCGGCGAACACTGCGCCGATGCTGGCGGCGGCCGCCTCGCTGTCGGTGGCAAGCGTCAGGTCGACCCGCCGCGACAGGGCGAGGGCCCGTTCGGCCTTGTCCTTGCCGACGATCGGGTTGGCGACGAACAGCCGCTTCACCCCGGCCGCCGCGAAGGCTTCGGCTTCGCCGAGCTTGGCGACGCAGAGGCCATCGGCGCCATGCGCCACCTGGCGGAGGCCGATCTCGGCCATGCGATGGGTCTTGGCATGCGGGAAGAGTTCGACCCCGGCCGAGCGGGCGATCGCCGCCATCTCGTCGAGATTGCCGTCGAGCACACCCAGGTCGAGCACCAGCCCGGGAGTGGAGACCGGCAGCGCGGCCCAGCTCGGCCCCTGCGCGTCGTTGGCGATGGAAATGGCGGTGGCGGGCATGCTCAGGCTCCCAGCGTCAGCGCCCGGCCGGCGCGATGGCCGGTGACGCGGTTGTTCTCGACGGCGAACTGGCCGTTGACCAGCACATGCACGATGCCGGTGGCGGCCTGCCGCGGGTTCTCATAGGTGGCGTTGGCCTTGACGTTGGCGGCATCGAAGACGACGAGGTCCGCCTTGGCCCCGGCGGCGATGCGGCCGCGGTCGGTCAGCCGTAGCCGGTCGGCGGCCGAGCTGGTCATGTGCCGCACGCACTCCTCGAGCGTCAGCACCTTTTCTTCGCGCACATAGGTTTCGAGCATGCGCGGGAAGGTGCCCCAGGAGCGCGGATGCGGCCGGTCGCCGACCAGGATGCCGTCGCTGCCCACGGTATGCTCGTCGCGCTGCATCAGGGTGCGGACATGCTCCTCGATGCCGATGAAGAACACGCACGGAGCCGCGCGCTCGGTGGCGATCAGCACGTCGAGCGCCAGTTCGGCCGGCGAGGTGTTGAGCTTCCGCGCCGCCTCGGCGAGGTTGCCCTCCATCATCCATTCCATCTCGGGCGCCCCGGGCAGGCCCGCGAGATAGACGCTCGACCAGTTGACGGTGAGGCCCTGATGCCCGTCGGAGCCGGTGACGTCGAGCGCCTCGATGATGCGCTTGCGCGTCTCCGGATCCTTGAGCCGCGCCATCTGCTCGTCGCCGGTGCCGGAGAGCGCCCAACTCGGCAGCTGCGACAAGAGCGTGGTCATGCCGGCGAGATAGGGATAGGCGTCGAAGCTCAGGTCGACGCCGTCGGCGATGGCGTCGTCGAACATCTTGAGCAGTTGCGGGAGCTTGCCCTTGTTGGCCTCGAAGCTCAGGTGGGTATGCGCCAGGTGCAACGCCACGCCCGAGCGGCGGGCGATCTCGAAGCACTCGCCATAGCCGCCCAGCGCATCGGTGCCGTAGTTGCGGTGGTGCGGGCAGTAGAAGCCGCCATATTCGGCCACCACTTCGCACAGCGCCACCAGCTCGTCGGTGTCCGAATACATCGCCGGCACATAGGTGAGCCCGGTCGAGAGCCCGACGCCGCCTTCCTCGAGCGCAGTGCGGAGCAGCGCCTTCATCTGCTCGAGCTCGTCCGGGGTGGCGAGCCGCGCTGCGTTGCCCATCACCAGCATCCTGAGGTTGCCATGCGGCACCAGGTAGGCGCAGTTGACCGCGACATTGCCGTCGAGCCGCTTCAGATACTCGCCGACGCTGCGCCAGTTCCAGTCGAAGCCCGGCGGATCGTCGTTCCAGCCCTTGATCTGGCTGCGCATCTCGATCAGCGTCGCATCGTCGATCGGCGCATAGCTGAGGCCATCCTGGCCGAGCACTTCGGTAGTGACGCCCTGGCTGAGTTTTGAGGTGTGGTCGGGGTTCACCAGCACTTGCAGGTCGGAATGGGTGTGCATGTCGATGAAGCCCGGCGCGATATAGAGGCCATCGATTGCCACGGTGCGGTCCGCCCTGGGGCGCCGCGCTCCCTTGTAGATGCCGGCGATGCGGTCGCCGATCACCAGCACGTCGGCTGGAACAGGCGCGTTGCCGAGGCCGTCGACGACGAGGCCGCCGGTAAACAGGGTGGAGGTGCTCATAGGTCTTCGACTTGCAGTTTCTGGTTGGTCTTGGCGCTGAGATAGATGGCGTCGGTGACGGCGACGACATGCGCCGCGAGGCGCGCGGTGAGCCCGGCCGGCGCCGCGGCGCCGAACGCGCAGGCAATCAGCGCCTTGGTCGGAGCGCCCGGATCGTAGACACCCGAGGCCTCCGGCGCCTGGTATTCGACCACCTCGCCGCTGGCGCGCACGAGGCGCAGCGTGTCGGCCACCGAGTCGGCCCAGAGCTGGCCCTTGTCGCCATAGAGCGCCATGTGCCACTGGGGGCGGGCGAGGTAGGGGTGGGTCGAGGCGGCGCTGATCGCTGCCGAACCGCCACCGGCGAACTCGGCATTGACAGTGGTGTGGAGGTCGATGTCGCTTCGGGGCGGAAAGGTGCTGGCGTTGAGCGCGACGATCGGCTCGCCCACCAGCCATTCGACCATGCCGAGCTCGTGCGACATGGTCACCGCTGCCGAGCCGCCGCCCGAGATGGCCTTGTCGGTATAGGTCGCGGTGCTCGATTCGAGCTTGCCGCCCCAACCGCCGTCGGTGCTGCCCGAGAGCAGCGCCCGGGTGTTGACCGCCAGGTGCATGGTCAGGTGCTCGATCCTACCGATCTCGCCGGCCTCGATCAGGCTGCGGCTCAGGGCGAAGATCGGCGCCGCCGGCCAGCCGAAGCCGACCAGCAGCACCTTCTTCACCCGCTCCGCGGTATCGCGCATCCGGCGGGCAGCACCGGCGCTGAGAGCGAAGGGCTTTTCGACGAGGACATGCGCGCCGGCTTCCAGCGCCGCGATCACCTGTTCCTCGTGTGCGACCGGCGGGCTCGAGACCACGACGATATCGGGGTTGAGCGCCAGGGCGTCGCGCCAGTCGGCAAAGTGCCGGGTCTCGAACTGCCGGCCAAGCATGGCTGCCATCTCGGCGTTGGGGCTCGAGATCGCCACGAGGTCGACGCGGCTGTCGGCCCTGAGCGCCGGCAGGTGGCTCGATTGCGACCAGGCGCCGGCGCTGAGCACGACGGCCTTGATGGTGGAGCTCATTTGCCCACCCCGGCGGTCAGCGCGCCGACGACGTGGCGCTGGAAGATCAGGACCAGCACGGTGGGCGGCAGCATCGACATCACGGTCGCCGCGGCGAGCGCGTTCCAGTTGAACTGCTGCACCGACTGGAAGCCGGCGAGCAGCGGCGGCACGGTCAGCTGGTTGGTGAGGACGAGGGCGTAGAAGAACTCGCTCCAGGCTTCGAGGAAGATCAATACGCCTGCCGCCACGAGGCCCGGCCGGGCGATCGGCACGATGATGATCCATAGCGTCTGCAACCGCGTCGCGCCGTCGATCTTGGCGGCTTCCTCGATCTCGCGCGGCAGCTGATCGAAGTAGTTCTTGAGGATCATGATGGCGAGCGGCAGCGTGAAGACGTTGTAGCTGATCACCAGCGCCCAGGGCGTGTTGAGCACGCCGATGACCCGGAAGGCGACGAAGAACGGCCCGATGATGGCGATCGCCGGCACGATCCGGGTGGCGATCACCGACAATTCGAAGGCGCGCGCGCCGCGGAACGGATAGCGCGACAACCCGTAGGCGGCGGCGCCGGCAATGAAAAGGTTCAGCACCACCAGCACCGAGCTGACGAGCAGGCTCTGGCCGACTGCCGGCACGAGGCGCGTACCCATATCGGTGCTGCCGATGCCCTTGCCGCCGGTATTGCCGAACAGCACTGCCGCATAGTTGTCGAGCGTCATGCTCGAAGGCACCAGCGGGAAGGGTTTGACGCCCAGTTGCGACGGGGTGATCAGGCTGGAGACCACGAGGTACCAGACCGGCAGCAGGATCCAGATAGCGAAGACCAGGACGCCCAGATAGATGGCGATGCTGGTGGCGGGGCTGCGGCGCCGGCCGCGCTCGAAGGCGGAGGAGGCCATCAGTGCATCTCCCTGCGATAGAACAGCCGGACGATGGTCAGCCCGCCGATCAGCGCCACGACGCCGAGGATGACGGCAAGCGCCGAGCCGAGCCCGATATTGGTGTTGACGAACAGCTGCCGGTAGATGAGCACGCTCAATACCTGCGTGGTGTCGCCCGGCCCGCCCTGCGTCATGGCGAAGACCACGTCGAACTGCAGGAAGGCGTAGATCACGTTGAACACCGTGACGGTGATCAGCACCGGCCGGAGCCAGGGGAGCGTGATGTTGGAAAAGCGCTGCCACCAGTTGGCGCCGTCGAGCTGCGCTGCCTCGTTCAGCTCCTCGGGAAGGGTCTGCAGGCCAGCCAGCAGCAGGATGCCGGCAAAGCTCGCCTGTCGCCAGACCGCGGCGATGACGGTGATCGGCAGCGCGGTGTTGGGGTCGGACAGGAACGGGTGATAGTCGTTGGTGAGGCCGAGCATCATCAGCACGGCGTTGAGCCCGCCAACGCTGCCATCGGCAAACCACTTCCACAGGATGCCGATCACCAGCCAGGGCGTCGCCCACGGAATGATCAGCAGCGCGCGAGCGAGGCCGCGGCCGATGAAGCGCTGGTTGAGCAGCATCGCCATGGCCAGCCCGATCACCGTCGAGAGGATGACGAAGCCGACCGAGAAGGTGAGCGTCACCTGGGCCGAGCGCCAGAACACCGGGCTCGAGAAGATGATGGTGAAGTTCTCGATGCCGACGAACGGTCCGAAGCTCGAGCCGCTCGCCGGTACGTCGTGCAGGCTGTAGACGATGGTGAGCAGCGTCGGCAGGGCCAGCAGCACGATCAGGATGATCATGGCCGGGGCCACGAGCTTCAGTCCGAATGCGCGATCGGCCTTCGGCCCGAGTAAGTCAGTTGCTCCCGCCATGTGCTCTCCCAAATGCTAACGAGTTGGCCGTCCCTGGCCGGCATCCGACGCGCTGAAACCCTCCCCCTTGGGGGAAGGCAGCAGGCGCCAGCGATAGATCGAGGGCCTTCTCCCCTTGTGGGAGAAGGTGCCCGAAGGGCGGATGAGGGGTATCTCTCCGCGTACTCCAGTCGCTCGTCGCTTCGCTCCGATCGCGCTACACTTCGTCGCGCGACCCCTCATCCGGCGCTGCGCGCCACCTTCTCCCACAAGGGGAGAAGGCAAGAGGCGCGTGTTGCCGGTCAGATCAGAGCGTCCGGCCGCCCTGGGCGCCCTTGGCGGCGGCGGTCAGGTCCTCGACGGTCTTCTGCGCCGTCGCCTGGCCGAGCAGCAGGGCGTGGATGATGTCGCCGACCTTGGCCTGGAAATCCGGGTACCAGGGCAGGGTGCGGGCCGGCACGACATTCGACTTGCTGGCGAACGTGTCAGACAGCATCGCCAGGTCATAATAGTCGGGGAACGAGGCGATCACTTCGGGGTCGGTGAAGAACCCGGCATAGGGGGCGGCGAGGCCGGCAGCCTTGGCCCACTGGTTGAACACCTTGAACTTCCCTTCGGTGTCCTTCCAGCCGTAATACTTCATCAGCTCCCAGGTCGCGAGCCGCTCCTCCTCGCTGTCGGAGACGCCCATCTGCAGCACCTCGCCGATCTGCAGCGTCGACGGGCCGGCGGCGGCCGACTTGACGTTGGCCGATTGCGGCCCCTCGAGCGAGCGGATCGAGGTCAGGAAGTAGTGGTGCAGCACGTAGAAGGCGGCGTTGCCCTGCGCCATCTCGTTGCTCAGCTTGCCCGGGTCGTCGGTCAGCAGCGACTTCGGCGCGAGGCCTTCCTGGTACATCGCCTGCCACCACTCGAATACCCCGACGGTCTTGGGATCGTCGGCGAACACCGGCTGGCCGGCATCGTCGAAGGCGGTGATCTGCTCGTTGAGCAGGTAGGTGTGGAGGTATTCCTCGCAGAATTCCTTCACCCAATAGGCGACGTAGGGCGAGGCGACTGTCGACTGCAGCGACTTCGAGGCGTCGTAGATTTCCTTCAGCGTCGTCGGCACGGCGAGGCCGGCATCGGCGAGGAACTTCTCGTTGTAGTGCAGCATGTGCACGGCCGAGAAATACGGGGCGCTGATGATATCGCCATTGGCGTTGACGTGGCGCCCGCGGGCGCTTTCGAACATGTCGGCGATCATGTCGTCGACGCCGGGCAGGCCGTTGAGCGTCTTGGCCCAGCCCTCATTGACGAACTTCTGCGAGTTGTAGGCGAAGTTGTAGTAGAGGTCGATCTTGTCGCCGCCGCGCAGGCGGGTCTGCAGCGCCGGGGTGTAACCGAGGTTCGGGATCACCGCGACATTGACCGCCGGGTTGCCCGCCGCGGTCCACTCGCCGACCAGCGACTTGATGGTGTCGGGCTGGAAGTCCCAGGCCAGCATGTCGAGCGTGCCCGTATACGCTGCCTTGGCGGTGCCGGCCATGAGGCCGGGCACGAAGGCAGCGGCCAGCGCCGATGCGCCGCCGGCCTTGAGGAAGGAGCGACGGTTCAGCGAACCGAAGCCCCGGGTGGCGTTAGAGATCGTCATAGCTTTCCCTCCTTGACGAACTGAATCGACGAGGCGTCGCGAACGACGCCGCTTTCCTGCAACCAAGGCTGCAGGCCTTTCCCGGTCCGGCCCAACGGACCGGGCATTTTCGACATTCTCAGCCGAGCCCTTCAGCCCAGCCGATCGGTAGCGAGGCGCTTCCCCGTGTCTCGCCGCCTGTCGTCAGATCGCAACGTTATGACGGCTGCAATCATATATCAATACGACTTTTCGCATATGAAAAGTCGAGGCCTAGCGCAGGTTTTTCATAACGATTTCAGCGGTTTCGAGCGTCCGATCGATATCGGCATCGGTATGCGCGGCGCTGATGTGGTTGCGCTTGATCGGCATGGGCAGCATGAAGATGCCGCGCTCGCACATGCCCTGGCGGAACGCCAGGTCACGCGCCGTGTCGTTGGCGAGCAGGTCCTCGTAGCGCTCGATCTTGCCGCTCATGAAATAGGGGGTGAACACCGAGCCGAAGCCGGCCGACACCATCTCGATGCCGAGGCGGCCGGCGATTTCGGCGAGGCCCGCGCGCATCCGGTCTCCCAGCCGGAAGGTGCGCTCGTAAATGCTGCCGTCCTCGAGCGCGGCGATGGTGGCGAGCGCCGCGGCAGACCCGACCGGGTGGCCGTTATAGGTGCCGCCAACGAACACCTTGCCGCCCGGCGCGGTGGAGAACTGCTGCATCAGTTCGCGCTTGCCCGCGATGATGGCGCAGGGGTAGCCGTTGGCGATGGCCTTGGCGAAGGTGCTGATATCGGGCTTGACCCCGAGCACCGACTGATAGCCGCCGAGCCCGTGGCGGAAGCCGGTGATCACCTCGTCGAACACCAGCACGATGCCGTGCTGGTCGCAGAGCCGGCGCAGCCCTTCGACGAAATCCTGCCGCGGCAGCACGCAGCCGATATTGTGCGGGATCGCTTCCATGAAGATGGCGGCGATCTGGCCCGGGTGCTCGAGGATCGCCTGCTCGGTGGCCGCCAGGTCGTTGAACGGCACGATGATGGTGTTGTCGATCGCGTCGGCGAGCTGGCCGGCGCTGCCCGGATCTTTCTTGCCGATCTTGTCGGCCGGGCTGGCGATGTTCATCAAGAGGTAGTCGTGCCAGCCGTGGAAGGTGCCCTGGAACTTGATCAGCTTCTCGCGCCCGGTGACGCCGCGTGCCAGCCGCACCGCCATGTAGGTGGCCTCGGAGCCCGAAGAGAAGGCGAGCGCCAGCTCGGCCGACGGCACGTGCTCCACCACCTTTTCGGCGAGCATGATCTCCTGCTCGGTGATGCCGACGCCGACCATGTCCGGACCCGCCAGCGCCTTGGCGACCGCCGCATTCACCGCAGGGTCGTTATGGCCCAGGACGATCGGGCCGAAGGCGGCGTGGTAGTCGAGATAGGTATTGCCGTCGACGTCGCGGATATAGGCGCCCTCGGCCCATTCCCAGGCATAGGGCTGGCTCAGCCGCCGCGTCGCGGAGTTGACGCCGCCGGGAATGACCCTGGTGGCGCGTTCGGTGAGGCTCTTGGATTTTTCGATATGCATCAGGAGACCAGAACTCGGGAGGGCTTTCAGGAAAGGCTTCGCCTTTCCGGTGCGAAAGCTGACAAAACAATGGTTTAGGAAAGGCCGAGCAGCGTGAGGCTGTCCCGGTGGATGATCTGCTCGATCTTGTCGGCGGGGACGCGCGGCAGCGCCGTGCCCTCGACGATGGCGTTGACGGTGCGCAGCGCGGTGAGCGTCTCGGCCGGGGTGGTGATCGGGTAGTCCGAAGCGAACAGCAGTTTGTCGAGCACGTTCCACTCGGTGGCTTTGATCATTCCCTCGTAGAAGGTGTAGGGCCGGTAGAGCAGGCCCGAGACGTCGGCATAGACGTTGGGGTGCTTGCGGATCACCACCGCGGTATCGACCGTCCAGGGGTGGCCCATATGGGCCATGATGATCTTGAGGTTGGGGTAGCGCATGGCGATCTCGTCGACCACCAGCGGGTGGGCATACTTGATCGGCGCGGTGCGGACCGGCGAAGTGCCGATGTGGAACAGGATCGGCAGCCCGTGCCGCTCGGCCTCGCGGTAGATCGCCAGCGCCCGGCTCTCCAGCGGCTCGAACACCTGGTAATTGGCGCCCATCTTGATGCCCTTGAGGCCGAGGTCGGTGCGCGAACGCTCGATCTCCTCGAGCGCCTTGGGGTCGTGCGGGTGCACCGACATGAAGCCGATCAGCCGGTCGGGATGCGCCAGCGCGAAGGCCGACGTGGCGTCGTTGACGCCCACCGCCACATCGCCGGGCTCGTTGAAGCCGTTGACCCCGCCGGTGCGCTCCCCCGGCGCCCAGGCGACGCCGAAGACGATCGACTTGTCTGCCGGCTGCTGCGCCTCGAGGAAATCGTTCCAGCTGTAGACGGAATCGACCGAGCGGTCGGGCCGCCAGGTGTGGTGCAGGCGCCGGTGTTCCGGCGGCACGGCATGGCGGAACTGCGGGGTATGCGAGTGGACGTCTATGATCATGGAGTGGTGACCTTTTGGGGAGCGCCGAGTTCTTGCGAGATGGCCCGGGCGCAGGCTTCGACGGCCTTGGCGAGGTCGCCGAGGCCATCCTGGGTGACGCGGGTGGTGGGGCCGGAAATGCTGACGGCGGCAACGACGGCGCCGGAATGGTCGCGGATCGGCGCCGCGACGCAGCGCAGCCCCTGCTCGATTTCCTCGTCGTCGATGGCATAGCCGCGCGCCCGGATCTCGGCGATCTGTTCGGCGAGACGCGCCGGATCGGTGATGGTGTGCGGCGTATGCGGCTCGAAACGCATGCGCGCCATCAGCTGCTGGCGCACAGGCTCGTCCTGGAAGGCCAGCAGCGCCTTGCCGACGCCGCTGCAATGCAGAGGGTCTAGGAAGCCGACAAAGCTCGCCATCCGCATCGAACGCGAGGCGTCGAGCTTGTCGATGCAGAGCGCATTGTCCTCGCTGAGGATGGACAGGTGCACCGTCTCGCCCGTTTCGGCGACGAGGCTCTCGAGATGCGGACGCGCCGAGCGGCGGAGATCGAGCTCGCCCATCGCTCGCGCGCCGATCACCAGCGACAGCATGCCCAGCCGATAGGTCTGGCTCTGCTCGTCGCGATCCAGCATTCGCCGCGCCGTCAGCGTCGCGAGAATCCGGAACACCGTGCTCTTGGGCAGCCCGGTATCGGTGACGATGCCGTCCACCGTCAGCACGCCGTTCTTCGCCGCCACCGCGGAGAGAATATCGATCGCCCGATCCACCGACCGAATGGCGTAACGATCTTCGCTAGAATTCACTAGATGAACTCACAGTTTGAATAGTGAACTATCACACACCGGAATCGATCCTGACGTCAAGCCACGCCGCAGATGACCGCCTCGGGACGGGCTGGCGGGCGCGGCAAAAGAGGAGGACTGAGGGGCAAACCGATGGGGGCGGCAGCCGAGTAACCGGCGGCTCTGGCCGGCCTTGCGCCAGCAGCAGGTCTTCCGCGGGCGAGGTTGAGCCGGCCATACGCGAAGCGTACGAGGGCAAAGGCGTCGCGGAGCTCTTAGAAGGAACTGGCTGGGGCGCTAGGATTCGAACCTAGGAATGGCGGTACCAAAAACCGCTGCCTTACCACTTGGCGACGCCCCAACGCGGGCGTTCCTACACGCTTCACCATAGCGACGCAACCAATCGGAAATCACCGCAGTTAGGCGCTTGAGTTGGCTCGGGACCGAGTCTATAACGCGCCTCGCTGGTCGCCGGCCTGCCGAACCTTCCCGGGGTTCCGCATCAAGGGGGCGACACGATCTGACGGAGTATAGCGCAGCCTGGTAGCGCACCTGCTTCGGGAGCAGGGGGTCGAGTGTTCGAATCACTCTACTCCGACCAATCAACCCCGGCCTCCCGCGAGGCCGGGGTTTTTCTTTGGCATCGGCGCCGATGAGGACACAGGCTCCAGAGCGCCGTGGACGCCGGCAGCTGCAACTTCTCGGAGAATTCAGCCGTTTGCACGTGCAGGCCCATCCGCCACGGGTCCACGCGGGCCTGCTTCGCGCAGGCGAGTTGTTAATTTGAATTGCGGTCAGAGGCCCCGGTCCCTAGCTCGGGGCCCGATCAGTGTCTGGAGCAGCGATGAACGACCAACAAGAACACCAGCGCATCGATGCCGAACTCCACAGGCTGGCAGGCGGGTCGGACCCGTTCGCCGCTGCGGTGCGCGCCACGCGCATGCCTATGCTGATTACCGACCCCCGCCAGGACGACAACCCGATCGTGTTTGTCAACGATGCGTTCGCGAAGCTGACGGGATATGCGCGCGCCGAAACACTTGGGCGGAACTGCCGGTTCCTGCAGGGACCTGGCACCAGCACCGCAGACGTCGCACGGATTCGCGACGCCATCGACCGGCGGGTGCCGATCGAGATCGAGCTGCTGAACTACCGGCGCAACGGCACGACGTTCTGGAACAAGCTGCTGATCTCGCCGGTCTTCGACAGTGACGGCGAGCTCACCTTCTTTTTCGCCTCGCAGTTCGACGTGACGCCGGAGCGGGAACGCATCAGCCGGCTCGCCACCGACCGCGAGATGCTCGAAGCCGAGATCGAGAACCGCATCCTCGACCTCGGCGCCGCGGAGGAACGCCTGCGCTTCACCCTGCAGGCCGGCCGACTCGGCGCCTGGACCCTCGACCTGCCGAACGGCCGCCTCGTTGCATCTGCCCAATGCAAGATGATCTTCGGCCGGCCCGCGGCCGATACCTTCACGCTGGCCGACATCGAAGCCAGCCTGGTGGCCAAGGACCGCGTCACCTGGCGCGAAGCGCTCGAGGCGGCGATGCAGGGCGAGGGATATCTCGAAGCCGATCTGCGTATCATGACCCCCGACGACGAGGAGCGCTGGATCGAGATCCGGTCGCAGACGCGGTTCGATGCGGATTCCAAGCCGATGACCCTCGCCGGGGTCGTCCTCGACATCACCGAAAGGCGGGCCGCCGAGGCCCAGCGAGACCTGTTGACGCGCGAGTTGAGCCACCGGGTCAAGAACACCCTCGCCACCGTGCAGTCGATCGTCTCGCAGTCGCTTCGGGACGGCGGCGTCCCTCCCACGGTCGCGACCACCATCGCCGACCGGCTGCAGGCCCTGGCGACGGCGCACGACGTGCTGACCCAGCAGGGATGGACCAGCGCCGATATCGGCGAAGTGGTGTCGGCGACGCTCGCGCCATTCAACAGTCAGGTGAAGCGCATCGCGTTCGGTGGGCCCAGGGTGCGGCTCTCGGCGCGCGCGACGACGGCGATCGCTCTGGCCCTGCATGAGCTCTCGACCAACGCCATCAAGTATGGCGCGCTTGCCAACACCACCGGCAGGATACGGGTGAACTGGGAACTCGAGGACGAGCATCTGGTGCTGAGCTGGACGGAAAGCGATGGTCCCGCCGTGGTCAAGCCCTCGCGGCGCGGGTTCGGCACGAGGCTGATCGACACCGCTCTGGCCGGGACCACTTTCGGCACGGTGGATATGGATTTCCGCCCCACCGGTCTCCGCTTCACCTTCCGTGCGCCCGTAGCCAGCCTCGTCGAGCCCGAGACCATTCGTCCTTATTGACCCCATACGCCTCGGGCGCCGGACATCGAACCCGTTTCCTTTGGCGCCCGAGTCTGATCTGAGACGGCGGAGCCACCTCCCTGGATCCCGCCATGACCCGATCGCCGCACGACGACTTCGCCGACGCCCTCGCCACCTACGAAACCGAGCGCGATGTGGGCCTCGCGCTGCATCGGCTGGCCGAGGCGCTGGTCGGGGTGAAGCTCTTCACCATGACGGCCGACAATCCCTCGGGCGGCTATGTGCGGCGGGTCTATTCGAGCGACGAGGCGGCCTATCCGGTGCTCGGCACCAAGCCGATCGTCTTCGACGACACCTACGAGAAGATGCGCACCGAGCGCTTCATCTACTCGGCCAACTCGGTCAAGCAGATGGAGCAGGACTTTCCCGACCTGAGCTTGATCCGCTCGCTCGGCTGCGGCTCGGCCATCAACATCCCGGTGGTGGCCGGTGGCGAGATGCTGGGCAGCGTCAACCTGCTCGACGTCGAAGGCGCCTACCCCGCCGCCAAGGTCGAAGCGTCGCGCGCCCTGGTGATTCCGGCGGCGGCCTGCTTCCTGATCCTGCGAAGCCGCTTCACCATCTGAACTTGCGTCCGCGCCGCCAAGGTGCTGATATGGCCCGATTATAGTGGGGCTAAAGTTTTGCGTGTCCAGGGCCAAGCGGGGTCGTCCAGGTGACGGCCTATGTGGTGCAGCGCCTGTTGCTGATGCTGGTGACCTTGTTCGCCATCATCACGCTGACCTTCTTCCTGATGCACGCCGTGCCCGGCGGGCCGTTCACCTCCGAGAAGATGCTGCAGCCGGAAATCCAGGCGGCGCTCAACGCCAAGTATCACCTCGATGATCCGCTCTGGCTGCAATACCTCAACTACCTGAAGGGCGTGCTGAGCTTCGACCTCGGCCCGTCGTTCAAATATGCCGGGATGAGCGTCAACCAGATCATCGCCGAGGGCCTGCCGGTCACCATGAAGACCGGCGCCCTGGCGCTGATCTGCGTGGTGGCGCTGGGCGTGCCGCTCGGCATCGTCGCGGCACTCAATCGCAATCGCTGGCCCGACACCCTGGTGATGGTGATCGCCACCATCGGCGTCGCGGTGCCGTCCTACGTCATCGCCACGGTGGCGCTCTACGTCTTCGCGCTGCGGCTCGGCTGGGTGCCGACCTTCGGCCTCGATGATTGGCGCGGCTATTTCCTGCCGGTGTTCGCGCTGTCCGGCTTCTGGATTTCGTTCATCGCCCGGCTGGCCCGCTCGAGCCTGCTGGAGACCCTGCAGCAGGATTACATGATGACCGCCAGGGCCAAGGGGCTGAAGCGCGGCACGGTGCTGTTCAAGCATGGCTTGCGCAACTCGCTGATCCCTGTGGTGACGGTCCTCGGCCCGGTGGTCGCCAATCTCCTCACCGGCTCCTTCGTCATCGAGCAGATCTTCGCGCTCCCCGGCATCGGCCGGCATTTCGTCCTGTCGATCACCAATCGCGATTACACCGCCATCATGGGCATCACCATCTTTTATTCCGCGGTGCTGATGGTGATGATCTTCATCGTCGACATGCTCTATCTCGTGCTCGACCCGCGCATCAAATACCGGGCCGACGCCAAATGACCGACATTGAGATCGCGCCTGAAATGTGGGCCCCGGCAACCAGCGACGGCACGGCCGCCGAGTATATCGCGGCCCCCAGCCTCACCTTCTGGCAGGATGTGCGCCAGCGCCTCTGGGCCAATAAGCCCGCCATGCTGGGGCTCGGCTTCATCATCCTCCTGGTGCTCGCCGCGATCTTCGGGCCGATGCTGTCGCGGCACACCTATTTCGAGCAGAACCTCAAGCTCTCCAACATCCCGCCGCTGTTCCAGACCTACGAGATCACCGACGGCGCCGGGGCGACGACGCGCTTCTTCTTCAACTCTGGCAACCTCAACCTCTACGAGGTGACGCCGTCGGGCGAGGTCGCCGGGCTGATCCGGGCGACCAAGAAAGACCTGATCAAGAAGCAGCAGCGGTTCAAGTTCGGCGACCGCGAGGTGGTGCTCGATACCGCCAAACAGCAGTTGAGCTTCGCCGATGGCACGGCGCTCGCGCCGAGCGGCTGGCAGTGGAACATGAGCCACGTGCTCGGCACCGACCAGCTCGGTCGCGACGTGCTGGCGCGCCAGCTCTACGGCGCCCGCATCTCGCTCACCGTGGCCTTCGTCGCAACGCTGGTGAACTTCTTCATCGGCGTGTTCTACGGCGGCCTCGCCGGCTATCTCGGCGGCAAGGCCGACACCATCATGATGCGCATCGTCGAGGTGATCTCGACCATTCCGCTGACCCTGTACGTCATCCTGATCATGGTGGTGTTCAACTCCGGCTTCCTGTCGGTGGTGCTGGCCATCGGCTCGGTCTACTGGGTCGACATGGCGCGCATCGTGCGCGGCCAGATCCTGACGCTGAAGCAGCAGGACTACGTCGCCGCCGCCCGCACCATGGGCGCCTCGACGCCCCGCATCCTGGTGCGGCACCTGCTGCCCAACTCGGTCGGCCCGATCCTCGTCACCCTCACCATGCTGATCCCGAGCGCCATCTTCATCGAGAGCTTCATGAGCTTCATCGGGCTCGGCGTCACCCCGCCGGAGGCCAGCTGGGGCACGCTGACCTCGGAGGCAGTGGAGACCTTGCGCGCCTACCCCTACCAGCTGTTCTTCCCGGCCGCCGCCATCAGCCTCACCATGTTCGCCTTCAACTTCCTCGGCGATGGCCTGCGCGACGCGCTCGACCCGAGGCTGCGCACATGAGCACGCCCCTGCTTTCGGTCAGCAACCTCTCGACCAGCTTCTTCACCTCGCGCGGCGAGGTGCAGGCAGTGCGCGGCGTCTCGTTCGAGCTCAATGCCGGCGAGATCCTGGGCATTGTCGGCGAGTCCGGCTCGGGCAAGTCGATCACCTGCATGAGCCTGATGGGCCTGCTGCGCAGCAGCGGTCGGGTGATCGCCGGCACCGCGTCGTTCGAAGGCCGCGATCTGCTGGCGCTCGACGAAGACGAGCTCAGCACGCTGCGCGGCAACGAGATCTCGATGATCTTCCAGGATCCGATGACCTCGCTCAATCCGACGCTCACCGTCGGCGAGCAGGTGATCGAGACCATCCTCAGGCATCGCAAGGTCAGCCGTGCCGAGGCGCGCGCCCGCGCCGTCAAGCTGTTCGAACTGGTCCGCATCCCTTCCGCCGCCAAGCGGCTCAAATCCTACCCGCACGAGTTCTCCGGCGGCATGCGCCAGCGGGTGATGATCGCCATCGCGCTCGCCTGCGACCCGAAACTGCTGATCGCGGACGAGCCGACCACCGCCCTCGACGTCACCATCCAGCGCCAGATCCTGGCGTTGCTGAAGGAACTGCAGGGTCGCCTCGGCATGGCGGTGATCCTCATCACCCACGATCTCGGCGTCATCGCGGAAACCGCCGACCGGGTGCTGGTGATGTATGGCGGTATGGTGATGGAAGAGGGCCCGGTGCGACAACTGTTCGCGCGGCCCTCGCATCCCTATACGCGCGGGCTGCTCGCTTCGATCCCCGACCTCCGCGACGAGACGCAGCAGCGGCTGACCCCGATCCCCGGCTCGCCGCCGGACATGCTGCGCCCGCCCCCGGGCTGTCCCTTCGCGCCGCGCTGTCCGCATGCCATGGCCCAGTGCAACGCCGCGCTACCGCCGCTCTATGATGTCGGCGAAGGGCACCGCGCCCGTTGCTGGCTGCACCACCCTGAAGCGCCGCGCGTCGCCGGCATCACCGCCGAGCTCGTCCCCGCATGACCGATACCCCGCTGGTCGAACTCAAGCACCTCACCAAGCATTTCTCGCTGCCGGGCGACCTCTTCGGCCGCAACCGGCCGTTGCTGAAGGCGGTCGACGGCGTCGACCTCGAGATCCGCCGCGGCGAAACGCTTGGGCTGGTCGGCGAAAGCGGCTGCGGCAAGTCCACCCTGGCGCGCACCCTGATCCGGCTGTTCCAGCCGACCTCCGGCCATATGCTGTTCGATGGCCAGGACATTGCCGACCTGCCGGAACGGCAGCTGGCGCCCTACCGGCGACGCATGCAGATGATCTTTCAGGATCCCTATGCCTCGCTCAACGGCCGCATGACGGTGCAGAGCCTGATCGCCGAGCCGCTGGAGATCGCCGGCATCGGCACGCAAGCGTCGCGGGCGCAGCGGGTCGGCGAGCTCCTGGCGCGGGTCGGGCTCAATGCCGATCATGCGCATCGCTTCCCGCACGAATTCTCCGGCGGCCAGCGCCAGCGCATCGGCATTGCCCGCGCCATCGCGTTAACCCCCGAACTGGTGATCTGCGACGAGCCGATTTCGGCGCTCGACGTGTCGATCCAGGCCCAGGTGGTCAACATGCTCGAGGACCTGCAGGCCGAGCTCGGCCTCACCTACCTGTTCATCACCCACGATCTGTCGATGGTACGCCACATCTCCGACCGCATCGGGGTGATGTATCTGGGCAAGATCGTCGAGCTCGCCGGCAACGATACGCTCTATCGCGCCCCGGCCCACCCCTACACCAAGGCGCTGCTCGCCTCGATCCCGGTGGCCGATCCCGAGGCGCGCCGCGACGTCGCGCCGATGCGCGGCGAGATCCCGAGCCCTATCGATATCCCATCCGGCTGCCGCTTCCGCACGCGCTGCCCGTTCGCCACCGAACTCTGCGCCCGGGTCGAGCCGCCGCTCAGCGACGTCGGCGGAGGTCATCTCGCCGCCTGCCACTATGCGGCGGAGGTCATGGGCGGCCAAGCGGTGGCCGCCTGAACGTTTTCGACTTTCAACGGGACCGGACAACGGTCCGCAAAACAGGAGAGAAACTTATGCTGAAGCGATTGCTGCCGCTCTGTGCCGCGGCCCTGCTGGCTTCGGTCGGCCCGGTCTGGGCTGCCGGCGAGCTGACCTATGTGGTCAACAACGAATCCGCCGCCTACGATCCGGGCACCACCGCCGAGACCTTCGCTACGCCGATCATCGGCAATGCCTTCGAAGGCCTGGTGAAATACGCCTCCGACGGCGCCGTTGTGCCGGCGCTGGCCGAGAGCTGGACCATCAGCGATGACGGCCTCACCTACACCTTCAAGCTGCGCGCCGACGCCAAGTGGTCGGACGGCAAGCCGGTGACGGCAGGCGACTTCGTCTATGCCTGGAAGCGCGTCCTGACCCCGGCATCCGGCGCCAAGAACAGCCAGATGCTCTATGGCATCGTCGGCGCCGAGGAGTTCTACGCCGACCAGTCCAAGGACAATGTTGCGGTCTCGGCCACCGACGACCACACGCTGACTTTCACCCTGAAGCAGCGCGTGCCCTACATGCTGCAGCTGCTCGGTTTTTCCACCTTCTTCCCGGTGCGCGAGGACATCGTTTCCGCCGATCCCGATGGCTGGACCCGCAAGCCCGACACCTATATCGGCACCGGCCCGTTCCGCGTCACCGCGATGAACTTCGGCGAGTCGATCGTGCTGGAGAAGAACCCCGAATACTACAACGCCGCCAATGTCAGCCTCGACAAGCTGACTTTCCGGCTGATCCCCGACCCGGCCACCGCGCTCGCCGCCTACGAGGCCGGCGATGTCGACGGCGTCGAAGCCGTGCCGGCCCCGGAAATCCCGCGCCTCGCTTCCGAAGACAATAACGGCTTCCTGGTCGTGCCGGCGCTCGGCACCACCTACGCCTTCTTCAACCCGCACCAGAAGCCGCTCGACGACGTCCGCGTCCGCAAGGCGCTGTCGATGGCGATCGATCGCGAGGAAATCGTCGAGTTCGTGCTGCAGTCGGCCGACATCCCGGCGATGGCGCTGGTGCCACCGGGCATGAACGTCGCCGGTGAGGATTTCCGCGACGGCTCCGATACCTTCGGCCTCGCGCCGACCGCCGAGGTCGATGCGGCCAAGGCGCTGCTGGCCGAGGCCGGCTATCCGGATGGCGCCGGCTTCCCCGACACGGTGTTCGTCACCTATTCGTCCCCCCCGATCGAGAAGCTGCTCGAAGCCATCCAGCAGATGTGGAAGAAGAACCTCAACATCGACGTCAAGATCCAGGCGTCCGAGTGGCAGGTGTTCTATCCCGAAGTGCAGAAGGTTCAGTACCAGATCGCCCAGATGGGGTGGGGCGCCGACTATCCGCACCCGATGACCTTCCTCGATAACTTCGTCACCGGCAGCGCCAACAACCTCGCCAACTGGTCCAACGCCGACTACGACAAGCTGATCGCCGACGCCAAGGCCACCAATGACGAGAAGCAGTCGCTGGCCGACATGCGCGCCGCCGAGGCGCTGATCATGAACGACATGGTGATCCTGCCGCAGTATCACCGCAACCAGTACATGATGATGAAGCCCTACGTGAAAGGCTTCTGGCGCTCGCCGCTGAACACGCCGTATTTCGACGCGGTCACCATCGAGAAGTAAGCGCCAGGCGCTGGCCGGTGCGGGTTGCCCGCACTGCGCCGTGAGCCTTCGAACCCCGGTCTCCCACGAGGCCGGGGTTTGTCGTTCAGGCGCCCCGCTCGACCGGCGTCAGGTAGGGCAGGCGGGCCGCCTCAGGCATCGGCCCGAGCCGGTCCACCATCTCGATATTGGGGTGCATCGAGCGATGCAGGTGCGTCTCCAGCATGCGGCAGGCACTGTCGAGATCGCCGTCGAGCAGCAGATCGTAGATGCTGCGGTGCTCTTCCAGCATGGTGGAAATCTCGTTGCCCGTCCGGTGGCTGCGGAACGTCGCGTGCGTGGCGATCAGCAGCAGCTGGCTGCGCTGCACCGCCTGCAACAGTTGCCGGTTGTTGCAGCGCGCCACCGTGTCGATATGCAGGTCCTGCTCGATGCCTTCGAGTTCCATGATGCCGCGCTCACCGCCCTGCGCCCGCACCACGCGGTCGCGCCGGGCGGTCAGCTCGGCTGCGGTGAATTTGGGGAAGGCCTGGCGCAGCGCCACCGGCTCGAGGATCCAGCGCATCTCGTAATGCTCGCGGATCGACTCGGCGGTCAGCGGCCCGGCATACCAGCGCTGGTTGGCCTCCTGCACGATGATGCCGGTACGGGCCAGCCGGGTCAGCACCTCGTGCGCGATGGTCCGGCTCACCCCGTAATGCTCGGCCAGCGCCGATTCGTTGAGCATGAAGCGGCCATAGGCAAGGCTCGCGGCGACGGCGTGTTCGACTTCGGGGTAGATCCTGAGCCCGATATTGCGGGGCGACGCGTCGGCTTCGAGCGCTGCCGGCAGCACCAGGCCGGCCTCGCTGAGTTCGAGCCGCAGCGGCTTAGGCGACGCTTCGCCGCCCCGGGCGATGAAGCCGCGGCCGGCAAAGCCGCCGATCAGCCCCTCTTCGTTCAACCGCTTCAGCGCCGCTGCCGCCGGGATGCGGCTCGCCTTGAAGGCGCGCGCCACATTGGCTTCGCCCAGCACCAGTCCGGCCGGAAACGCCTCCCGCACCAGGTGCTCGCGGAGCACCGCATAGATGGTCTGGTACAGCGGGGCTTCGGGCTTCGGCGACATCGGGCGCCGTTCTACCACCTTGCCCGCCTTCCTGTCTGCGGTCCGATGCGATCGCATATTTGTCCGCTACTGCTTTGAATATCCGCTGGGTGCGCCGACATTCGCCAGTCGGTCCAGCTTCTCGATATCGGTCGTTACGCACTGTGCATGCAATATGCATTGATGCGCTGCCGATTTGCAAGACTGCCGTACGCGTGAAGGGGCGCCACTGGCCCGCACCCCCCCTTGACTCTGGCGTCATCACGTAACATATGCAGTTACATGATGCGCGACAGTCGACTTTCGGGCGTCCTGCACGTCCTGCTGCATATGGCTGAGTATGATGGGCCGGTGACCTCGGAGCTGCTGGCCAAAGCCATGCACACCAATCCGGTGGTGATCCGCCGCACCATGGCCGGGCTGAAAGCCAAAGGCTACGTACAGTCCGGGCGTGGCCATGGCGGCGGCTGGACGCTGGCCGAGGGCTTTGGCCGCCTGACGCTGCGCGACATCTACAGCGCACTCGGTTCGCCCACGCTGCTCGCCATCGGCAACCGCAGCGACAATCCAAACTGCCTCGTCGAGCAGGCGGTAAACGCTGCCCTCGATGACAGTTTCGCCGCGGCCGAGGCGCTGCTGCTGCAGCGGCTGGGGGAAGTAACCCTCGCCGAGCTCAGCGCCGACTTCCATCGCCGCATGCTGGCCCGCGGCGCCCATATCGATCTGGAGCACTCCCATGCATCATGATGCCATCGTCATCGGCGGCAGCTTCGCCGGCCTGTCCGCCGCCATGTACATCGCCCGGGCGCGCCGCTCGGTGGCGATCATCGACGCCGGCCTGCCGCGCAACCGCTTCGCCGCCCACTCGCATGGCTTCTTCGGTCATGACGGCAGCACCCCCGCCGCCATGCTCGACAAGGCCCGCGCCCAGGTGCTGGCCTATCCGACGGCGTCATTGGTCGTTGGCGAGGCGCGCACCGCCCGGCCGCATGGCGACGGTTTTGCCGTCACCCTCGCATCGGGCGCCGAACTTACCGCCGATCGCCTGGTGCTGGCCTTCGGCCTCAGCGACGAACTCCCCGGTCTTCCCGGCCTCGCCGAGCGCTGGGGGCATTCGGTCATCATCTGCCCCTATTGCCACGGCTTCGAGTTCTCCGGGCAGCGGCTGGGCGTCCTGGCGATGACCCCGATGTCGGCGCACCAGGCCATGCTGGTGGCCGAGTGGGGGCCGGTGACCTATTTCAGCAACGGCTTCGAGCCCGATGCTGCGACGCGTGACGAGCTGATCCATCGGGGCGTCAGCATCGAAGCGACGCCGGTGGTGGGGCTCAGCGGTGCGGCGCCCGCGCTCTCGGCGGTGGACCTGGCCGATGGCCGCCGGGTCGCCATCGACGCGCTATTCATCGGTCCGCAGTCACGGCTGAACAGCGACATTGCCGACCAGCTCGGGTGTGCCTCCGAGGATGCCCCGTTCGGTCGGCTCATTCGCACCGACGCGCTGAAGCAGACCAGCGTGCCCGGAGTCTTTGCGGCCGGCGACATTGCCCGCCCGATGCATAGCGTCAGCTTCGCCGTGGCGGATGGGGTGCTGGCCGGCACGGCGCTGCACCGCTCGCTGGTCTTCCCTATCGCCGCGTGAGCCGGCGCCCCGTCAGCCAGTGGCCAGCATCGCCTCGATCTCGGCCCGGGTCGGCATCGACGGGGCCGTGCCCGGCTTCTGCACCGACAACCCGGCGGTGGCGCAGCCGAAGCGAATGGCTTCGACCGGCGACTGGCCCTCGGCCAGCGCCACGGCAAAGCCGCCATTGAAGGCATCGCCGGCGCCGGTGGTTTCGACCACCTTGGGCACCTTGAAGGCGGGGACCATGTGAGTGCCCGATTCGCCGTAGAGCAGGGCGCCCTTTTCGCCCAGGGTGATCAAGGCATTCTTCGCGCCGCGACGAACGAGTTCCTTGGCGGCAGCCAAGGCGTCGGCTTCGCTCTCGACCTTGAGCCCGGTCAGCGTCGCCGCTTCGGTCTCGTTCGGCGTGACATAGTCGCAGAGCGCGTAGATCGCGTCGTCGACCGGAAGCGCCGGCGCCGGGTTGAGGATGGTGATCACCCCGTGCTTGCGGGCCAGGGTAAGCCCGGCGATCGCTGTCTCGACCGGCTGCTCGAACTGCGTCACCAGCACCTTCGAGCCGGCGATGGTCTGCTCGGCCGCCGCGACGTCGGCCGGCGACAGCTTCGCTGCCGCGCCGCTCTCGACGATGATGGCGTTGTTGCCGGTCTCGGTGGATACGAAGATGAAGGCCGCGCCGGTCGGCAGCTCCTCATCGATCGCCACGGCCGAAGTGTCGATGCCGTCGGCGGCCCAGGCCTTCTGCGCCATCTCGCCAAAGGTGTCGCGGCCGATACGGGTGATCATTCGCGCCTCGCCCCCGGCCCGCGCTGCCGCGATCGCCTGGTTCGAGCCCTTGCCGCCAGGACCATCCTTGAACCCCTGGCCGAGAATGGTCTCGCCCATCAGCGGCAGGCGCGGCGCCCGGAACGCCAGGTCCGCCACGAAAATCCCGAGCACTGCGACCGGTGCGCGCATGGTTCCTCCTCTTTGGGCGCTGTTCGCGCCTCGAAGTTGTTTTCCGGCAGACGGCCCCCTCCCATCCTCGCCCATGAAGGGGGAGGTGCCTCGCCGG